>JAZKAD010000018.1:0-12909 GCA_040389305.1 Pseudomonadota bacterium | reverse complement strand
ATATTATTTTTGATAATAAAGTAGCATAGGCAAGAAGAGGGATTCAGTCAATTCAGTAATGCTATTTAAGTGTAACTTAAGGGGGTGGATAAAGCCCCCTAAAGTATATTAGTACCCTTTATATTTTTCTCTCTACATGACCTGTATATAACTGTCTTGGACGGTTAATTTTTTGATCAGGGTCTTCGTGGCTTTCTTTCCATTGTGCAATCCATCCTACAGTTCTTGCTACCGCAAAAAGCACAGTGAACATTTGTGGGGGTATGCCCATAGCTTCATAAATTATACCAGAGTAAAAATCCACATTAGGATATAATTTTCTATCGATGAAATATTGATCACTTAAGGCAATTCTCTCAAGCTCCACTGCTATTTTAAGAATAGGGTTATCAGACTGCCCAAGTTCTGTCATGACCTCTTTGCATGTCTCGCGAAGCACTGCTGCGCGAGGGTCGTAGTTTTTATAAACTCTATGACCGAATCCCATAAGCCTAAAGCCACTATTTTTATCCTTTGCTTTTTCTATAAATTCAGGAATACGATCGAATGACTTAATTTCATGCAGCATCTTAATCACCGCCTCATTCGCTCCTCCATGAGCAGGACCCCAAAGAGATGCAATGCCTGCGCTTATGCAAGCAAAAGGGTCTGCGCCAGAAGATCCAGCAAGTCTTACTGTAGATGTAGAAGCATTCTGTTCGTGATCCGCATGCAAGATAAAGATTTTCTCCATAGCGCTACTAAGAGTTTTGTTTACTTTATACTTCTCGCAAGGAGTCGAAAACATCATGTGCAAGAAGTTTTCAGCAAAGCCAAGAGAGTTATCTGGATAAATAAAAGGCTGCCCTATAGAGTATTTATACGCCATAGCAGCGAGGGTTGGCATCTTCGCGATAATCCTGATGGCCGCAAGTTTGCGTGCATCGGGACTATCTATGTCGAGAGTATCATGATAACATGCGGCAAGAGATCCAACTGATGCCAGCATAATTGCCATAGGATGAGCTGAGTGGCGGAAAGCTCCAAACAATGCACGTACCTGCTCATTGATCATTGAATGATGAGTAATGGTATCTGCAAATTTTTTCTTTTCTTCTTTGTTGGGTAGATCGTTATGAAGTAATAAATACGCTACCTCTAGGAAGCTGCATTTATCAGCAAGGTCTTTAATATTATATCCTCTATGCCTTAAGATTCCAATATCACCGTCAATAAAGGTAATCTTAGATTCGCATGAAGCAGTGGACATAAAACCTGGATCAAAAGTAAAATATCCAGTTTGCGTATAAAGCTTTGTTACATCGATGACATCTTGGCCAATCGAAGCCTTTTTAATAGGAAGTTGAATGGTTTTATCGCCGATTTTTAATTCTGCGAATTCAGGAATTTCTGACATAAATTGTTTCCATGCTAAATTATATATCCATATTAAACAAAGATTAACCCTATGCGCAAATGAAAAATTGGCATAACATAGTTATTGAATATATTAGTCGTATTATTACCAGTATATTGATGTATTAAATAATTATATTCTTCGTTAGGAGCGATAAATAAAGATGTTGCAAACTAAAGTTAAAGAATTCCAAACAGCCTTGGACATTTATCATAATAATACCCTGTATAACAAATTCGGTATAATTATATCTAGCATTCTAGTTAGTATGCAGTGCACCTCAGTGTATAACTTGCTAATGAATTGTTTCCGCTTTTATAATACTATTGATGTTACGAGAGTGGTAATCGTTGTAATACTTGCTTACATATTAACGGATTTTATTAACGGCTTTATTCATATGTATATGGATAATAATACAAATTATAAATCTATAGTTGGGCCATTTATCGCAGCCTTTCATATGCACCATAAGCAACAAAAATATAAAATGCGCAACCCAGTGGCTATATATTTTATCGAATCAGGGACGAAATATTGGTTAGTAGGATATTTAGGAATCTTGATTTATTTGCAATGGAAAATATCTTTGCCTATGTATCTAAACTTATTTTTGGTAGCTATAGGCCTTTTGTCTTCATTTGCGGAGGTTTCGCATTACTGGTGCCATAATTCCAATAAAAGCAATCTCGTTATAACAAAACTACAAGACTTTAGAGTCCTGCTACCGAAATATCACCACCAAAATCATCACACTAAAGATAATATGAATTACGCCTTTTTAAATGGCATAACGGACCCAATTCTAAATATCATAGCTAAGCATTTATACAGTGGGTATAAAAATAACTCTGATCTTCATGCATTAGCATATAGTGGTAAGCAGACAAATAACCGAGATTACTAGACTTACTCAGGGGTATATTATACCAAGTTCCATTTTTAAATGATCTAATCGATTTTTTAACTCGGCTTGGCGCACCTATTACTTATAGGCATGCGTTGTCTTCGCAAAAAAAACCAATTATCTAATTTAATCCGGAATTTGGTATTGCATATTTATCTGAAGTATCTCATCCAAAGAATTGCTTATCGCAGTTAAGTCTTCTGGTCGAGATAATCTATGGTCACCATCTTTAATGAGCTTCAATACCGCGCGTTTCGATGAAATTTTGTCAAACAACTGCATAGATAGATTATGGGAGACTACTGTATCCTTAACGCCATGAAGAAAATGAACGGGGCAGTCTATAGGAATAATCTCTTTGTTTAGTAACAGATGGTTGCGTCCTTCTTCAATAAAATTATACGATAGCGGGTAGCCTTGTATATCGAGCACCTCTCCCGAATGCAACCTCTCTTGATGCTGCGGTGGCAAACTCTCCCACATATCCTCTGTAAAATCAGGAGCAGCAGCTATGCATATGAGGCCTTTTACAAGATCTTTCATAGACATCGCAAGGCTCAAAGCAGTCCAGGCCCCAGCGCTTGATCCTACAATAATTGCGCCATTTTCAGTTAGGGCTCTAATCATTTTCTTCGCAGAATCCAGCCATTTTCCCATTGTTTGGTCTATGTAATTTCCAGAAGATTTACCGCAGCCAAGGTTGTCGAAAGCCAAGAATGGGATATCCTTCGAGCAGCAGTAGTTATAAAGATATTGAGATTTAGAGCCTTGCATATCGGACATAAGGCCGTGCAAAAACACAACGCATGGTAAATTTTTCTTGCTTTTATGATGTTGATAAGCAATAATCTCGTCATCACTTATCTTATAAGTTTCTCGCATTTTATATTCTGATAGAAAATGAATCCAAACGATAAATTATCATCAGACTACCCTACATCTGAATTAATTCAAGAGTCGATCTTAAAAAAAGAGACCTTAGTCAAAGAAGGTATAAAAAAAGTGGGACATAAAACTACTGTATTGCAGGTCGTACCTTCCCTGATTATGGGTGGTGTAGAAAGAGGTACGATAGATATCGTCAAAACCCTCGTGGATCATAATTGTAATTCAATAGTGGCATCTTCTGGTGGGCCTTTAGTTAAACAAGTCCTTTCTGCAGGTGGCGCTCATATTAAGCTCAAAATGGCTACCAAAAACCCCTGGACAATTTGGCGAAATAGCAAAGCTTTGGTTGAAATTATCAAAGAGAATAAAGTCGATATAGTACATGCCCGCTCTAGAGCTCCCGGATGGAGCTCATATCTAGCGGCAAAAGAAACGGACGCGAGATTTATCACTACTTTTCACGGAATATACAACTTTTCTACTGAGGTCAAAAAATATTACAATAGCGTAATGACCAAGGGTCAAAGAGTTATTGCAGTTTCGAACTTTGTCAAAGATCATTTAATGGAGCATTACAATACTCCGGAAGAAGTGATTAGGGTGATACACAGAGGCGTGGATTACAACTATTTTAATGCAAGTAACTTTACTTCTGAATGTAGAGAGAAATTTCGAGAGAAATATCGTATTCCATCAGATGTCCCCGTTTTATTGCTTCCAGCAAGGATGACTCAGTGGAAAGGGCAAACGGTTCTTGTGGATGCTCTATCCTTATTACAAGATCAAGATTTTTATTGCATTATAGCTGGCGACGTATCCAAGCATCCAAATTTTACGAAAAGGTTGCAAAGTAAAATTTTAGAACGTAGGCTTCAGAGTAAAGTTCAAATTTTTGGAGCTGAAGCAGATATGATGGGGCTTTACGGCGTGGCCGATATAGTCCTTTCAACTTCCATTGAGCCAGAAGCCTTTGGTAGAGTGGTCGTAGAAGCCCAGAGTATGGAAAAGTTAGTGATAGCTACAAATATTGGCGGCGCCGGAGAGACGATTGTAGATGGCGTTAGTGGATACCATGTTCAGCCTCAAAACCCCGGAGCTTTAGCCGAAAAAATTCGCTATGCTTTGAATATCTTGGGGAGTGTGGATGCTCTTAAGATCACTACGGAAGCTCGCAATTCAGTAATAACTCAATTTTCTTTAGATTCAATGCTATCTAAAACCTTAGATGTTTACCGCGAACTCCTGTAATTTTAAGTCTCCATAATTTCTTAGATAATTATTCATCTTACTTTTAACCGCAAAGGCTATTTATGGCATTAATTTCTGCTTTTATAATTACCAAAAATGAAGAACATAGAATAGCCAGGGCTATTAATAGCTTGAATGGCGTAGTGGACGAAATTATCGTAATAGATAGTGGAAGTAAGGATCGTACTACGGAGATAGCAAAAGAACTTGGCGCGCGTGTTGTGGTAAATGAGTGGCCGGGCTATGTAAAGCAAAAGATTTTTGGAGAAAGTTTATGTAAGCATGATTGGATATTAAATATCGATGCAGATGAAGAAATTTCAGAGAGCCTTAAGCATGAGATAGGTTATATATTCCAATCTAATATACAGGACAGATACAAAGCTTATAGAATTAATTTTATTATAATGCATAGAGCGGACAAAGCCCCTCGTAGATTCGCGCCTAGCAATAGTTTTATCAGGCTGTATAATAAATCATACGCAGGTTTTAGAAGTGCTTTAGGTACTACAACTCATGATGCTGTGCTTATGCATGAGGGGGTAGTAGAAAGCGGCAATGTTTATCTTTTTAACGAACCTTCTTACCATTACTCTGGAACCTCTATAAAGCAGCTCGTGGATAAAGCGAACTTTTATTCCGGAGAGCAAGCTGGCGATCTAATATCTAGAGGACGTAAAATTTCAAATTCAAGATTAATTCTAGAATTCTGGGTGTATTTTTTCAAGTCCTTCTTTATACGTAGATACTTTGTGTTTGGTTTAGACGGAATGGTGGACTCAATGATCTTTGCCTTCGCAAGATTTTTGAGGCTCGCCAAGGCTAGAGAGGGCGGTGATACCTAAGATTTGCCGCCATGTAAGCGGCAAAAGATCCGGCCAAAACCCACCACATTTGCCAAACCCCAAAGGATATCATCCCAATAACAAAATAATTAACAAAGCACGCCAAGGCCAAGGGTCCTGATGCTCCAAAATAATTCTTTTTAATTTCTGCTACAACGCCGTATATAGTAAAGGCAAATAGAATAAGCCCTACGCATCCTAGTTCTAACCACATCTGCAAGATATTGTTATGTGGGTGAAGAGGTAATAGAGGCAAATGATAATGTTTATAGTCTATAGATTGGTTTTCGCCCAAATAACGTGACGCATCAAACCCATGGCCTAATATAGGTTTTTCAGCCGCTTTATGCGCTACAAAATCCCAGATAAATAATCTATGTTGCCAGGAAATTAGCTGCCCCAAGTGGTTATTAGATAACTCCAAAGGATCTTGTTTATAAGCAAATATAGGCATCAAGATTATACCGGATATTAATCCTATCGTTACAAGATGAGCAATTCGCATGTTAGTAATATATAACACCACAAAAGTTACGCTTGCTAAAATAAACGCAACAAACCCAGCTGTGCTATCTGAGAGGCTTAGAGTAATAAATACTATGGTATATAGCAACGCAGCAAAGGGCTTTGAGCGAGTCCATAGATACCAGATAACAACCCAGGTATATACAGAAAGTATAGAGCAGCCTCTGTCTAGTTTTGATAATGCAAACTCCCCACGTCCGTTTTGGAAGATTTCACGAAAGCCTGATGTTATCATCCCACCCGTGAAGTACTCTATATAAAACAAAATTATTGCGAAAATCATGCCTGCAATCATGGGAGGCATGATTTCTTGTAGGATATTTGGAATAGGAGTTAATAGTAAAAGCATCAAAATAAGGCAGGATACTTGGAACCATAGCCACAGACTCTGCAAGACCCGCGGAGACCAAAAACAACTAAGAAACGCAAATGACAGCAAGAGTAAGATGCCTCTATGTAGAGGTTTAGCCTTGCGGTGTAAAAGTGCGGTGAGGAGGTTGCGCCATAGAACTTCACTGCGATATTTAAATAATAATAGAAACACCATGATCCCGATCATAGGTGCTGCTGCAAGGCCAGACAGCATGCCCACGCCAGGAAGACAAAATGCTAGAAACAGAATAATTTTATGAGTCATCTAAACTTCCTACAAGTTTCTTTGTATAATTTAATTCAATTTTTGACCTACGCATCCGACAGCGAGTAATTCATAGACAGGATGCTCAAATGTAGATAAGGCAGCTTGATTTGCAATGATCCATCCTTTAAAAATCACCTTCGGATCTTCATCGAATTTATTTTCAGTAATAGTGATGAGCATTTTGCTAATCGGAGTAATCAATTTTCCCGATGTCCAGCATTTATGTAGCTCGATTTTAGCGTTATTGAAATAAGCTACCTCTCCTTGCCTTAGAGTGATGGTCTTAGAATTTGCTGTGATTTTATTTAGCGCAATGATTTTAGCGCCATTATAATACCCTTCAGAAGAGGCGGGGACTTGTCCTGATTTATTATTCTCATTCATCTTAGCAAAAACGGAGTCTTCACTAGCGGTGGTTTCACCGTCTGTATCTTCTGTGATATCAAAAACTGACTCTAAATCTTCTGCGAATGAAGGGGTGGTGTATAGTAATATACAGATCAAAATATTACAGAAGAGTTTAAGCATAATATTTTAGCATAATATATGTGCGCTGCATTAAGGAGGGAATAATAGCAGAAAATAGAAGAGTTGTCACATGAGAAAATCATATTATTTTGCGTCCCTAGTGAGTAAGGAATTCTCGGAATTAACCTACGAAAAGAGAGTCGTGCTGCATCCTCGCTTTACTTAAATCGTCATCGGTATCTACAGAAATTGGCACTGACTCTGCGTAGCATACAGTTATTGTCATATCGTTTTCCAAAGCTCTCAACTGCTCTAGACTCTCCTGTTTTTCTAAAGGCGACTGAGGTAAATGGACAAATTTTTTAAGGGCTGAAGTAGTATATCCATATATGCCTATATGATACCAAAATTTTTCAGCACCATGGGGGATCATGCTTCGCGAAAAATAAAGTGCTTTATCATCTTTGCCTATCACAACTTTGACATTAGAGGGAGCTTCTGCCGTAAGACGATCTATCTCGGCTACGGGAGTCACAATATCTGCATTAGATTTCTTGAGGGTGTCAATGACCTTAGTAATAATTGCTGGATCTATAAATGGCATGTCTCCTTGCAGATTAATCACATATTTAATGTTGCCATTGTCTTTGATAGTTTGTAAGGCCTCGTAAATCCTATCTGTACCAGAGGCGCATTCGGGCTTAGTCATAATAAACTTACCACCTGCTTTTGTAATAACCTCCGCAATATCTTCAGAATCAGTGGCTATATATGTTGACTTGATTCCGAGGGATGACGTTCTGTTATACACATGTTCAATCATGGTAACATTACCTATGATCTTTAAAGCTTTTTTTTCGAGTCGCGCGGATGCTAGGCGGGAGGGGATTATGATTGCTACATCGGAAAATGACATTTAGTTCTACCAAGACATAAATAATGCTTGACATACTACGGTTTTTCGTAGATAAGTACAAGCGTGTTTTTAGCATCCAGGAGCTTAAAAAACCTAGGGCGCAAAGACCAAAAGTAATAGGAGCTCGTAGCTCAGCTGGTAGAGCATCTGACTTTTAATCAGAGTGTCCCGGGTTCGAGCCCCGGCGAGCTCACCACTCCTATGCTTATCTTGAATATCTATAAAAAACTCCCACTGAAGAATGATTTGTGAAGAATTTTCTTTGTAGCCAAGGTCTGATGTTGATTTTGTCTTCCCCGTCAGGGGCCGGCAAATCCAGCATCACAAGAGCATTGATACAAGAAAATAGCAATGCTAGGCTCTCTATTTCCGCGACTACAAGACCTCAAAGACCCGGCGAGGTTAATGGCGTAGATTATCACTTTTTTACTCAAGAAAAATTTGACCAATTAGTAGCGCAAAACTCCTTTATAGAGCATGCAACTGTATTTGGTAATCAATATGGCACCTTAGTGTCTGAGGTAGATCATTACTTGAAGCAAGGAATTGATGTAATTTTTGATGTTGACTGGCAGGGCGCACAAAATCTGCGCAAGAAAAAAACGACAAATTTGGTGAGCATTTATATATTACCTCCTTCAATATCCGAGCTAAAAAATCGCCTAGCAGGGCGCAGACAGGATAGTGCGGAAGTTATAGAGGGGCGTATGCGGGAAGCTATGCGCGAGATATCGCATTATAATGAATATGACTATGTTATAGTCAATGATAATTTTGCAGATGCATTATTGACTGTCCAAGGGATTATACGTGCCGAGAGCTCTAAGATATCACGCTTAGATTCACTAGATAATTTCATTAGATCTTTTTAATATTAAGCCCGATCTCCAACTTACTTTCTAATTTAATCTGAAATTTGGTATAATAGGCGAGGGTGTAAGAAGTTAGTGCACCTTTGTCATAGCCCTGCAAAGCTCAAGAGTATCAGCTCTTACTTTCGTCTCAGACTCGGCATTATTCTCGGGATGCAATTTTAATCCGTTTAAAATCTCAGCCATCATATCCGCTACTTTTTCGAACTCTTTCTCTTTAAAGCCACGAGTAGTGCATGCAGGAGTGCCTATGCGAATTCCGGATGTAATAAATGGAGATGTAGTATCGAATGGAACTGAGTTTTTATTGCAAGTAATGCCGGCTCTATCAAGGGAATCTGTGGCAGCTTTTCCTGTAATATTATGACTTCTTAAATCTAGCAAGAGCAAATGATTATCGCTGCCATTTGTGAGTGAGTGATATCCATGATCTGCTAGGCGTTTTGATAAAGCTTTTGAGTTTTTTAAGACTTGCTCTATATAATCGGTAAATTCTGGCCTTAGCGCCTCTCCGAAAGCTACAGCTTTTGCGGCTATGATATGCATCAAAGGTCCACCCTGGAGACCGGGAAAAACTGCAGAATTTAGTTTTTTTCCAATTTCTGGATCGTTTGCAAGTATTAATCCACCCCTCGGCCCCCTAAGGGTTTTATGAGTGGTAGAAGTTATAATATGTGCATGACCTACTGGGCTTGGATGATGACCAGTTACGACTAGTCCAGCGATATGTGCTATATCAGCCAAAAGGTAAGCGCCCACTTTATCGGCAATTGCCCTGAATCTTGCAAAATCTAAAGCGCGTGGATACGCGGAATAGCCAGCTATAATCAGTTTAGGTTTATGCTTATCCGCAAGGCGCTCTAGATCATCATAGTCAATAAGATAATCCTTGGGGCTTACTGAGTAATGCACTGGATTAAACCATTTACCAGACATACTAGGTGCGGCACCGTGAGTTAAATGACCACCGCTATCAAGAGCCATGCCAAGGATAGTATCACCCGGATTTAGCAGCGCTAAGAACACAGCTTGATTAGCGCTGCATCCAGAATGCGGCTGCACATTTGCATAGCTGCATTTAAAAAGCTTTTTTGCCCTCTCTATTGCAAGTTCTTCTGCAATATCCACATACTCACAACCAGAATAATAGCGCTTCCCGGGGTAACCTTCGGCATATTTATTGGTCATTATAGACCCTTGGGCTTCTAGGACAGCAGAGCTTACGAAGTTCTCCGAAGCAATCAGCTCAATCCAGTCGTTTTGACGAGAAGCCTCTTGCTTTATTGCGTTGAATATTTCGGGATCTGAATTAAACAATATGCTCATATTAGACTCCAGTAAGATGCTGCTTATGGATATTCTATATACCCTGTACTATTTTACAATCTGTTTTGAATAAAAGTAGAGGCTTTTTTGAGTCCAGTCATGTCTATAGAATGCCCTAGATTAGGTACTGCAAATGTTTCCATCTCGAAGCCTAGCTCTTGAAGTATTTCGGATGCTTGCTTCATATTAGAGTAGGGTACAACATCATCTTCCATGCCGTGAATAAGGCATATAGGGGTTTTAGTTTTGCAGACTTTTGCCGGTTTAATCAACGCGCCAGAAAAGGCTATCACGGCTTTGTATTGCTTGTCTTGACTAAGCGCCAAATACAAACTAACCATAGCCCCTTGAGAGAATCCACACAGAATTATATCTGCATCCTCAAGCTCTAGCTCGGTTTTTTTTGCGTCTATAAGAGAGTTAATAGTAGGAAATACACGCTCAAGTTCCTGGATTTTAACCTCTTCACTCCTATCTTTTAAACTAAACCATTGATACCCAAAAGGAGCTTGGTCGTAGGGCTCGATAGCGTCGGGGGCAAAGAAGTATGTGTCTGGCATGGATGTTTTAAAATATGGAACTAAACTAAATAAGTCGTCTCCATTAGAGCCAAGGCCATGAAGCAGAACCATAAGGCTTTTATATTTGCCAGATGCGGTTGGAACAACGCTATTCATTTACGATCTTCTAATTTTAAAGTTGAGTGACGCCTTAAAAAAGGTAGTTGCATTAATATAAAGACAAAGGTTATTGGTACAGCGCCGAACACCTTAAAGTTTACCCAAAAAGATTCGGAATAATTTCTCCATACAACTTCATTTATGATAGCCATTATTAAAAAATATAGTGCAAATCTTTTGGATAAAGTAAGCCAATGTACATCTTCCATAGCAAAAGCAGAGCCTAATATATGTTTGACTAAGGGCTTTCTATATAAAAAACCCACTGCTAGAGTAAGACAAAAGACTGAATATACTATAGTCGGCTTCATCTTGATATACATTGGATTTCCGCTAAATAATGTAATGCTACCAGATATCAAAAGAACAGAGCCAGAGATTAAAAGAGGCATAGATAACCTCTTGTCAATCATATAGCTAATTAGCAAAGAGACGGCGGTTACGCCTACCATTAGCATTGTAGCAAAAAATATATCAGAGTATTTATAAGTAGCAAAAAATACTACTAAAGGTCCGAATTCAAGCAATAACTTCAACATGTTTTATATTTACTCATTTTTGTTTATGGACCATCATTAACGAGACAGTTATTTAATTCGAATCGACCAAACTCAGGAGGTTATTCCTTTTTGGCCTTGAAGTTTCTAGAGCGCCATTTACTCAAGGTTAATAGAGTTGCTAACGTAACGCCATAGAAAATTAATTGCATTATATTTGGTTTTGCTTCGTAACCAATGAGTATTTTTAATATTTTGCCACCAATGCTATTGTCTGGTATTAGCCAAGAGCTATCCCAGACAACATAGGTTAGATGTTTAATCACTCCAATCGACGTCAAGATCCCCGCTGCTTCCGCGGCAAGTCCAGCTGCTATAAATATAAGAAGAATAGAGCAAATTTTGAAGATGTATTTTCCAGCAAGTTTTAGCAGCCCGCAATAAAGCGCGATGCCGAGAGAAATTCCGCCTGTAGCCCCTACGAGTAGTCCCATGAGGCAGTCAGCACTTTCTATAGAGGATGAAGTGACTAGACCATAAACAAATAATATTATCTCTGAGATCTCTCGAAAGATGGTGCCCCCCACCATTGTAGCCAAAACTATTTGGTGAGTATGACTACTCGAAATTTGACTAGCTAAGGAATCTACCTCTTGCTTGATATACAGAGTATAGCCTTGCATCCAAACAGCGGTCCATCCTATTACAACTACTGTCAATAATATTACTGAAGCATCAAAAATCTCATCTCCTACGCCATCAAGACTTGCGGATAAACGCCCTATAAAAAATGCTAATAAAGCAGCGCAGAACACTCCTCCTAAAACACCAGAGACTATGTAAAAACCCCTATTTCGAACGTTTTTAGTAGCGGCAAAAATTATTCCAAGGACAATTGCCATTTCTAAACATTCACGGAAAATAACTACTGCAATTTTAAACATCTGTCCTTTTATTTTTATTTAACGTTGAGCACTCCGCGTGCAGTATCTTGATGAAAATCACCAAAAAATTCATAGGCCCCCTCGGGAAGTGGGGCGATTATGACGCTAATCATACCTTTAGCTGGGATAATTTTTTCTCTTTTCAAATCGGAACTTTCAAATTCTTCGATGGTGTCATCGTTATTATGAACTACTAGTTTTATTTTTTGCCCAGCAGGAGCTTCAATCGCGCTTGGTTCAAAAACATGGTTGTTTATGAAAAGATCTATTTGAAATATCTCGTCATTAGCTCCTGCGCTTAGAGAAAAGAGTACCATGAACAGTCCGAGTTGTAAAGCCTTCCAGATCATAAAAGCAACATTTAATTTTGTGTGAAATAATTCTATAGCACTATACCTCATATCGCAAGGGGTGAATAACATCATGTCCTGACTTTTACTTTGATGAGTTATATAAATAGCCGCAAATTTATGGCATACAATATTCCCCAAGTACACTATTGGATAATATGTTAAAATATGCTATTATTCTCCACTTCTTAAAATAAGCCTTTATAATTATGCCCCTTAGCATCGACAATATATCTCTGACATCTCCTGTTATTTTAGCCCCGATGTCTGGCGTCACCGATCTTCCTTTCAGGAGGTTGGTAAAAAAATTTGGCGCAGGGCTCGTGGTTTCTGAAATGATTGCAAGTAGAGCAATGATTATGGAGACAAGGCAATCCATGCAAAAATGCGCCATTGAGCCGGATGAT
>JAZKAD010000017.1:2433-2972 GCA_040389305.1 Pseudomonadota bacterium | reverse complement strand
CCTCCTTGGCAGAACTATATCATATTTACGCTAAACTGTGAATATAGGTTCTTATAAAAAATGCCTAGTAGAAGCAAATCAAAATATAGCAAAGATTGCCTATGCTTTATTCCCACCGCTAATTTGCACAATAAAAACAAGCCTAAACCCTGCAAACACTCTTTGCAAGGTGGTAGAGCTTATAGATACAACTCTGAAAGCACTGACTAACCTTGCGTCACCAGAACATGCAAAAATAAGAGCGCATTGTCATGAGGGCGATATGGCTCTCCTGGCAAAAATTGTGAACTGGCGTGCTGGAATATTAAAGGAATTCGCTCATTTATCCAATCCGGAAGAAGCGAAGGTAGAGTTAGAGGAGCATACAGTTGTTGAGTCTTCGGATGCGACTCCAGTAGAGCCCCGTGAAATGGAAGCGGCTGGACTTAGTTCAGATCTTGATTAGTAGTGGAAATCATTATCTAAATATTCCAGGCAACGAAAATTAGATAGTGGTACGATTGTGATCTTGCTTACATAAAGCTCGGTATGTAATATAG
>JAZKAD010000017.1:0-2423 GCA_040389305.1 Pseudomonadota bacterium | reverse complement strand
CGAATCTGAGTCTATAGAATCACCCATTGGTTTATCATGACCACCGGCTGCACCTGAGGCTACGTAGTCTTCAGGATCCAACTCTAATGCCTCTGACGACGAAGAAGTCGCCGCAGCCGCTCCTCCGTTTAGCATTTGTCTTCCAACCTCAGTCTTGATACTTACGTCTTCCAGGTTCGTAATCGGATTAACGCCAGCTGCTACTAATGCTTGAATAAACGAGAAGTCGCCGCTATTCTCTAGAGCATCACTTACTGCTAAAGCAATAGAACCGCCACAGTTTTTGATCATTCTTACGGCATCATCTATCCTTCCTTCTTTGATATAATCGCTAACTATCTCATCATTAATTGTTTTGCCAATTGGACCTAACTCCTTTCTCTCGTTAGTTATAAGAGCAGCTTCTACTTCTAACAGATTTGCTGCCTCTAGTTCCGCACTAAGCTCCAGTCTGGCTCTGTCTATGATAGCATCGAATTGCTCTTGGGGCATAGGATCGCAAAACTTCCAGGCTGGATCGAACTCAGCAACAGCTCCTTTTAAAAGTAGATATTTAATAATAGCGTACAATTCGACTATTACTGCGTCATCCACGCCGTCAATCACATAATGGATTCTGAAGGCGGCTGTAGATAAAGGGGTGTACCAGACACTGCCATTTTTCTCTCCCCCGTTGTAGTTTGCATCCGCCCCACATTCTTCAATTAGAAACTTAACAGTATTTATATTCATACTATGAACTGCATTAGTCAGCGGTGTATTTTTTGTAACTTCATCTACGCTGTTGAAGTTGAATCCTGTAGCAATAGCCGGCCTGAGCATATCTAATCTGTTATAGATTACGGCTTGATTGAGTAATTCTACCGTCATTCCTCCCAAAGAAATAGCTTGAAAAATAAGGTTAGTTATAGATTGTACGCCCTGCGAGAAGGCATCGACCAATATATTTAAAATATCATTAATTTCAGATTGCTCTGCTTCATTAAGAGCGAAGTTATGAAACTGATGTAAAATCTTAATTAATTCAGGTTCATTAAATAAATTGTTTAACTCCGTATGAAATACAGCAGATGAAGTCTCGGTTGATCTACCGGAAGCTATCAATGCTTTATCAAAGATCTTCATTTTTTTTTCGAGCTCGAATTGCCAATAAGTAGGGTTTTTTGCCAACACAATATGATATTTTGCCATGCCTATCTTTAATTAGTTAATTGAATACATTAAGAATAACACAATTTTTGTTATTAGTCAAGATTTATGTTTAATTGCCCTTATCTAACATGACGTTGCCGTAAGCAAGCGCTGCATGAGGTACAATGAAAGGGTTGCAAAGAAATCGGAAGCGTAGATAGAGTGCATATTTTTAACTCACAACGCCGCAATTAAAGATATAGGTACTCTATGCTCACATTTCTTACAGATATTTTTTGCCAAATTGATGATTTTTGAATGGCTTTGATAAGAATTGTTCAAATTATTTTCTGGCTGGCAATTAACATTGTGGGTTCGTTAAAATCTTGATTTTGCCTTATGTCACTGATCATTGTAGCTGAGTTGAGTTGTTTTATGGATAAACACTTTGTTGCTCTCATAAGTATATTTTCACAAAAGTGGTTGTCAATCTATATTGAAATAGGTAAATTGAACACGCAGTACACTAGCGGAAAAATAGCCATGATACACAAATCTCAAATCACAGAACAAGACATCCTAGACTTCTGGTTCTCTGATGAGAACAAAGCAAAGTGGTTTATTAAAGACCTTGTATTTGATGAGGAGATAGCTACAAAGCTCCCCCACGATGCAATAAAAAAATAACATCAACGACAAAAAAGCAAATTGCAGTCATGTATCCGGCTTATATGGACTAAATCAATTTTAGTGCATCATATAGCCCTGATGGAATTCGCTACCTACAAACTTTATCACTTATCAGTTCATCGGCTTCTAAAGAGCCCTTGGCTACATCAGTTTTTTTGTAGGTTAAGGTTTGTCTTATTTACCATCAATATTTTTTTCTTACGCATATTCCGGGTTGGAATTCCTTAATGTTCTCTTCGTCCTAAGGCATTATTTATCATATCACCCATTTGCACTCGCCGGTAACTTTAGCTACATACTCTTGCTTCCACGTAATCACCTCCAGACCTTAGCACCGCAAATACTACCCTTGCAAGTTTATTGGCTATTGCAACGATTGTTTTGTTATGCCCCGCTCTATCAGACAGGTTAAACATCCACTCCGTAAACTTGCTATAGTTTTTTTCTTGTTTTTGTTCCTCGGTAGTAAACCTCGTCTTTGCATTAAGCACCGCTCTTGCTCCTTGAATCAGCAGGGTTCTGAGGTATACATCACCTCTTTTGCTGATACCTAGCAGTTTTTCCTTGCCACCGCTAGAGTTTTGTTTTGGTACTAATCCTAG
>JAZKAD010000016.1:11119-14694 GCA_040389305.1 Pseudomonadota bacterium | reverse complement strand
AAAACTAGTTACTATTATTATCTCAAAGCTTGATAGTGGTAAGGAAAGAATAGCTTATAAAGACTTAAATAGTGGTGAGTGGGTAGTAAACGAATGGGCTAAAAAAGCTGTTTTGCTTTCTTTTATACTAAGCTCAAGCGTCATGATGTCTTCTGGCTGTCTTTCTTGGTACGACAAAATTCCGCTAAAATTCCAGAATTACACAGAAGAAGAGCATTTTGCTCAGTTAAAATCACGTATGCTGCCGGGATCTTTTATAAGACAAGGAGCGTATATCGGGCAAAATACCGTAATCATGCCTTCCTTCATTAATATAGGTGCTTATATTGGAGATGGAACGATGGTAGATAGCTGGGCAACCATTGGATCTTGCGCTCAGATAGGTAAAAATTGCCATATCTCCGGTGGCGTTGGTATTGGTGGAGTTCTGGAGCCCATATCAGAGCGCCCAGTAATTATAGAAGATAATTGCTTTATAGGAGCAAGATCAGAAATAGCTGAAGGCGTAATTATAGAAGAAGGGGCGGTTCTTTCTATGGGAGTATATCTTGGATCTTCAACCAAGATATTTGATAGAGAAACTGGTAATATTACGTATGGGAGAGTTCCGGCTTATTCCGTTGTAGTGCCAGGCTCCCTCCCCGATAGCAAAGGTAGCGAAGCGATGCTTTACTGCGCAGTTATAGTAAAAAAGGTTGACGCCTCTACAAGATCAAAAACTTCAATCAACGAATTATTACGCTTATAGCGTTAGATTTACAATTTAAATACTAAGGTTTATATGTCTTATATTCTACTGCACCCGTGCAATTTACTTGTGCCTTATTAAAAGTAAGCGCGGTAGAATCATCAAGCACAATAATAGCCATAGGATTTGCTGTGGAGTATATAGAGAGCTCTTCGATCTGGGTATTTCCAAAAAACTTAATGATTATAGGTTTTTTATCTTCGCTATAGCTACTAACAGCTACTTTACCTAAACGCGTATTCCAAAAACTCATCTCATTGCTTGTAGCCTCTATGGAGATAATTTTACTATCATCTGATTGAATAGTACCTGCTATATTCAAAGAACCTATCTTACTATTTTTTATAAATAGCGGACCCATAACAGACAGAGCCTCAACTTTTGTTTGCTCCCCTATAGATATAGAGCCTGTAACATGTAAAGAATATGCATCAAGACCGTAAGCTTCTACCCCACCAATAATGGCACCATTTCCTACGTGAGAATGCTCAATAAAAAGAGGGCCCGCAACAGTAAGGGTCCCAGTGATATTAGAATTCTTGATTGTAGCCTTGCCTGTGATAGTAAAATCAACGTGATCTTCGCCTTCCATCCTAACTTGCTCAGTAATTTCTACTGCTTCTACGTGGGGTATATCATAGAAAATACAAGTAAGAAGAATGATGCAGGAGATAAATAGATTCAAAAAAACTGAATACAAGGCCCTTGCATTCGTTGTATTGAGTGCATTAGTCAGAAGATTTGTATGATAATTTATAATACAAATGCTCTGTGGGAAGTTTTTGGGGAAGTTTTTAAAAAACACGAAAGAAACCTGGATAAAATGCGGGAAGATTGATTAAGTTTCCCGCTGTAGTAGTAATCACAATACAAAGACTTGTTTGCAACTTTATTTTTTAGTTTCATCACCTGATTTAGCAGCTGGAGCCGCTGGCAGAGAAAGCTTAACATCAGCTTTAGAGCTCAGGTCATTCAAAAGTTTTTCTATAGCCTCGTGCTTCAATTTATTTACCAAAGCAGTCTTATCTTCTTCTTTGAGTTTAATTGGCCTCTTATCTTCTACTAAAATAATATGCCATCCGAATTGTGTTTTGACGGGATCGGAAATTTCACCATTTTTCATAGAAAATGCTTTAGCTTCGAATTCAGGAACTAGTTGCCCAGATCTGAAATAGCCCAAAGATCCGCCCCTGCCCTTTGTGCCTTCATCAAGAGAATATTCTTTAACTACTTCAGCAAATTTTGTGCCTTTGCTTAATTTTTTCTTAGCAGCCTTCGCTTTTTCTTCGCTGTCTACTAAAATATGACTAGCCTTTACTTCTTGTTTGCCATCTAAGCTTTTTTCAAGTTTAACATATTCTTCTGCAATTACTTTATCAGTTACTGCTTCTTTTACGTAGTTTTCAATTAACTCTTGTTGCTCTATTTGCTTTGTAATAGCAGCTAATTTTTCTTGCAAAGCTTTATCCGCAGCAATATTTTTGTTTTTGACTTCTTGGTCTAGTAATTTGCTATTAATGTAACCTCTTACTAAAGTTTCTTGTAGCTTTGGATCAAGCTCAGAAAACTTCTTGCCCTTAAGCAGAGGCTGTGCTTCAAACGCAGCTTTAAATTGCTCAAGAACCTGAGATTCCTTTACTTCTCCGCCTTTATAAGTGGCCAATACTGGGTCAGCCCCAGCGAAGGTATTTGGTGAAAACAACGTAGCCCCTAGTAACAAACTCGCTAATTTCTTCATAAAATCCTCATAATTTATATATGTAATATTTATATTTGATTAATGCCCAATGTCAAGCAAATCAGAGATTCTTTAGTATTTAGTCTATTTGCATCCGTATTTATTTTTTGCATCTCTAGATCTCTTAATAGAAGCTGCGGGTCTATCTTTAAATTCTTGTTCAAGTTTTGCGAGCATAGCGCAAGCTTCTTTAGTTTTCTTCATCTCTCCCAAAGAAAGTGCGAGCTTTAATAACGCATCCGAAGCCTTTGCTGCTTTCGGAAATTGTTTGTAGCATTTAAGGTAATTAATTGCAGCTTTTTCAAAGTTACCGCGCCTAAAAAATGACTCGCCATACCAAAAATAAGCATTACTTAATACAGCGCTTTTTGGGTATTTTGCTATGAATTCAGCAAATCTATTTTCTGCATCTTCAAACTTTTGATCTTTGAGAGCGACAAGCGCAAGATCATAATGTTGTTTTTCTGAAGTAACGTCTTTACCAGTAGATGATTCATTTGGTATAACAGACAAGGGTTGCATTGTATCATGGCTAGTTGCCGCCTGCAGGTTATGAGCGTTACTTGCAACCTCATCTCTCGAGGAGTGTTTAGTTCCACCTGATGATTTAATTTCGGATACAGCGCGTTCTAGATTTTCTACCCTCCCAATAAGGGATTGTAATTCATTTTCGCAATTAGTAAGACGCGAACCACTTGAGATTTCATATTCACCCGTAAACTCTAAGTCTTGGTGTGATGCAAGTGCCAAAAAGGGAGATGTAATGTAATATAGAAAATATATAAGAACTAAACTCAGTTTTAGTCTGAGAGTTAATATGCGGTGCATTATCTTGCGCATGATTCAATAACCTATGATATTGACCAATGCACTCAACCTTTTATTAACAGCAGCTTACAAAAGATTGAGTACCCCGGTATCATAGGCTAGCTAGCCTCACGCTGCAACTGTTATATCAATCTTTTCATGCGTATATTATATTTTCTTGCATTAAGTTTACTTAAGCTCTTTGAATATGGCGCGCTTGATGCGTAGAGCTAATTAATTCCTTGCATATACTCCAAACTAATTTACTATACCAATGATGAC
>JAZKAD010000016.1:0-11109 GCA_040389305.1 Pseudomonadota bacterium | reverse complement strand
ACCCGTCTTCCACTAGAGTGGAATTTATTACCAACTTTAAGAGGCCATATTATGTATCAAAAAAATATTGATAAGTTAGTTAAAAGATCTATTAACCTAACAAAAATAGGAGCACTAATAGTTGTGATGTCAGCGGTTCAAGCATGTGTATTTAAAGCACGCCCTACTACTGTCACTACAACTACATTAGAGCGCGAAGAGAGTTACGGTTCAAACCTACCAATGCCAAGCAATGGCACTCCATCCACTGACGCACAAATGGATAGAATGATAAATCCCACAGATCATCATACAACTGTAATTAAGCGCAAGACTGTTCAGGAAATTCCTGCTGCTACCCATACCCACAATAGACTTGAAGCAAAAAGAACTGAATCCATGTCAAGAACTTCTAAATAATGACTTTCTTGTCATTGTGAATGTATGTCATACGTAATATCTTTAGTGCCTCTTAAGGATAGGGGCGCTAAATGATACATCACTAAGGAACAAAAGCATTACATCCCTACATCTCTTATAAAAAGACTAGCTACAATTGGTATATAAAACAGAGCAAAAAGCAGAGACAATAAAACTGTTGTAGCTACTTTTTCTGGATTGAATTTCCAAATTGATGCTATCACAATTGTATTTGCAGCCATCGGTGCAACCGCTAAGAGCTGAAGGGCGTCATAATAATGATCGTCATAAAAATTTAAAAAATACCTATCTAGCAAAATAAAAATATTGATCGCAACTGGGTAAAATAAAAATTTAGAAACAAAAGCAGCTATTGTAAATCGCTTATCCACTTCAAATTTAGGAATAGTAGAAAGCCCAAGACCTATCATGATCATACCCAGAATAGAAAAAGTACTGCGCATACTATATGTAAAATCATCTAAAAATTCAGGTATGGTGAGGCCTGCAACGCTACAAAAACACCCTAGAGCAAACGCTTTAAGCATGGGAAGTTTTAATACTTTGATAATGCTTTCTTTGGTGGAAGTCATGCTTTTAGCGCAGATATAATACCCTACAGAAGATTCATAAAGATTCACTCCTATGGTGGCCATCATATAAATGCTAAGCGTATAGTCGTCAAATAATGCGGCAGCAATAGGGAGCATAAAATATCCACCATTCCCAGTTCCTGCGGACATAGCAAGGATATTGCGAGTATCATCATCCCAATATTTGCCGAATATGTAATATGAAAAACTACAAAGCCCTGTTGCTATAACGAAAGTTACTAATGTGATGCTGAGCGAAGAAAGACTTAAAGTTGTACTGCATGGGATGCTAAAAAAAACTATAGGGGATATGAAATAAAAAAGAAGAGATGCTATGCTATCGCGCTCTACTTTAGACCATCTTCCAGCCAAAAACCCAATGATTACACTAAGTAAAACCGAAATGATTTTAAAAAAAACAATGCTAAAAATAGCCATGCTACCCGATTAATCAGTATGTTTGGCAGACTTTAGGATATTTACTCGCAGAAGGCAAAGTATTTTGTGGATTGGGGGTATATTTTTATAAAGATATATACAGAATTGAGAGATGCTACTTATAAGCACTTCGGAGCATCTAAAGAGTAAATTACTTCCGATAATCTCCATATATATACTTGCAATTAAGGATCATGATTGATATAAAACTTTTAAGGGGCGATTAGCTCAGTTGGTTAGAGCGCTACGTTGACATCGTAGAGGTCGGAAGTTCGAGTCTTCTATCGCCCACCAGGTTTTATTATGTTGCAGATTATATTACATCTTGCACTATCCTTTAAAATATATCATCCATGTCCAAGTTATCTCTCGTATATGCACCTAATAAGATATTCAAGCAAAAGGCCGAAGCAGTTGGGGTGGTAGATGATTCTATCCGCTCTATAGTAGATGATATGATACATATTATGTATTCAGAGGGTGCAGTGGGCATTGGCGCTAATATGGTTGGATTGCTGAAGCGCATTGCGGTAGTAGATCTTAGGGTAGACAATATCCGCAATCCTTATGTTCTTATTAACCCTGAAATTATTTGGTTTTCGGAAGAAAAACAGACGTGCGAAGAAGCTTCTTTGTGCTTCCCCGGAATTAGCGCAGAAATCACGAGACCAAAGTCTATAATGGTAAGGTACCTAGATCCTGACGGCGCTTCGCAGAAACTAGAATGCGAAGGATTTTTAGCAACTGTAGTACAGCATGAAGTAGATTATTTAAACGGGGTAGTTTTCTTAGATTATCTATCTAAGATGAAGCGCGATTTACTTATAAATAAAATGCAAAAGCATATTAAAATGCACCCCCCTCATGTTCATGGCGAACATTGCAGTCATTAGAAGTAAGCTTAAGCTTTTGCCGCCTTGCGTCTTTTAAGGTTCTTCCGTAATGCGTCTGAAAGAAGATTATAATCTTTTGCCTTCTTTTTTTGACTATGTATCTTAAGACTAGCTTCATTAATATCCCGAATAATGTCTTTTTTCATGATCAAGGAGCCATTGTTTTCTTGAGATTCCTCCATTATACCCCCCTAAATTCCCATTACTTTGTATAATTCTGTGACATGGAATTATTATAGCTATTTGATTTTTTCCATTCGCATTTGCTACAGCTCTGTATGCGGCAGGCTTACCCATGACACTGGCCTGAGATTTGTAACTTCTAGTTTCTCCGTAAGGTATTTTTAAAAGCTCGCTCCAGGCATTTTTTTGAAACGGACTACCAGAAATATTAATAGGTAATGTAAATTTTTGTAATTTACCCTCAAAATAGCCCTCGAGTTCTACTGAAGCCCTATCAAGTATATGATTATTATTGTCTTTATTTTCTGTACTTTCATTCAAATTTGTGTTATCTGCAAAAGCTAAAAAGAGTAAAGAGAAATCATCTGCCGCAGCGATCATTTTACCTATCGGAGTTTCAATAAATTTAGTTTCGAACTTTAATGCTGTTGACAACTTGCTCCATAAAATCATAATAGCTAATCAAACCTCTAAGGGAAGAAACATGAAATATTATATAGTTTTGGCTATTTTGTCATTAGGTTTTTCATCCGGAGCCTTTGCTAAGGAAGATAGTATAGTAGCCCTCGTAAATGATGAGCCTATAACTCTATACGAACTAGAAGAACGCGGAAAAATGGTTAAGTTCTTTAACAAAATAGGCTCTTTAACCGCCGAGCAAACAAAAATTTTTAATCATTCTGTTCTTGAAGGGTTGATTGATGAGACTCTAATTTCTCAACAGCAAGAATCTTTCGGGGTTAATGTTTCAGAGGAAGAGATTGACAACGCCATCAGTTCAATTGAAGAACGCAACAAAATGAGTAAAGGTTACATGAAATCTAGCCTTGCATCTCAAAATATCAGTAACAATGCATTTAGGTCTAAAATTAAAGCAGAATTATTAAAAAGTAAAATAGTCTCTACTGCTTTGATGCGTAATGTTGCGGTGACAGCTGGAGAAGTGGAAGCTGCAGTGCTTGCACAGAATTCTAAAGATGCTGAGGTTTCTCTTAAGGTATTAACTGCTAAGAATAATAGTCATAAAACTTACAATCAGATGACTGTTATTGCCTCGACTCTTCCGAGTTGTAAAAAAATTAACTCAAGGTCTTATAAAGATATTGGAACTTTGGTGGATCTAGACACTAAACTCAGCAACCTCGAACCCAAAGTGCAAAACATAATTAAAGATCTCGCTGTAGGTGAGAATAGCGACGCTATCAAAGTAGGAGAAGATTTAAAGATATTTTTGCTTTGCTCTAAAAAGATATTAGATTTTACGGCTGATGAAAATAATTATGTAATCAACTTCCTGGGGAATAAAAAATTACTTCTTAGAGCCAAAAAATACCAAGAAGATTTGCGTAAAAAATCTTATATCAAGATATTAATTTAAGATGCGTAAACTAAGTT
Organism: Pseudomonadota bacterium; assembly: GCA_040389305.1. Taxonomy (GTDB): domain Bacteria; phylum Pseudomonadota; class Alphaproteobacteria; order Rickettsiales; family Rickettsiaceae; genus JAZKAD01. The sequence goes on along the minus strand of JAZKAD010000016.1, from coordinate 7,208 downwards.
TCTAAGCTCGGTTTTCAAGGAGTCTCAGAGGCTGTCAAATATATACATAATCAATTCATAGAACAGAGTGCGCATACTTAGAAGGATGAAATGAGTTTCTTAAGACTCTCGCTTCATCCTTCAAGTGATATACTGTGGAGCTTTGCTAAAATGATTTTGCAACACCTTGGATAGCTTACTAAATAGATCAGTTTGGATGCATTAACCATCCATGAGTGGATGAAGTTGGGTATCGCCCAATATATCGCAAATTTTATTAAACCAGCCACAGAAGGATTCGGAGAGGCAGCAGCAAGAAGGTTTTCATCGGTGGAAATACTATCGTAGTTAGGAGGCTCCGTATATGCCGATGAATCTTTCGCATCTTCGCCTGCGTAACAACCCAGTAGATCACACATTTGTTACCTGTTTATTACTTATCTCTTTCCTCGAATTAAAAGTTACGGATATAACTTTAATTGATGAGCGCTCGGACGCAAATTCATAAAAGTTATATCTAAGTAATTAATTTCAAGGATGATTCAACAACTTCAGCATAGTTTTCCCTATCTCTGAAGGAGAGGAAGATATAGTAACTCCTGCGCTACGCAATGCTTCAAGCTTATCAGTGGCAGAACCCTTGCCACCAGAGATAATAGCACCAGCATGACCCATTCTTTTTCCTGGGGGCGCAGTAACTCCTGCGATAAACCCAACTACGGGCTTTTTAATTTTGGATGATTTTAAGAAATGGGCAGCGTCTTCTTCTGCGCTTCCACCAATTTCTCCAATCATAACTATTGCCTCTGTTTCTGGATCGTTCAAAAAAAGCTCAAGACAATCTACGAAATTTGTTCCATTGACAGGATCGCCGCCAATACCGATACAGGTAGATTGGCCAAGACCTACGGCAGTAGTTTGTGCAACTGCTTCGTATGTTAAAGTACCAGATCTTGAAACTATACCAATTTTCCCTTTTTTATGGATATGTCCTGGCATAATACCAATTTTACATTCATCTGGCGTAATGATGCCAGGACAATTTGGGCCTATCAAACGTGTTTTAGAACCAACTAAAGCGCGCTTTACTACCGTCATGTCAAGTACTGGGATTCCTTCCGTGATACAAATAACTAATTCCACCCCGGCATCAATAGCCTCTAGAATGGAATCAGCCGCAAATGGAGGCGGGACATATATCACGCTTGCATTTGCTCCAGTTTTTTTGACAGCTTCTAAAACGCTATCAAAAACCGGTAAATTAAGATGTATAGCTCCGCCTTTACCAGGGGTAACTCCGCCAACCATTTTTGTACCGTAGCCTATTGCCTGCTCAGAGTGAAAAGTACCTTGAGCGCCTGTAGATCCCTGGCAAATTACTTTGGTATTTTTGTTTACTAAAACTGCCATATATTCCTCTATTTTATTGAAGCTACAACTTTACTAGCAGCATCACCTAAATCATCTGCAGAGATAATTTTTAAACCTGAATTATCTAATATTTTTTTACCAAGCTCAAAGTTTGTGCCGGCAAGTCTTACAACTAATGGGATACTCAAGCTCACATCTTTAGCTGCTGCAATAATGCCTTCTGCTATGATATCGCAACGCATAATTCCGCCAAAAATATTAACTAGAATAGCTTTAACATTGGGGTCTGATAAAATAATTTTGAATGCTTCTGTTACCCTTGCTCTGTCAGCGCCTCCGCCAACATCCAAGAAATTAGCTGGTTCTCCGCCATATAGCTTAATGATATCCATAGTAGCCATAGCAAGCCCAGCACCGTTGACCATGCAACCAATATTCCCATCCATCTTAACATAGCTAAGATGCGCATCAGAAGCTCTGAGCTCCAGAGGATCTTCCTCTGATTTATCGCGCAGAGTCATAAGGTCAGGATGTTTAAAAAGTGCGTTATCGTCAAAATCAACTTTAGCATCTAAAGCCAAAAGATGTCCATCAGTTGTTTCTACCAAAGGATTGATCTCAATGTTATTCGCGTCAGTTCCAACAAAAGCTTTGTATACAGAGGATGCTATATGCATCATTTCTTTCGCCTGGTCTCCTTTAAAACCAAGGCCAAAGGCAACTTCGCGGCAGTGATAAGGCTGAACTCCAGTCGCAGGATCTACGGGGATCATTATTATCTTCTCGGGGGAATGAGCCGAGACTTCTTCAATATCTACGCCTCCTTCCTGGGACACCATAAATGTGATACAGCTTTTTGCGCGATCTAAGACCGCACTAAAGTAATATTCTTTTTTTATGTCGCATCCAGATTCTATATAAATCCTTTGAACTTTTTGCCCCAAAGGCCCTGTTTGATGAGTTACTAGATTAATACCCCACATATCATGCGCGGCTTTTTTTGCTTCGTTTTTATCGCGGATAACTTTAACACCGCCAGCTTTGCCACGCCCACCTGCGTGAATTTGCGCCTTTACGACATAGAGCGACGCATCTAAGCTGTTTATAACGTTATCAATTTGATCTTTTTCGAGAACTACCACGCCAGTCGATGTCGGCACTCCAAATTTTCTCAAAACTTCTTTAGCCTGATATTCATGAATGTTCATTGAGTAGCTCCTTATCCTTCGTCAAGTTTGTGAGTTTATACCAAGAGAATAATGAATGTAAAGCACTTGGTATATGAAGACTGATTTATAATCAATTTTTATGGAATGGCATTGTAACTTCAAAGCCTTAAGTACAAATGAAGAATCTTAGTGGTGCCCCTGGCCGGACTTGAACCAGCACGCCCTTGCAGGCTACAGATTTTGAGTCTGTCGCGTCTACCAATTTCACCACAGGGGCACTATACTCAATCTATCTACACAATATATTTCCAAAAGTCAAAAACTATAAATTGCCCTACAAAAAATCATTGGCTATAATATCCATTTATCTATGCCTATATTGGTATAAATAGGATTGTGATGAGGCATTTTGATGAGTATATTTAACACATTTCCAAAATTTGACCTAGGCATCGCCCATTTAAGAGAAATGGAAGATAGTGATGCTCCAGCATATTTTGAATATATGACATCCTCGGCAGTAAGTGCATTTTTAACGGATGACAATATCCCTAAAACCCATACTGATGCTTTAGGTGATGTACGTTATTGGAAAAGCTTGTTCCCCTCGAGGCATAGTATTTTTTGGGGTATCGCTCTAAAGGAAACTAACGAACTTATAGGCTCTATAGGCTTCAACTCCTGGAACAAAAAGCATGGAAGATCCGAAATAAGCTACGACTTATCTTCGGAATTTTGGGGCATGGGAATCATGACAAAGGCCATGCAACAAATTTTTGACTTTGCAAAAACAAATCTGCAGATGAGGCGAATCCAAGCTACTGTTGTGACCAGCAACCAAAGATCTATCAAGTTACTGGAAAAACTAGACTTCGCAAAAGAAGGGGTGCTTAGGCAATATGAAGTAGTAAATGACCTTCCTGCGGATTATTATTTATATTCTATAATCCTTTAACCCCTCTCTGGTTTTTTTGTTTTAGAAATGCAATCCACCATGCTCACCTACCTTAGAAAGGTTGATGAAATTTAGGGCCTAGTATTTGATTTTCTTTCCATTCCTTTGTCTTATTCCTCTATCATATCCCATAAGCCCCATATAAGTAGTCTAATCATGCTATCTATCCAGGAATTCCGCACAAAATACAATTACACCTCTCACACCTCGGTAATGAAGCAGTATCTAGATATTAAATTCGAGCATCAAGATACATTACTATTCTTTAGGGTTGGAGATTTCTACGAGCTCTTTTTTGAAGATGCAGTGGATGCAAGCGCCGCCCTTGGGATTGTCTTGACTTCAAGACGTTCAAAGGCGCAACAAAGTAATATTCAAATGTGTGGAGTGCCTCACTCTGCTCTAAATAGTTATGCGTTTAAATTAGTGGAAGCAGGATATAAAGTTGCAATATGTGACCAGGCAGATGTAGACGCAATGAGCCCAGGAATAAGCCCAGTGGATAAAATCCTAAAAAGAGATGTCGTTCGCATCTTAACCCCAGGCACAATCTCGGAGGAATCCCTCATCGATGCCGCAGTCCCGCATTATCTTGTTAGCATTGCGAGCCTCAGGAAACGCGTAAGTATCGCATATCTTGATATTAGCGTTTCCGAGTTTTGCGTATCTGAGGTCGACATAAATCAACTAGCAACCGAGCTCGGAAGGTTAAATCCCAAGGAAATACTTATCACATGCACAAATCTTGGCTCAAATAAGGCCCTTCAGCCTTATCTTCATATAATGAGATACAGAAGTAAAAATAGCGAGCAAATGGATAGTAGAGGTCCATTCTCCGATACTCAAAAAGCAGCAATTGATATCATTTATGAATATATCAAGCATACTCAAAAAAATAACTTGCCTCACCTCCCCGCTCCTAAACTCATTAGCATTAATGATTTTATGACCATTGATCCTTCAACAAGGCGAAATCTAGAGCTCGTAGCTAGCCAAAATGGGGGCCGCAAAAATAGTTTGCTTGGTGCAATAGACTGCACAATAACAAAGCAAGGCGCTAGGCTTCTGTACCAATATCTTTCCTCTCCTCTTGCAAATATAGATAAAATAAACAAACGTCTTGATATAACGGAATTTTTTTATCTCAATTCTAATCTCTTGGATGAAGTTAGAAATATTCTCAAAAACAGTGGTGATGTCGAAAGAATTCTCTCTCGCATATCCATGAATCGTGCAAATGTCTTGGACTTGCTTCAGATTAAGTTTGCTATATCTAAAGGACACGAAATAATTGAAGCATTTACTAACAATATTGGAGTAAGTTACCCATCTTATATAGAGCAAGTCCTGAAGCCTCTATATGGTAATACGGAATTGCTTCAGATTATAGATTCTTCTACATCCGAAAGTGATGCATCTATTAAACCTTCATACCACCCCAAGCTTTTAGAGTTACATAATCTTCTTAAAAAGAACGAGGGCGTCTTAGATCAGTTGAAGCTGAAGTACTCTAAGATAACAGAGATCCCAAATCTTAATATATCTCATAATAATATTCTTGGGCTATTTATCGAAATAATGCCTAAATACATATCTAAAATCACAGACCCAGTATTTATCCACAAACAAACCACTGCAAGCGCTGTACGCTTTACTACGGCTCAAATGCAGCAAATTGAGAGCGATATGGTGAATGCAAAAGCCCTTGCAGATGCCTTAGAGAAAGAGATTTTTGAAAGCATTTGCAAAACAGTATTAGAGCGGGCAGAGAATTTAAGAAAATTGGCTTATAGCATAAGCGCTTTAGATGTATTTTGTTCTCTAGCGCGCCACGCAAGAGCAGTGCGTTATACTCGCCCTACCCTCACTAACGACCAAAGCTTCGAGATTCTTGGCGCAAGACATCCAGTCGTGGAAAAAAATATTCAAGCCTTTGTTCCGAATGACTGCAACCTCTCGGGCGTCCAAAGAATTTGGCTCTTAACCGGACCCAATATGGCTGGTAAAAGTACTTTTCTAAGGCAAAATGCTCTCCTAGTTTTACTCGCCCAAATCGGCTCCTTCGTTCCAGCAAGTTTTGCTCGCATTGGCATAGTTGATAAGATTTTTAGCCGCATTGGATCTTCGGATGATTTGTATAAAGGGCAATCAACTTTTATGGTTGAAATGACAGAAACTTCAGCGATTTTGGCAAACGCGACTTCTAGGTCTCTTATTATTCTAGACGAACTTGGATGCGGCACTTCTACTGACGAAGGAGTAGCAATTGCGCTTGGCTGCATTGAATATATACATGATATTATAACATGCAGATGTTTGTTTGCTACTCATTATCATGAACTTACATATATGACATCGCACCTTCAAAGTCTCCAAAAATATACAGCAGACATTAGGGGGAATGAGGATGGCATAACATTCTTACATAAAATCATTAAAGGTGTTGCTAATAGTTCGTATGGTATATTCGCAGCATCACAAGCGGGTTTGCCTCAAGCAGTAATAGAAAGAGCCTATGAAGTACTAAAAAGTCATAAGAAAGAGTAAGAGGCATGACGCCACTACTTTTATAGATCCAAAGGTCTTATCTGAGATAAAATTCATTACTGATTTAAAGCAAGGTATAAATTATGCGACAAATAACTATGAGCAAGGTGGATCAAAATTATAATATATGCTGAATATTTATGATATTATCTTTTAATAATATATAAAATATTTTTACTTTTATTCTAATGATACACGAGATATATTCTTGCACTCCCTATATTGCTAAGGAATTCAATCAGAACTCTTTAATAACAAATTTTATATTATCTATTGACAAAAGTATTAAATTAAGTTATAAAGTACAGATCGTGTTAGTTATAGAGACGATAATTATACAAAAGAAGATTTTAATATGGCAATTGATCATGTTACTGGATTAGATTCAGGAGTTGAAGTGGAAGAAATAGTATCAACACCTCTTGCTCTTGTTGAAAATAACAAAACTACTGCAGAGACTCATTCTGCACTAGACACAATAACCGAGAAGTCAGGTCACGCTACAAAGGCTGCAGAGCATTTTGCTAATGCTTCAAAAGCTGGAGCGGAGTACATTCAATCAGTTGTTGGCTTAGGGGCTCAAGTTCTTGCTTCTGCAGTTGTTGGAGCTAACATAGCTACTACCGCTACTCAAGCTGCTTATACATGCAATATGGCAGCGATGGCTACTTCGCCACTTGCTAGCTCCGTGCTTTCTACCCTGGGTTTTTGGGCTTATAAATCAGCTGCATTTGCTATGATACATCCTGCAATAACAGCTGGCTCTGTTATTGCCGCGACGATTGTAGCAAATCCAAGTTATTTAATTGGAGTAATAGCCAAACCATTTACAGTGGCAAAAGAAGTTACATTAGGGGTGACAGAAACTTTACTTGCAACTAAGGAAGCAGTTGAAGAGGCTTGCGGTATCACGGCTTATGATGCTGGAAAGTGGGTATATGAAAATACAGTCTCAGCAGCTAGTGCAGCTTGGGATTATGCTGAAGATATGCCAGCTATAGGCCTACCATCATTCTATTCTTGCCACTGATAAATACATCGTATTTATCTCTCTAAACAAAGAATGGCAATCCAGTAAATAAATACTTTTTGGATTGCCAGGTTTCTTTAGATTTGACCTCAGACGACCCTCTTATACCAATCACACTTTATAATTGGACAAATAATCTAAGTTACAAATACTTCTG
>JAZKAD010000015.1:91613-94367 GCA_040389305.1 Pseudomonadota bacterium | reverse complement strand
CACATGCGATAAGATTAGATTCTGGATACTTAGTCAGTAAATGATGAGTTAAAATACCCGCGCGCGCTCCAATATCCAAGATATTAGATGGCATCATAGTCATAGAGTCTATTCGCTCCATGATATCATCAGCCGAGAACTGCAGGAGAAAATCGTGATCCTGCAGCTTATGCGCTGCATGATCACGATGAATTTTAAGTAGATTACGGTTAAATAGAGGACTCATTTAATCTCACCGGTAATTAACGAGATAAGATTAGCGAGATAGGTTTAGCGAGAATATAGCTCAACTACGAAGTGCACTTCTGGCTCAAAAGGATATGGCACATCTGCAACTGCAGGCATTCTTATGAATTTACCAGTAATGTGGCTTTGATCAAAATCTATATAATCCGGAACTTGTCTTGCGAGTTTACCCACAGACTCTACAATTATTGGTAATTGTTTGGAAGAATCTTTAAGAGTTACAACATCGCCAGACTTCAAGCGATAGCTAGGAATATTAACTTTTTTGCCATTTACTTGAATATGTCCATGCGTAACTAGCTGACGTGCAGCGAATATAGTAGCCGCAACATTCATTCTGTATACTACAGCATCAAGACGGCTTTCAAGTAGACCAATAAAGTTCTCCCCGGTGTTGCCTTTCATCTTAAGAGCTAGCTTAAAAACATTACGAAACTGGCGCTCATTAATACGACCATAGTGAGCTTTGATCCTTTGCTTGGCTTTAAGATGCATCCCATAGTCGGACGTCTTATTCATCGAAGGAGTTTGACCATGCTGACCTGGACGATAATTTTTCTTATGAAAAGGATCTTTATCGTTGCCCCAGATACTCACACCGAGTCTTCTGCTGGCTTTATATTTAGTGCTAAGAATTTTTGTCACTTCAATACTACCTTGAATTTAGTTAGGAGGATTATAATAATAATATGCTAGAAGTCAATATATACCATATGTTTTTTAAAAACAGTAATTTAAAACAGATAAGGTATATATTTCTGGATATTTTTGGATATTTTTGAAGTTGGGGAATGAAAAATAAAAAGGTAAAAGTGCAGTAGAAATAATTTATATCAAATATATTCGTCACTTCCTTCATCCATTACATTAATCTCTCCTTTTTCAATCAAATCTTTGACTATCTTAATAATTTCAGATTGGGCTTCATCAACATCGCGCACTCTCACTGGTCCGAGAGACTCTATTTCTTCCATTAAGATACGAGCCGCACGTTCAGACATATTGCCAAAAAATGCCTCTCGTACGCCATTAGAAGCCCCTTTGAGAGCAACAGTGAGTTTTTGTTTATCCACCGAACGAAATACAATTTGTAGACCCTTGGAATCAACTTTAATGAGATCCTCGAACGTAAACATAAGGTCTTTAATCCTCTGAGCTGACTCAGGAGAGTTGATCTCTAGCATCCCCATATATTTAGCTTCGCTAGTTCTATCAAAGTTGTGAAAGATCTCTGCTATCATTTCAAAGCTATCTTGTTTAGCCGTCTTGCCTATGCTACTGATAAATTCTGCGCGAAGGATTCTTTCAACTCGGTCTAATACTTCTTTTTTTACAGACCCTATACTAAGGACACGCATTATGACATCAAAAGCAAAGTCGTCTTTCATGTTTGAAAGTACTTTTGCAGCATGATCCGGGGATATTTTGGACAATACTAAAGCAGCTGTTTGTGGATGCTCATTATGGAGGTAGAGAGCTAGTAGCTCTTCATTCACATTCCCAAGTTTTTCCCAGGTGTTTTTACCTTGTGGGCCTTTAATTTCATCTATTAAGCTTCTTGCGCGCTCAGTGTCTAGCACTTTTGATAGTAGCTTTTCTGTGGTTTGTAAGTTCCCAAGAAAGACTGTATCACCTATAATATCGTTATTAAACTTCTGCAATAACGCATCTAAAACCTCCGGTGGAATGGATCCAAGATTGGACATAGCATAAGAAACTTCCTTGATTTCCTCATCACTCATCAGAGCAAACACTTTTGTCGCGCTATCTTCTGGAATCGAAAGAAGCATAATAGCAACTTTTTGTACGCCGGATAATTGATTAACGGTTCTAATATTACCTTGCATAATTAATCACTCTCATTTAGCCATTTACGTAACACCATAAGAGTCTCTTGTGGGTAAGCTTGAACAATTTCTCCAACCTTCTTAGTGCTGAGTGGCCCTTCTATGCTTTGCTCTACGTATTTAATATCGATTTCATCATGGTTGCTATCAGTAGAAGCCTTAGCCTCTCTATCAGCCGTAGCTTGCTCTAGTTCATTAGCACGCTTGACGTCAAAAATCTTAAGAGCAATAGGCCTTACTACGGTAACAAATACCAGAACAACGACTACGGCCAGAACAAGGGTTTGGAATAGCAGAGGAAGCTCTTCTTTTATCCAATCTGAAGCAGTTTTTTCTTTTTCTAAAACAACTCCGGATAGAAATTGCATATTAATCACTTCAATTCTATCCTTTCTGTCATCTCGAAAGCCAATCGCAACCTTCACTAAATCTTCTATCTTTTTTAATTCCTCTGGAGTCTTTGGTGTGTAATGAGCATTCCCAGATTCATCTGCTTTGTACGTCCCGTCCACAAGCACCGCTACTGATAATTGCTTGACTGTACCTGTTTCACTAATTTGATTCTTGACTGTTTTTGAGATTTCATAATTTGTTGTCTCATCTGTGCGGTCAAGAGTTGCAACCTCACCTTGACCTCCCCCACCCGAACCTCCAGCTCCGC
>JAZKAD010000015.1:88684-91603 GCA_040389305.1 Pseudomonadota bacterium | reverse complement strand
GGAATATTGTTAGCAACAGAAACATCCCCTCCATCATTACCCAAAGGATTGCGTTCTTTTTCTTCTACCGACTGGACAGATCTTACTACAGAACCGTCTGGATCATAAGTTTCAGAATTAATTACAGTTCTATCGAAATTCATTTCAACGGAAACTTGTGCCTTGACCTTCCCCTCTCCGAGTGACTGCTCAAGCAAACTCTCTATCACTTTCTTCATGCGATATTCGTATGCTACGCGGTAATCTTCAGCGCTACTGCCTCCCCCATACCCCCCCAAGGAATCTTCGTCTTGAGACCCAAGCATCAGGGACTTACCTTTCGTATCAACGATCGTAATGTTTTTAACATCGAGCCCAGGTACGGCCGAGGATACAAGATGCCCTATTGCTCCTATCTCTCCTTTGCCCAAAGATTTATTACCCTTCATCTTCAATATTACCGAGGCTTTGGGTTCTTGCTTATCCTTAGAAAACACTTCTTTTTGAGGTAAAACTAAATGCACTCTAGCTCTCTCAATCCGCTCAAATGAACCAATAGTGCGGCTAATTTCTCCTTCTAAAGCACGTACCATCTTTATATTCTGTTGAAAAGTAGTAGATCCTAGGCTTTCTTCATTATTGAAAATTTCATAGCCAACAATATTTCCTTTATTAGGAAGTCCTGACGACGCCATATTCATTCTAATACGCAATACCTGATCCTCTGGGACTTTTATTGCAGATCCATCTGCAACTAGTTCGTAAGGGATTTTTTTGATATCGAGCTCCTGCACGATTTTACTACTATCTGCCATATCAAGGTCAGTATAGAGATATGTCATGTGGGAGCTGGAAACTTTGTATATGTAAATAGCAACTATGAGCAAGAACGCCACAATAGTAGCGCCAATAGCAGCCATTCTAACCGCCCCGAGTTCCTTAAGAAATTGCATTACCGAGGACATGCTACCTATTGCATAATTTGATGAGAAACGACGTCTTTAGCATAAGCTACATCGAGCGAATGATAAGTCAAGATGTTCATGAGGCAGAGATCGTGCCTCATGTTATCCCTTCTAAGTAAAGTCTTATACTGTATCACCATTGCAACATCTTTTAAATTCTGATCTCTGAAAAGATCCTAGGAATTTTATTAATTTTATTGCTTTATCTACTTGAGACTCCTAATCACTCTATGTAGTATGCCGCCATGGTTTGTATACTCCACTTCATTCTGAGTGAATATCTGAAGCTCTAACTGAAGTTTATGTTCCCCAATTATAGCATCCACAATCTTATGAGGAGATACGCTATCTAAGCCTAAAATCTCCACTAATTCATCGCCTTTAAGATTCAGATTAGCTCTTGTCATACCACCAGTAAATACTAATGGTAGCACACCCATACCCACTAAATTAGAGCGATGAATTCTCTCGAAGCTTTCGGCTATTACAACTCTAACTCCTAGAAGGCGCGTTCCCTTAGCGGCCCAATCTCGCGAGGACCCTGTGCCATACTCTTTGCCAGCGATTATAACAAGAGGGGTGCCTTCATTTTGGTAATGCATGGCAGCATCATAAATACTGACTTGCTCTCCAGATGGAAGCTTGGTCACGCCACCTTCGGTTCCAGGACAGATTTCGTTCTTAATACGAATATTTGCAAATGTCCCGCGCATCATGACTTCGTGATTACCACGCCTTGCCCCATACGAATTGAAATCTGATTGCTCTACCCCCCTACTAACCAAATAGCTAGCGGCTGGGCTTTTTTTATTGATAGAGCCAGCTGGCGAAATATGATCCGTAGTGATAGAATCACCAAAAATAGCTAAAATTTTTGCCCCCCGGAGATCACTAGACCCATGAAGGGTTTCTGACATACCAACAAAATACGGAGGATTATTGATATATGTACTTTTTGCGTCCCATGCATATGTAGACCCTTCGATGATCTTTAGATTTTTCCAAAAATCATCGCCCGCAAAAACATCGCTATATTTTGTAGCAAAAAGCTTGGATGTTACCACTTTATCGGTGATAGCAGTAATCTCTTCGTTTGATGGCCATACATCTTTAAGGTATACAGCTTTACCATTTTTATCATGACCTATTGCGTCTTTTGTAATATCAATATTCATATTCCCAGCAAGGGCATATGCAACTACTAAAGGCGGAGAAGCAAGGTAATTTGCTAGTGTCTGCGGGTGAACTCTGCCTTCGAAATTTCTATTCCCAGACAATACAGATACAACGGTTAGGTTATTTTTAGCAATTGCCTCTTCAATTTCAGGATCAAGAGGCCCTGAATTTCCTATGCATGTTGTGCAGCCATATCCCACTAGATTAAACCCCAGTTTATCTAAATAAACATCAAGACCCCCTGCTTTCAAATATTCCGTCACTACTTTAGAGCCAGGAGCCAAGGAAGCTTTAACCCATTTTTGCGTTGTAATACCAAGATCAATGGCTTTTTTAGCAACGAGGCCAGCCGCAACCATAACAGATGGATTTGAAGTATTTGTGCAACTTGTAATCGCAGCAATTACCACATCACCGTTTTTAACAGACTCAGTAATGGACAGAGCTATATTTGGTAATTTTTGGAATTCGCTAGTAGCCGCACTAAGCGCCACTTTGTCTTGCGGACGCTTTGGCCCTGCTATTGATGGCACTAAGCTGCCTAAATCAAGCTCAAGGATTCCTGTATACACAGGATCCGATGCATCATCGCGCCACAAGCCTTGCGCTTTCGCGTAAGCTTCTACGAGATTGATTTGCTCAGCATTTCTAGCACTCAAATGCATATATTTAATTGTCTCATCATCTACCGGGAAAAATCCACAAGTCGCACCGTATTCTGGAGCCATGTTTGCTATAGTCGCACGATCTGCAAGTGGTAACCTTGCAAGGCCCGGTCCAAAGAACTCTACGAATTTTC
>JAZKAD010000015.1:50764-88674 GCA_040389305.1 Pseudomonadota bacterium | reverse complement strand
TAAGCATTTGAGTTACAGTCAGGACTAAGTCAGTAGCCGTAATCCCTTGTGGCATAACCCCTTTTAGTTTAAAGCCAATTACTTCGGGAATAATCATAGGAAGAGACTGTCCGAGCATAGCAGCTTCTGCTTCAATACCTCCAACTCCCCAACCAAGCACAGAAAGTCCATTGACCATGGTGGTATGACTATCCGTTCCAACTAAAGTATCTGGATATACTGTATCACCGTCAGTAAATGCTACGTGAGACAAATACTCTAAATTCACTTGGTGGCATATACCTGTGCCAGGTGGTACTACTCTAAAATTCTTAAACGCTTGTTGCCCCCACTTTAAAAACTCATAGCGCTCCTTATTACGCTCCATCTCTAATGCAACATTTTTTGTAAATGAATCTCCGTGCCCCGCAAAATCTACTTGCACCGAATGGTCAATTACAAGATCCACAGGAATCAATGGATTGATCTTTAAAGGATCTCCGCCAAGCTTTTTCATCGCATCGCGCATTGCAGCAAGGTCCACTACGGCAGGAACTCCTGTAAAATCCTGCATCAGAACCCTTGCTGGCATGAAGGCGATTTCCGCTTCCGATTTTCCAGTTTTGATCCATTCAGAAAATGCTTTGAGAGTGCTTATATCGTTGTTTACACCATCTTCTGTGCGAAGGGCGTTTTCAAAAAGTACACGAAGAGAATATGGCAACTTTGAAAGCGCGAAGCCCAATTTTTCTGCAGCCTTTTTAAGAGAGAAATATTTATATTCTTTGCCGCTTACTTCTAGTTTAGAAAGCGCTCCGAGACTGTCTTTGCTTGCAGTTTTCATGTCGTTACCTATTTTGAACTTTGCCTGAATTACTTGAGGACTAGATTAACCCGCTAGCATACCTCAAGTAAAGTGAATTCAAAAAAGCAAGACGATTTGAGTAAAGAAGAAAGTAGAAAAGCAACTTAATAACAAATGCCAGATTAAATTAGATAATTCTGCATCTCAATATTGCGTAGAAATTATTTGACTTATATACCATCGCTTTCGGGCGAGCTATCTCCTATAGTTTGCATAGTTTCTAAGCGCTCACATTCTAGTAGATCATCTGCGCTAGTCCCACTAACTACAGTACTGAAATTATCAATAGACTCCCCGGAGATAGAATCTTTATCCGCTGCCGAAAGCGCAGGGATTGGCCCTGCATTCAAACTTTGAAATTCTATTTTGAGGCTTTCGCAGGTTCTTTTAGCGCAAAAGAGGGAGCACTCATTGGGAGTAGCAACTGCTTTATCTATAACATCGCAAAACTTTTTCCCTATTGATAGCAATGCATTATATTGCATAGTATAAGGACTTGGATTACTACGATCTAACAACTCGAGCTTGCGTATAATCGAATCTTTAGAAATGCTTTGGATTACTACCATCCAACAACTCGAGTTTGCGTATAATCGAATCTTTAGAAATGCCGCGTAATTCTTGTGCAGTTACAGATTGATGGCTGTATTCTACATTAACTAAAGCTTCTACGGCTAGTAGCACTTTGTTATAACTTTTTATTACATGTAGGTCACTCGCGTCCTGGTATTCTTTATCCTTAGCCATATCCCCTCAATACGAACATATTTTGAAAAGCGCGATGATACTGATATATCACGTCTCGCGTCTCATAAAATGAATCTTAAGTAAGTAAACTCGCTATGTCAAGCCCCAGCCAGAATACTCCTGCATAAATCAACATCCCAGTTTTCGCGCACCTTTACAAAAAGGAATAAATGGACTTCAAATCCCAAAGCTTCTTTGATAGCTGCGCGAGATTTTTGCCCAATCATCTTGATCATTCCACCATTTTTCCCGAGGATAATTATCTTATGACTAGCACGGCTTACTATAATCACCTGCCTGATTTTCACCGAACCATCCTTAAAATTTTCCCAAGTTTCAGTTTCTACTGTTAGGTTATAAGGTAATTCCTGATCTAGCGCTAAAAATAGCTCCTCTCTTGTAATCTCGGAGGCTAAAAACCTCATAGGCAAAGTTGTGATGTCATCTTCTGCGTAAAGCCATGGGCCTTTTGGAGCATTCTCGGAGAGGAAAGACATGAGTTTATCTACACCATCACCATTCTGCGCGGAAATTTGAAAGCTTTGCGCATCACCCCAAGGCATTGCTTTGTCTTGATGCTTTTCACTGTCATCATCACCATCTGTATTCGATGCAAAATCTATCAAGTCCATTTTATTAATAAGGACAATCAAATTGACCTTATGCTCTTTAAGTCTCTCAAGAATCTTATACTGGACACTATCTAGCTCTTCACGTGCATCTAATATAAGCATAACAAAATCTGCAGAGATAATACTCGACCATGCAGCCCTTACCATAGCTTTTTCAAGGTTGCGCTTTGGCTCGAAAATCCCTGGAGTATCGATAAGAATAAGCTGCGTATCGCCTTTAGTGATAACGCCCGTGATTATGGATCTTGTAGTCTGAACTTTTGGAGTAACTATGGAAATTTTTTGCCCAATAATGCGGTTAAGTAAAGTTGATTTACCCGCGTTTGGCTTCCCAATAATACTGACTATAGCGGTTTTTTGACAGACTCCGCCGAGAGCGTCATCTTTGATTGTGGCGGTTTGTAGATATGTATCTAATATATTGTTTTTCTTCTGAGTCCCTTCTTTTTCAAGTAGCGCCGTAGAAGTCTTAATTTCGTTATTATACAGCTCGTCGTTATGTTTTTGCGTCATCCATTTCTTCTGTATCAGTATTTTCTGCTGCGCCAGCATCTTCGAGCGAGTCGTCGTTTGAATCGCCTTCCTCTATATGCCCTTCGTCTTCTTCTTGCTGAGCAGCGCCTAGAGCATATACACAAAGTTCTTCAAAAGAAACTTGGTTTTTTTCTGCAAGAATTTTTAATTTAGATACCGCGTCCATGACCTGAGGAGGAATAGTTCCGCCTCGAGTTTTTGATAGCCAATCCCCTTGAAAATGAAGTGGGTGGTGGGTAGGCTCCGGTTCGCCTATATATATGGTAAAAGGGGCAATTTGTCCGCTAAAATCACAATTTATAGTAAATTTTTTCATACTACCCCTTATATTTGGCTTAGGCAATTCTAGTTCTTCGCTTCTTGTCATTGCGAGAGGTTTAAAAACGCAGCAATCCAGTATACATTCTTTTCTGGATTGCCTCGCTCATTTCACTCTCTTGCAATGATATGTATTATATCCTTAAAAATCAACTCTAACTTTCACAAAGCCTTGATGTCCAACATATTTCTTGGCAAGGTTTGCATCATAACCAACCCCAAATTCAAAGGCTCCGGTTTTGATAGCTACGCTAGTGCCAAGATTATACGATGTCTTAGTTGGAGTGGACTTATTCACGAAAGCTCTAGCCTGCCCTTGCATAGAAGTTGTCACTACCGCTTTCTTCCCACCAAGATATTGCTGCACAGAACCATGAAGCTCTGGCATAACATGATAGTCCTTCACAGCATAGTAAGTACCCAAACTCGCTCCAACAGTCGCAGAAAGATTGGAGAAATCTTTCTTCTTAGATGTCAAATTCTGATTACCAGCACCCGTCTCTGTATATCCACCATCTTTAGTGTAAGTATATTGCAAGCTAGCAGTTGGCGTTACATTCACAGCTCGGTTGATCGCATGGCGATATCCAGCGCCAATGTCTAGGCTACCGCTTTGTGAAGTATACGAAGACTTCGCAACTCCTGTGGTAGTTTGAGTCAGCTGACGTTTATCTTTACTGGTAATCTTAGTATTTGCATAAGAAAGCACGCCTCTTGTGAACCAGTTGTTACCAAAATCATACAATCCATAAGCGGAAGCAATCCAGGTAGGGGCCTTTGTGCTATCACCCTTCTTAGTATCTCTATGCTTCACAGTAATATCCGCATAGGTAACCGCAAGACCCGTTATGATATTATCATTTAGCTTGCTGTCGACACCGATTGATCCGCCACCCATCGTAGATTTATATCCAGATTTAGCAGTAGATAGCTTCTTCTGAACACCAACCCCACCAAATCCTGAAGCCCAAGCTCCTATCTTAGCTAAAGTAAAGACATCACCAGCAGCAACGCCTCCACCACTCCTAGAAGCTACCTCCTGAGAAGAGGAAGAAGATGCATGACCACCTTCTGGTACCACTGGTCTTCCAAAAGTGTCACGGCCGGGTGTCAATGGCATTCCAGTATTAGAGTCATAGCCAAAATTTCCTAAGCGAGTGGTCATACCCGCCATAGCACCTCCCACTACCCCTGTTATCACTTGCCCAGTCGCCTCCTGTGTGCCATGGGAAAGATCGGCTACTGCCTTAGTTCTGGTATCTACATCCATATTAGCCAAAGCTTCTGCGGTATTTGCAGCATCACCGCTATTATCTTTATCGAATATCTCATCAGCTGCACCCCGAAGAGTCGGATTTGCCACTGTTACTCCCGCCGCTGCTGCCGCAAGAGCTTGTACGTCAAGGACTGCGGTAATTGTCCTATTTGTAGGATCGTATTTAAAATCTACTGTTTTGAGATGATCTGTGCATTTAAATACAGCAGCTTGGTTCATCGCAATAGTACCACCATTCAATTTAATTATCTCGAATGTAGTGCCTTTTACAGAAGCATCCGCGTCGGTAATCTCAATATTTAGATTATTCACTCCAGCTGCATCTAGGTTTCCGCCAGTAACATTGATAAAACCAAAATCTGCACCTGTTGTTCCCATAATCTTAAGCTTCAACTCAGCATTGCCTGTAAGCACAGCGCCATTAGTTAGCACTGCGGTATTCTGACCAAGATCCAATGTTAAATTATTAGCAGTGATTTTACCAAAATTGATATCGGCAGGGCTAGCTGGATCGTTTATGCTAATCGTAGCTCCACCTCGAACCTCTATGCTATCTGCATAAACATTGGCGTTCTTAAAAGTAAAGATATCTGCTGTTTTAAGATCAAGCTTTGCTATATTACTACCAGCGACACCAATAGCGCCGTTGAAATTCCTATCACCCGATACTTCATATACACCATTGCCACCAGCAGCAGCTGTAATATCTCCTGTGAAGCTTACAGTAGCATCAGGAATAGTAAACTTAGAGGCAGCATCTCCAAATTCGATATTAGCATTGATAGTATTACCAGCAACGGGAGCTAGGTTGGAGGCGGCGTTATCAAGTTTTAAAGTTTTTGCTGTAATAGTTTTAGCGTGGATAGTATTCACGCCTAATGTAATATCATGCGCACCGGCATTTACTAATTTCAAAGAACTAGCAGCAGATCCAATTGCACGATTTAAAGTTTGGTCAGCGCCAAATATAAGCGTTCCGTGACCAGTCGCTCCTGTATTCACAATAGCTCCAGCAGTGCCGACACCATTCGCTTGATTAATTGTTATTGTTGCATCATGTCCCGCAAAATCCGCACCACCAGTTAAAGTAGGTGTTGCTTTAAATATTAAGCTTTGACCGCCAGCTGTGAAATCAACTTGATTTGCAATTGTCGTGTTTCCAGCAAATGTAACGGGAGCTGTATGCGCCGCATTCAAAGCGAGAGCTTGCGTTTGAACAACGTCATTAAACGCAATACCCTTTGCTCCTGTATTGTTCAAATTAATCTCAGCTAAAGAATTGCCCTTGCCCAGTGCTCCAGTTACTGTAACTCCTTGCGCACCCACGATACTAATTATACCTTCGTTTGCAGCAGCTCCATCAATACTATTTGTTGTAGAGAGAGTAATATCATTCGTAGCACTTCCAATAACTAACTTTGAAGTTGCATCTATTAAAGTGATTTCGTCTGAATATACATTTCCTTGAGCGGTAAGGATTTTAGCTCCATCAATTTCTATTAAACTAATGTCTTTCCCGGTAGCGCCAATATCACCAATTACTTTAGAGTTTGCTAGCACATTGATGATACCATCGCCCGCAGCATTCGCCACAATCTTGCCAGTAAGAGTACCGTTAACCCCAGTAAGGTTTAACTGAGATGTAGCATTATTAAACTTCACTACATCAATCGTAGCATCATTATTAATTTCCACGATGCCATCAGCTGTAATATCTAGCTCATTTAAGCCCAGGATCTCTCCGTCAATAACAAGGACATTAGTAACAGCACCTGCAGTAGTACCTGCAAATGATAATTTCTTCAAGGCAACACCAGCAGCACCGGCAACACCGGCAACGCCAATATCACCCGTAATTGTTGAGTTACCGTCAGCGACAGCAAGAGTACCGTTATTATTAACAGCAGCCGTAATATCACCAGTGATGTTCTTACCAGCGGCAAGATTTACTTCGCCATCTGCTGTGAAGTTAACTGTTGTCGCAGAAACATCATCATTAAATATCGTTTTATTTGCAGCGCTTTGAATATTCACTGCGGTTAATACAGTACCAGCACCAACAGCGCCGTCAAATGTTACGTCACCATTTGCTGAATTTATATTAAGAGTACCAGCTCCGCGAATATCTGTACCTGCGTCAAATGTCACTGCACCTGCCGCCATTGCTACGTTCATAGTGCCATTATTAGTAAGGTCGACAACGCCTAATTTATCGTATGTATTAGTAGGAACAAGAGCGTAGCCAGTTCCGTTAAGTGTCAGCACCCCTGCTGCTGAAGCTTTTCCGACTTCAAACATAATTGTATCAAGAGTATTAGCACCGCTAATAGATCCTACTGTTAAACTTCTTGGGCCTGCTGCAGAATTTCTTATTATAACAGCAGGTGCCGCTCCAGATTGTACGGTATCGAATCCTAAAACTACTGCATTGTTTATATTTACTCTAAGAGCACTTGCTGCATTATCAAACTGAATCCAGTCAGCAGCATGAGGTCCACCACCAGTCCAACCTGCCCCCCCTGGATTACTGTTAATATCAACTTGTGCGGCGCCTATAGCTTGCGCAGCCGCGCTTGCTATATTTGCTGAGCCCATTACGACTGTAAGAGCCGAAGCACCAGCAAGTAAACCTTTTAAAAGTTTTTTATTATTAGTCATATATTTGTACCTATTTAAAATAATGAGTTTATGCATTGGTCTTGGCTTAAGACTTGCCGACTATCGGCCTTCCTTATTGCGCTTTATCAATTGAAGATGCGAAGGCGACGCAGTAACCCAGTTTAATCTTTCCTTGAATTACTTCGTGGCTCTCGTAATGACGAGCAAAGAATTGCTCCTTCATTCCCTCACACTCGTTGTAATGACGCATTCTCTATATTAAATAAACACCAATTTACAATTATTAATATCAGTTATACATTATGCCATGCCTAAAAGTCAAAGAATATCTGCAGGTTTTTTAATACGATTTTCTGGGGGCCTTGCAAATGTCACATAGAGGATTATATGTTTAATATAGAGCTGTCATCGCGAGGAGAGCTTATCTCATCACCTCGAGCTTTGGCGAAGCGATCCATCCTTCGTCATCGCGAGTAAGGTCGTTACTTCGTCATCGCGAGCAAGGCGAAGCGATCCAGTAAAAGATAATACTTAAAACTGGATTGCTTCCTCGGGATCTTTGATCCCTCTTCGCAATGACGGCAAAGTACCACTGTCATCGCGCGGAGGACTTACCTCGTCACCTCGAGCAAGGTCATTCCTCGTCATCGCGAGCTTTGGCGAAGCGATCCAGGAAGAAGATTTTAATACTGGGTTGCTTCGCTCCGCTCGCAATGACAAAGAGAGGGCTCGCAATGACAAAAAGAGGGCTTACGATTACAAAGAGAGAGCTTACGATGGCAGATAGAGAGATCGATATAAAAATGGGAGGGTTTATATGGAAATAGAGAAATTTACAACAAAAGCGCGCGGTATCATTGGGGCGGCGCAAGGACTTGCCGCAAAGCATGATAATCAGCAAATCACGCCTCTGCATTTGCTTAGCTGCCTACTTGCTGACGATGATAATATTACAAAAAGCATTATAAATCTCGCCAAAGGCAACCTTCCGCTTGTAGAGCAGCAAACGGATCTTGAAATTTCTAAGCTTCCTAAAATTCAAGGTGGAAGCCAAGTATACTTCAGCAGCGAAGCCTTAAAATCTCTCGAGAAAGCTACTTCTATGTCCAAAGCCGCAGGAGACAGCTTTGTAACGGTTGAAAGGATTTTAGAGGCGCTTATATCTGACAAAACTATAGCGAAAATCTTTGACTGCGCAAGTCTCTCAGAGGCAAAAATATCAGCGGCCATAGTAAGTATTCGAAAAGGACGTACTGCCGATCATGAATCCGCGGAAAGTAGTTATGACGCTTTAAAAAAATACGGACGCGACGTGACTGAGCTTGCACTTTCGGGAAAGCTAGACCCTGTGATTGGTAGAGACGAAGAAATCCGAAGAACTGTGCAGGTACTCTCTAGGAGAACTAAAAATAATCCAGTGCTGATTGGTGAGCCTGGCGTCGGGAAAACCGCGATCATCGAAGGCCTAGCTCAGAGAATAATAGATGGCGATGTACCTGAATCCCTAGCTAACAGCAAGATTTTTGAACTAGACATGGGAGCGCTGATTGCCGGCGCGAAATACCGCGGAGAGTTCGAGGAAAGACTAAAGGCCGTGCTTGCAGAAATCAAAGACTCCGATGGGACAATCATTCTTTTTATCGACGAGATTCATACTTTGGTAGGCGCTGGCAAAAGTGATGGCGCTATGGATGCCTCAAACCTCTTAAAACCGATGCTAGCCAGAGGAGAGTTGCACTGCATAGGCGCCACTACTTTGGACGAGTATAGAAAATATATAGAAAAAGATACTGCCCTTGCTCGTCGTTTCCAATCTGTATACGTAGATGAACCTTCTGTTGCGGATACAATTTCAATACTCCGCGGAATTAAGGAAAAATACGAAATGCATCACTTCGTGCGCATCACAGACAATGCAATAGTAGCAGCTGCAACGCTTTCAAATCGCTATATCACTGATAGGTTCTTGCCAGATAAAGCTATCGACTTACTGGACGAGGCAGCAAGCCGCCTTAAAATCGAGATTGCAAGTAAGCCAGAAGAACTAGACGAGCTTGATCGCAAGATTATTCAAATGAAAATCGAGAGAGAGGCTTTGAAAAAAGAGCCAGACCCAGCATCGCAAAAGCGCCTTGCGGATATATCTGCGGAACTTGAGGGTATGGAAGTAAAATCTCAGGATATGTCAAGCCAGTGGAATGCGGAGAAGGCTCAAATGCATGGAGTCCGAAACGTTAAGGAGGAACTTGAAAAAGCGAAATTGGAGCTTGAGAAGGCGGAGCGCGCGGCTGATCTTGCGAAAGCTGGGGAGTTGAAATATGGCGTTATCCCAGAACTGACTCGGAGACTGCAGGAGACAGAGAGTTTATCTAAGCCTCATATGATCAAAGAAATGGTGACGGATGGAGATATAGCTCTTATCGTGTCACGCATCACTGGAATCCCTATGGATAAAATGCTATCTAGCGAAAGGCAGAAGCTCCTTCATATGGAAGATGCTTTGGGGCTTTCCGTGATTGGCCAAGAAGACGCTATAAAAGCTGTAAGTGACGCTGTCAGAAGATCTCGCGCTGGGATACAAGACATCAACAGACCCCTTGGATCGTTTTTATTCTTAGGGCCAACAGGAGTTGGCAAAACAGAGCTTACCAAAGCTTTAGCGGAATTTTTATTCGACGATAGAACTGCAATTCTTCGAATCGATATGTCAGAATATATGGAAAAACACTCAGTATCCCGTCTTATTGGAGCTCCTCCGGGATATGTAGGCTACGACCAAGGTGGCGCTCTGACTGAGGCTGTAAGGCGTAGACCTTATCAAGTAATTCTATTTGATGAAGTAGAAAAAGCGCATCCTGATATTTTCAACATCTTACTTCAAGTGCTAGATGAAGGAAGGCTAACAGATAGTCAGGGCAGAACTGTTGACTTTAAAAACACAACCATTATCCTGACTTCTAATTTAGGATCAGAGCTGATCACCGAGAAGGCAGAGTCTCGTGATCATGTTATGAATGTAGTGCGTTCGCATTTTAGACCCGAATTCCTAAATCGTCTTGATGAGATAATTATATTCCACCATTTAAGCAGAGCGCATATGGGAGATATAGTGAAAATTCAACTAAGACATCTGGAGGAAAATCTTAAGCGTCAAAATATTACTTTGGAATGTAGCGATGGGGCACTTGAGTGGTTAGCTGATAAAGGATTTGATCCGGTATATGGCGCAAGGCCGCTTAAACGTACGATTCAAAGCGAACTCCAAAATAGCATTGCGAAATTGATGCTTGGAGGAGAGGTGTTTGAAAAAATTAAGGTGGACATGAAAAATGAAATGCTAGAAATTATACCTGTAAAATAGATTGGTTATTTTTGTCATTAGAAGTCAAGAGGGGTGGGAATTGACATGAGAAGACAGGTTCAATAGTTTAATATGTTTAAACGCATCTTTATCTTCCTTATTCGAAGCTATCAATTCCTGGTCTCGCCTTGGCTTGGCAAAAACTGTCGCTTCTATCCTACATGTTCATGCTATGCGATAGAAGCTGTAGAAAATTTAGGTGTTATTCGCGGAAGCTATGCTACAATTAAAAGGCTTATGAAATGCCATCCATTTTGCGAGGGGGGATACGATCCAGTCCCGCATAATCCAACAAACGATCAAAGTTTATGAATGTTACTCCTGATTTTTTTGAGCTTCTACGCTCCAAGGTCAATGTCTCTGACGTTGTCAGGCAGAAGGTAACTCTTAAAAAAAAGGGAGCAGAGTATTCTGGTCTCTGCCCATTTCATAACGAAAAATCTCCATCTTTTACAGTCAATGATGTCAAAAGATTCTACCATTGCTTCGGTTGTCATGTCCATGGTGATGTCATAAGATTTGTATCTGAAACTTCAGGCCTTAGGTATAAAGATGCCGCCATCAAGCTAGCAGGAGATCATGGTATAGAGATTCCTAAGCTTTCAAAGGCCGAAGAAAGACTCTATGAAGAAATCGATCAGATACATCACACTCTCCAGGTAGCTTCAGAGTTTTTTCAAAAAAACCTAGTAGATAAAGCTCCTCTGGCCTCTAAATATTTAGCCTCTAGGCATTTGAGTCAATCTACCTGCCAAAATTATAAACTAGGTTATGCCCCAGGTGCAGATACGCTCCGCAAATATCTCGAACAGCACAAAATCCCTTTGATGATGATGGATAAGGCTGGCCTTATAGGAAAGGGCGAAGATGGATCTATATATGAGACATTTCGCGATCGTATAATGTTCCCTATACGCAACTTATACGGTAAAGTTATAGGCTTTGGAGGCAGAGCTACTGGAAATGCTATGCCTAAATATCTTAATTCCCCGGAGACTATAGTTTTCAAAAAAAATGAAGTTCTATACGGCGAGGATAAAGCTATAAGCTCCGCCTATAAAACCGGGAAAATCATAGTGGTCGAAGGTTATATGGATGTTATCGCTATGCAATCGCATGGTTTTGAAAATACCGTCGCAAGCCTTGGAACTGCAGTGACCAGTAACCATCTCACGAAACTATGGCACACAGCTGACGAGATCGTAATGTGCCTAGACGGTGACAGCGCCGGCCTCAAGGCAAGTCTTAAAGTAGTCGAGCAATCCCTCCCAAGGATCACCACAGAAAAGAGTATAAGCTTTATACTGATGCCACAAAGCCAAGATCCTGATGATATTCTTGTAAAACATGGCGCAAGTTATATGCAAGGACTTTTTAACTCGCGGCTGTCTATGGCAGAAATGATATGGCATCTTGAAGTCAAAGACCAAATATTTTCAACCCCAGAGAAGCGAGCTGCTCTCGAGCAGAGCCTTCAAAATTATGCAAATACCGCGGTAGATCCAGCTCTCAAGCGTAATTATTCAAGATATTTTAAAGAACAAACCTGGAAATATTTTAGTAGCAAAAATACTAAAACTAAAATTTCTAGTGCCCCTAAGCTACCTAGCACTATGAGAGAAGGAGAGATCATTGAGCATACCCTTGTATCTCTTTTAATTACCTCACCAGAGTTATTATACATCGAAAATATACGAGAAAGTATTGCTAGCATCACCTTCCATGATGAGCTTTTATCTAAGATGTGCGCCTGGCTTCTGGGACAAGCTCTAACCACTGACTCACTCGACGCAGAAGCGCTCAAAGCTTTAGCGAAAAGCACTAGCTTTCTGGAGATTTTTATGCTACTATCCTCCCCCGATTTTATATTTCTTGATAACACCACAATAGTAGATCGCAACCCAGAAATACTGTGGGATATTTTTATTAAAAAACACAATCTAATAAAAAGCAAAGCAGAATATACAGAGTTAATGAACAGCTCAAATGAGGATGCCTTCAACAAAGCTCGTAAATACCAACAAGAGATTCTTAAACTCCAGCAAGAAATTGATATAATCAGTGATAATTTAACGCAGCGTAGTAAATATGAATGATAATTACGATAAAACACAAAGCCTAGACGATGCACAAAACGTAGATGATGCAGAAAACTCAGGAAGTGATGGCGCAAATCCTCATAGCGACGAAGAAACTCTGCGGAGTTCAAAAGCAAAGCAAGGCTTTCTGGATAAGACTCTGGCGGACAAGACTCTAGACGACGATTTGGAAAAAGTTATCTCAAAATTTTCTGACGCTGGCGTAGAGTTTCTAGAAGATGATGACGATATCACTCTGGATATAAGCGTCGATGAAGAAGTAAGACTCTCTACTGCTCAAGCCGACTCCGAACCGGAAGAGCAAGAGCAAGAAGAAGTGATAGCTTCCACAGACGATCCTGTGCGTCTATACCTGAGGGATATGGGCGGGGTTGAGCTTTTGTCTCGCGAGGGAGAGATCAAGATCGCTAAAAGGATCGAGGAAGGCAGAGAGATGATGATCCGCTCTTTATGCGCAAGCCCCGTGACTATGAGAGCTCTAATCAAATGGTATGAAGACCTTGTAAATGAAAAGATGATGCTGCGGGATCTTATCGACTTTGAATCAAACATAGTTGATGATGATGGACTCGCCGATGACAGCTCTGGCGCTCTGGATGTCGAAGTTTCCGAGGAAGGAGAAGACGAAGCCGAGGCAGAAGATAGCACAGAAACATCCAGCCGCCCTATTGCCGAGGTAGAGTCATCTCTTCTCCCTAGCGTGATCGATCGCATGCAAAGAATCTCTGATATATCAGAAGCTTTTTGCGCTAGTATAACGCAACATTTTGCTAAAGAAAATGGCAAGGATCTTGAGCAAAGCAAGGATTATGCAAAGCATCTGGAGTCCCTTGTAGAAGAAGTGCAGGAGCTTAGATTAAATGAGCGCTGCACTCAAATGATACTCGATAAGCTATACAATGCTCATCGGAAGATTTTCAATGTAGAGTCCAATTTACTCAAACTCGCTGAAAGACATGGCGTTAACCGTCAAGATTTTTTAGCAAATTATATGGGAGCCCGTATTAACAATGCTTGGCTCGAAAAAATGCGTAGTAATACAAAATCTGGATGGGCCAAATTTGCGGAGGCCGAGCCAGAAGTGTTGCAGCAGGCAGTCGAAGAAATACTTGTGATAGAGTCCGATATGGGACTTTCTCTTTCCGAGTTCAAAAGACTTGTGCTTTCAGTTCAAAAAGGCGAAAGGCTAGCAGCTAGAGCTAAAAAGGAAATGATAGAAGCTAACTTGCGTTTAGTTATTTCAATTGCAAAAAAATATGCAAATCGTGGTCTACAATTTCTTGATTTAATTCAAGAGGGTAATATTGGGCTTATGAAGGCCGTAGACAAATTTGAATATCGCAGAGGATATAAATTCTCAACCTATGCCACATGGTGGATAAGGCAGGCTATCACAAGATCTATCGCAGACCAGGCTAGAACTATCCGTATTCCTGTGCATATGATTGAGACTATCAATAAAATCATCCGCACTTCAAGGCAGATGCTTAGTGAACTAGGATATGAGCCAACTCCTGCAGAAATAGCTTTAAGACTTGCTATGCCAGTGGAAAAAGTGCGTAAGGTAATGAAGATAGCGAAAGAGCCTGTGAGTTTAGAGAATCCCGTGGGAGATGAAGACAGCTCGCTTGGAGATTTCATCGAAGATAAAAATGCAGTACTTCCTCTTGATGCTACTATACAATCGAATCTTAGAGAAGTTACTACGCGTATATTATCAAGTCTTACGGCGCGCGAGGAGAGAGTCCTTCGCATGCGCTTCGGAATTGGTATGAATACGGACCATACTTTGGAAGAGGTTGGCCAGCAATTCAATGTGACACGCGAAAGAATCCGCCAAATTGAAGCTAAAGCCCTGCGCAAACTGAAACATCCTAGTCGTTCGCGTAAATTACGCAGTTTCATTGGGAATGGTGGGCCTAATAGCGGTAAGCAGCCGGTCTAGTATGAACTGATAGAGAGCCCCCTCAGAGTCGCCACAAGTGAGGAAGAGCTTTTAGCACGAGCTCTCAGGCGCAACGCCCTCATCTCTTCGTTGCGTCCCGAATGATACCCTGAAATCATCACATAAAACCATTGATTTCATATAGTTGTTAATAGCAACTATATGACAGAATTGGATGCTATAGCCTTGTTCTAAAATCAATTATCTAATTTAATTTGGAATTTGGATGAAAATACTCATTGTATTGAGTAGTTTTACTCAATACAATGAGTAAAAGATTTACTATATAGTACCATGACATTTGAACGCCCTATACTTAAAAAAATTACAGCAAGGCTTAGCGAGAATACCTTTAGAATACAAATATTACTTGGAGCTCGCCAAGTTGGTAAAACAACTCTCATTCATCAAGCGATTAAGAAAATAGATTTTCCATCTCATTATGTTATCGCCGAAGGAGGGATGAATACCCAGTGGATAGAGCAGCAATGGGGGTACGTAAGAGCGCAATCTAATGATTCTTCCAAGGGAGCGTTGCTTGTTATAGATGAAATTCAAAAAATAGAAAATTGGTCTGAGCGCGTAAAGCGTCTTTTTGATGAGGACAGAATAAAACAAAAAAATGTAAAAGTTGTATTGTTGGGCTCTTCCTCGCTTTTACTCCAAAAAGGATTAAGCGAAAGTATGGCAGGAAGATTCGAGGTTATACCAGTGCCACATTGGTCCTTTGATGAGTGCCAACAAGCCTTTGATATGACTTTAGATGAATTTACTTATTTTGGGGGATATCCCGGAGCGCTGCCACTTCGCTTCGACGAAGAGAGATTTTTTTCATACATTCACGATGCTATCGTAGAACCAGTAGTAAGTCGTGATATTCTATCTCAATGTATTATTCATAAGCCAGCACTTCTTCGCGAACTCTTCAGACTCGGATCCGAATATTCTGGGCAAATTCTCTCTTACAACAAAATGTTAGGGCAACTTCAAGATGCAGGGAATACGACAACACTTGCGCATTATCTTAACCTCCTAGAGCAATCTTACGTTATCAAAGGCCTTCATAAATTTACAAATGAATTAGTAAGACAAAGACAAAGCCCTCCTAAATTTCAAGTTTTTAACACCGCTTTGCAAACAAATGTCCATAAAAAAGGATTTAAAAATGCTATGAGTGATTATGAATACAGAGGAAGGCTTGTAGAGAGCGCGGTAGGCGCTTATCTTCTGTCAATACCACATATTGATGTAGCATACTGGAGAGAAGATAATCAAGAAGTGGATTTTATCGCGTCTATCAAAGGTAAAAAAATTGCTATCGAAGTAAAAAGCGGAAAGAAAATCACATCTCTTTCTGGACTTGATTCATTTCATAAAAAATTCAAAGCAGATATAAAGCTTCTTGTCGGCACGGGAGGAATACCTATTGATATATTTTTAAAAACACCGATCGAGCAATTTTTGTAGGCACTATAGAAGGTGCTAGTTATACCATCCCTCAAATTAAGATTTCTGGGCATAATTTAAGTGATGAGCGTTTGGTGCGTACTTTTAGTACAGAGGTGCGCGAATTCACGAAAAATTGCCCAAGACATTATATTGGGAAACTTGATTTCAGGAATGGTCTATAGAGCGTAGACGCTTCGGAATATACGATGCAACCTTATAGACTTTATCCAGTAATAAACTTGAGATATTTGATCTAATACCCCCCCTGAATCTCGCCAAAGATATTCTGATGCAGAGAAAAATATGAACTGAGCTTTGGCAATAAAGTTCTCGAAAGGCACAAAACCAAGCTCAGCCCTACTATCCCCTGATTGATCTCTATTGTCTCCCATGAAGAAATATTGACCATCTGGTACATAAAATACTTGGGTATTGCTATATCTTCCATCCCTAATTGACCCTTTAAGATCTGCAAGCTGCAAAACGTTATATTTTATACCATTCGGCAGTGTCTCCATATATTTTTTATAAGCTCCATCTTGATCCGTTATTTCACCTACGTACTCTCTTTTTAACGGCTTATCGTTAAGATATACTATGTTATTAATGAGCTGAACCTTATCCCCAGGCATCCCTATAAGCCTTTTAATATAACGCATATGCATTGCATGAGGGGGGCGGAATATGATAATGTCACCAGGTTCAGGATCTTTTGCTAAGACTCTACCTTTCCAAAAGGTTGGATTCACGAAAAGCATAGAATATCTACTATAACCGTAACTATATTTAGTAGAAAAAAGGTAATCTCCAACAAGCAACGTATCTTTCAAAGATGAAGATGGGATAAAAAAGGGCTCTACGATAAGGGTACGGATAAGCAGCGCTATTAATATAATGAAAGCAAAAGACTTGGTCTCCGCTATAATTACAGCTTTTTTATTATTGCTTATGTTCGCATTCTTATCCGCATCTTTATCCACTGGGCGCTCTTTTTAAAGAAAAGAAGTATATTTATTGCCAATATATTTGACCTCGGTATCATATGCGTAAGCAAACTTCAAATCTAGCATTATATGGAAATAATACAGAATTTTCTCTCGCCCAATTATGATAGCAGACCAAGTGGCGTTAAAATTGATAGCATTATCATACATTACACTGAGATGATTTTTGAAGAAGCTATAGAGAAGTTATGTAATCAAGGTGCTAAGGTCAGCTGCCATTACCTTATCCATGAAAATGGTGAAATTTTTCAACTCGTCTCCGATGCTTCAAGGGCTTGGCATGCGGGCGAAAGCTCTTGGAAGGGCGAGACTATGCTGAATAATAGCTCTCTTGGAATCGAGCTAGATAATTTGGGCGACAGAAAGTTTTCAGATAAACAAATGCAAAGCTGCGTAGCTTTGTGCCAAAAGCTTATAGCACTTTATGATATACAGGCGCAGAATATTCTTGGACATTCTGATATAGCGCCTAGTCGTAAAATTGATCCGGGTATACATTTTGACTGGGAGTTTATGGCGCAAAATGGGCTTGGTATCTGGTATAATTCTCATGGTATAAACAAGTCTGAAGATATGAATGATTACACCTCTATTCAGGAACGTCTTAAAACATTTGGATACAAAATAGAAGTTACTGGAAAATGGGACCTTCAGACTAGCGATGTTATTCGCGCTTTTCAGTCTCATTTTTGCAGCGAGAGCTTAAGGCGTAAAGGTTTAAACTTTTACCAAGAGCTGAATAATGAATATTTTTGGAACCAAGAGTCAGAAGATAAGCTTAGTTCTTTGTTAGAAAAACAAATTATGCTCAGGTAAATTGCAGGGAATTCTTATGGACAGAATCAAAAACAAAGTTCAAATAATTGCTCCAAGCTCTGGCTGCGAAAATGCAGAAGAGATGATAAAGCTAGCTGCGGAGATGTTAGAAGAGGCGGGCTTTGTAGTGAAGCCAGCGATGGGTATATGGGCTCCAGGGTTTGCTTATTATGCAAATAGTTTAGACTTTAGACTCGCCTCTCTAAGAGAAGCAATTCTTGACCCAGAAGTCGATATTATCTGGTGCTTTAGGGGTGGATATGGAGCTGGAGAAATTGCTTCAAAATGCCTAGACATCAAGCCAAGTCATAGCAAAATACTTATTGGTTATAGCGATATTACAATGCTGCATGGCCTATTTAATTGGCATTATCATATGCCTTCTCTACATGCATCCGTTCTTACATCCCTGCTCC
The DNA here is from genome assembly GCA_040389305.1 of Pseudomonadota bacterium. Classification (GTDB taxonomy): domain Bacteria; phylum Pseudomonadota; class Alphaproteobacteria; order Rickettsiales; family Rickettsiaceae; genus JAZKAD01. The sequence continues at coordinate 70,614 of JAZKAD010000015.1, read as the reverse complement.
CGGGTAAAGCTCAGCATCATCACCTTGAAGATATCATTAATGTTTTAGCGGGGCAAAAAACCACGTTATCTTTAAGTCCTCTGACCCCCGCTTCTTATAATGTGTCGATCGACTCTACTCTTGCCGGAGGAAACCTTACGGTGCTTACCACTATGATTGGTACAAAATTACACCCGAAAGTTAATGGCAAAATTTTAATACTCGAAGATGTAGGTGAAAAAGGATATAAAATCTCAAGATATCTCAATCATTTATCAGAAGCGGGAATGGTGGATGAGGCAGCCGCTATAATTTTATGCGATTTTACTAATGCAGGTGACAACCTTGATTATGCCATCAAAAACTTCTGCTCTTTGCATCAAAATATACCAATATTTCGTGCGGAAGGTGTAGGTCATGGATCTCAGAATGTACCTCTTGTATTTGGTGGAGTGGCTACAATAGAAGATCAAAACTTGCGCATAGATAGTACGTTTACTTTGCCCATATAGATTACACCGACAACAATCTTCCTAACCTTCTATTACCTTCAGTAATTCGTCCCATTCTCTTTTTGATAATCCACTGTTTTCTTGAACAACCTTCTCGCCTGCTATCATACGTTTTATGACCCCAATACCAGTTCTTGACAAATGAGCGGCATGAAGACGATGCTCTTCAAAAGCCTCGTAAGCATAAGGAACCCAGGCCTTTACGATATCAAGCATGGCTTCTGCGTATACTCTAATCTCATATTGCGCATGACTGTCAGCTCGAAGAGATAAAAAATGCAGCAAGTTGTGGAGATTAATTTTCCAGTACCACTCAGTATAGTAATTGAGGGTCAGGTTCATCCTGGCGAGCTCTCTTGTAATTCCTACAGCGTTCTCATCGATAGCATTCCCCGCCTCATCTTCATTCATCATCTTGATATAATGATCATAAGAGTTGGTGGCATCGTCTTTAAGGATGGATAATACTCTATCCGCTACATTGTCAGGCACTGCAAAGTCACTTCGTCCTTGGCGGTTAATCTTAGACTGAGCTGCAAGATTTTCTTTTGCTGGTAAATAAAATTCATTACCCAAAATTGAATAGCGCGCCGAATATTCATTCACGCTCGCTGTACGATGTCTTATCCATTGCCTTGCTATAAAAATAGGAAGCTTGATATGAAATTTGATCTCGCACATTTCAAAAGGAGTGGTGTGCCTGTGGCGCATCAGGTAATTTATCAAGCCTTTGTCTTGGCTAATTTGCTTCGTCCCCTTGCCATATGAAACCCTCGCAGCTTGAACAATAGCGCTATCGTCCCCCATATAGTCTATTACTCTTATAAAACCATGATCCAGCACATTGATTGGTTTATATAGCATATCCTCTAAAGCTGGCACCGTCGCTCGCCTTGTTTGTGCGAAGGATTCGTTTAAGATAGATTCTAAATCTTGGGAATTATTATTTTTATTATTCATAGTTTGGCCATTGGAATTGTAATATAATCTATAGAATACATAGCTTAAAAATTTTTACAAGAAAGGTGGAATATTTAAAGGCTTGATACCTAGTAAAAAAAGCATACATCTATTTTTGGTTATATATGTATACTGTGAAATTGATTATTACAAGCAATACAAAATAGCGGGAGAATATAGTTATGTTGAAAGCTGCAATAGATATAGTGGCAGGTGTGCTGACTGGTCTGGCTATTGGATTTTATGCGGATAAATTTTTTTCGACTAAGCCGCTTTTATTAATTATTTTCATGTGCATCGGTTTTAGTGCCGGCCTTAGAAACGCTACCCGCATTGCCAGAGGCAAAGAAAATGAGGATAAAGAAGTAATATAATCACTATTCAACTATCGCAACTATACTATCATCTGAGAGTTTGGTAAGCCCTTCAGTCACTACTTTGTCACCTGGCTCAATACCTGAAATAATTTCTATCTGATTGTTAAGGCGGCTACCAAGAGTCACATATACTCGCTTTGCTTTATTAGCATCGTCTATCTTGAACACAAAGCTACCTTTATCATTTTTCATAATGACTTGTTCTGGTACTACAATAGCTTTATGGGGGCGTAGGAAAAGTTTGATTTTTACAAAACTTCCGTGAGATAACTGAGCCGCATCATCTGATATAATTTTAACTAAAAAATTGCCCGAAGCCTTAGAGAGATGAGGAGAAGATGATGTAATCGAACCAGGAAATGATGCTCCCGCTTTATCGTAAATTTCTACTTTAGTATCCCTAGTTACCACAGAAAGTAATTTTTCGGGCAAATGCACGAGGATCTCTGTAGAGCTTCCATTTGTAATACTACATAACTCATCACCCGGCTTCACGATGTCACCAACGCGTTGCTTCATAACGCCAATGCGCCCGTCAAATGGCGCAAGTATGATCATGTTATTATAATCGCTAAGCGCTTTTTCAAAATTAATTCTAGATTTTTCTAGAGCTTCTTTGGAGATGATGCCTTTTTTGAAAAGCTCAACTTCGCGCTGAAATGATAGGTCTGCGGATTTATATTGCGCTTCGGATAGAGGGCCGTTAATTTTTATGATCACGTCGCCAATCTTGACGTTACTGCCTTGGCTTTTTGAAATTTCTGTAATTGTACCGCCGCTGACTGCGGTGAGGTCGCGGCTAGTAAGGGACAAGCATTCCCCGACTGCCTCATATTCATCATATAAGTCACTATATATTGCAGGAACCACTTTAACTTTAACCGCAGCAGTCTCTGCAAAAACTAACGCTGGCCATAAAATGACCAGCGATAAAGTAATTATTCTATTTAGCATTATAAACTTTTAAGCTTATGATGTAGATGTACTACAAACAGAATCAGTACCACTAATAAATGACACCATTTTACCAGCACCGAAGATAATACCAACGCCTGCTGCTGTCATTGCCGCAGTACCCCAGTTTACTTTACCCATAAACAAACTGATACCAACTACGAATATAGCGATTGTGGCTATAGATTTTGCTATATTGCCAGTAAGAGTCTGAGTAACTCTACATAGAGTTTGTCCTATTACATCATTGCTATTAGAAGTAGCAGCAGCAAAAGCAGCATCACTAGATGCAAGGATCACAGCGCCCATACAAAACACCGCCATCAAACGCCAGTAGAAATCACGCTCTGTTATTAAATCGTTAAACATATACTCTCCTAAAATTATGGTTTGTGCTTGTATTCTATATTACACTAGAATCTCCTTGCAAGCAATGCTGGCTTATTTTATCAATTCATTGTGGTTTGACGACATAAACGAAGAAGATACGTGTTTTTTTAGTCACAGAATATTACGACAAATTACTATTAGATACAAAATTTGCCCCGCATGCCATAAATCCACTATTAAGAAACCCTGGCTTTGAATACTGAATAACTTTATGATTCATATCAAGCACTTCGCCGCCTGCTGCTTTAATCAAAGCGTGACCGGCTGCGATATCCCACTCCATCGTCTCTCCAAAACGTGGATATATATCAACAGTGCCATCCGCTACTAAACATAACTTCAAGGAGCTGGGAATAGCAATAATGTCCTTGATATCATGAAGCTTTAGTAACTCAGCCATATTGACTCTTCCGTCCCGAGTTGTAATTGCCGCCTTCCATCCTTTGTCGCGTCCAGGACCTCTAACCTCCTCTTGAAGAGCGAATCTTTGGCCTGCACGTTCTACAACTAATTTCCGCTCAGAATCTGTATAATGCAAAAGCTTCTGCGCTGGTTGATATATAAAACCATAACTGGGGCTTCCATTCTCAATCAAGCCTATGTTTACAGTATAAGTCTCTTCGCGCCTGATATAACTCTTCGTTCCATCTATAGGATCAACAAGCCAAAATGTATCGCTATATAGCTCAGGAATTTCCTCTTCTTCTGATACTACTTGGATATTTGGTTTAAGCTTAAGTAAAGCCGCCATAATAGTAGAGCTAATAACTTTATCGGCATGAGTTACAGGGGACTTATCACGCTTGGTCTCTACAGAGAAATTAGTGCGCTGATATTCTTCCGCTATATTACCCGCTTCAATCACGAGGTCTTTAATGTATAAAATGTCTTCTGGCGTCATCATCTATCAATTTCACCAAATACTAGATCTAAACTCGAAATAATAGTTACAACATCCGCCATAAGATGTCCTTTAGCCATATAATCTAAGCCTTGCAGATGTGCAAACCCAGGAGCTTTTATCCTGCAACGATAAGGTTTGTTCGTACCGTCTGCGTATAAATAAACACCAAATTCTCCCTTAGGAGCCTCCACAGCCGCGTATATCTCTCCTTTAGGTACATGATACCCTTCGGTATAAAGCTTAAAGTGGTGGATCATAGCCTCCATCGAGGTCTTCATATCCTTCCTCTTTGGAGGAGATAATTTGGGATCCTCAGATTTGATTGGCCCATCTGGCATTTGCTCTATGCATTGCTTGATAATGCGGAGCGACTGATACATTTCCTCAACGCGGAGTAAATACCTGTCATAGCAATCACCATTTTTGCCAACTGGCACGTCAAAGTCCATCTTATCATATACATCGTAAGGAGCAGCTTTGCGTAAATCCCAAGCTATGCCAGATCCACGTAGCATCACCCCGGAAAATCCCCAGTCCATAGCCTCTTTTTGCGTGACTACGCCTATACCAACGGTTCTTTGTTTCCAAACGCGGTTGTCATTTAGCAGTGTCTCGACATTCTCAAGGCGCCCTTTATATTGCTCAGCGAAGATTAATATGTCTTCTAGCAAGCCTTCTGGAACATCTTCCGACACTCCTCCGGGTCTGAAGTAATTGGCGTGCATCCTAGATCCCGAAACTCTTTCATAAAATTCCATGATTTTTTCACGTTCTTCGAAAAGCCATAGAAGAGGAGTAGTTGCGCCAACATCAAGGGCTTGGGTCGTGATATTCATTATATGATTCAGGATTCTTGTAAGCTCTGCAAAAAGCACTCTAATATATTGCGCTCTTACTGGCACCTCGCATTTAAGCAAACGCTCAACTGCAAGAGCAAAAGCATGCTCTTGACACATCGGAGAGACGTAGTCGAGTCTATCGAAATAAGGTATTGCTTGCAAATAAGTCTTATGCTCTATCAGTTTTTCTGTACCACGGTGAAGAAGCCCTATATGCGGATCAGCTTTAGTAATAACTTCTCCGTCCATCTCAAGAATAAGACGTAACACTCCATGCGCAGCGGGATGCTGTGGGCCAAAATTTATAGTAAGGTCTTTTTCTATGACTTGCTTTCCTTGCACATACGACTCTTAAATGTGAATACGTAAAAGATACAATATAATGGGCCAAAGAAAAAGTAAATTATGCCGCTTCTAAAGCTTGGACAGCAGGATTTGCCGAAGCACCAAGTAATCCTAGCACTTCTGAATCTTCAATGCGCAGAATCCCCGCAACTTCTGATGCGGAATGATGACCGTAGTCTATGTCCTCAAATGACGCCAGCGAAGCAATTGCTTTTATACAATCCTTAGCATCTTGAGTTCTAGTTTCTGCAAATTTTTGCAGCGCTAGATACAGAGCAGTCTCATATCTTGCATTCTTTGTATTAATAGTATCAGTAGTATATCTTGAAACGATGGCACTTGCAGTGCTAAATTTATTATGCGTTATTGCAGTACGCAGAGGTGTATTTCGGGCTGTATCTTGTATAGTTACAAGAGCCTGATCATGTTCAAAAAGCACCTGCAACGCATCAGTAGATCCATACATAGCAGCCCAGTGGACTGTATGCATACCATTATCACTAATAATATCAAGGTTTGCTCCGCGGCTTAGCAGAAATTCTATATTCTTTACTTGGTTCGCAACTGCGGCTCCAAGAATTGGCGTGCCTCCTTCTCCATTCTTGTCATTAAGCATCCATGGGTGCTTAGCTAAAAGCTTCTTTGCGCATTCCATGCCTCTTTCATTCCTCATTACTAAATGCAGTAGAGTATTCCCACCCTCTTGTCTCGTATTGCTACCTCTAGTATTCTGCACTAAAGACGCGGCGGCATCTAAATTACCTGCACTTACTGCAATCCACAAAGGAGGAAGTGACAATGGCGATGCACTAATAGTTACTGAAGAGGGGATATTACAGTCCACGTCATGCTCCAATAATGTCTCCACAGCCTCTAATGCAGATGCATTTTGTCCAAACGCTGCTATACCAAGAGCGGTCATACCACGCTCATTATCTTGAGTTTTTAAAGATGTATTTGCTCCATAAAATATTAGAGACACGGCTCCCTCTTTCCAAAACCCCATATTTTTGGCCGCGTAGATCGAAGTCCAATGTAAACAAGAGAATCCATCCAAATCTTGCGCGTCAACTGATATGCCAAGTCTTAAACATTTCTCTAACATATCCACCTCGCGAAGCTCCAAAGCCCAGCGCAGCATACTGCAACCTTTATGATCTAGAATACTTGCGTCCAAACTATCTCCATAACGATCTAGCATAAAGCGAGCCAAAATCTTATGACCTTTAGAGCATGCAATCATAAAAGGCGTCATAGTATTGTGAATATTTAGCGCGCCGAGAGAATCATTCGCGAGAGATAAGGGAGTGTTGGCATTGCATCCTATACGGATGCAATGCTCAAATACTTTTATCCTACAATTATTATTAGCAACAATATGAAGAAGAAATGGGGCTTTTGTATCTACTTCTTCATCTAATTCGTAATCCATCAATAACTCAGGGTTATTCTTTATCACTGCAGCATGCAAGGGTGTTACCCCAGCATTACTTCTTGGGTGCCTATCGACCTCTTTCCTGGCAAGTAAATACCGTACTATGTCCGGCTCCCCTCTTTGCATTGCATAATGCAAAGCTACTGCACCACCTGCATCCCTTACGCTTAATGATGTAGGATTACTTTTTATATACTCCTTTATTTCATCTAGGTTGCCTTTCTGCATCAATTCGTGAATTCGTTCTTTCATACTAAAAGCTGTATATTTGTTAACCGGAATATATAGTCCTTCTTTTAAAAAGACAATTATAAATCACATCAAATATAATTGTTATTATCTTGACAGTATCAGGTATTTCTGTAGAATTCACAGCGTCCATACTATGTTAATCCATTCCCTATTGACGGGTAATATTAACTTATGGATTTGTGTATAGTGGGCTTGTAGCTCAGCTGGTTAGAGCGCACGCCTGATAAGCGTGAGGTCGGAAGTTCAAGTCTTCTCAAGCCCACCACTCATTACCTCATCTCGTAAACTTCACGTTTTAAATTTATTTTCTTTAAATTCATTTTGCATGATAAGTGCTAGATGCGTATGCTTCAATACGCTAGACTAATACTAGTTGTTTGAGGAATCATATTGCATGAAATATACCGCAGCCTCTATGGGCTCATTGCTAAGTAGGTGCAAATCCGGTCAAAGCTCCGCCATATTACTCTACGGCCCCGACAAAGGCCTTATTTCTTATACTTGCACTGAAATCTCTAAACTAAGTGGGAAGGAGATAAAAAGCATTTCTTATAAAGATGCAGAAAATAAAGGCCTAGATATTATATTAAATAACGCCAGTTTGTTTAATAAAGGCGAGATCATTAAAATAACTGATGTTCCGCAAACCATTGATAATTCATTTAAAGCTTTGCTTCTTGGAAAAATACATAATTTCCCTATTTTGATTGCGGACGAACTTTCGCCATCTTCAAGTTTGCGTAAATTTTTTGAAGCCGAAGAGTCGCTCGCCTCATTTGGATGCTACGCGGCCGATGAAAAAGCTACAGCACTCTTAATTAGGCAAACAATCGCAGAGAGCTCGAAAAAAATTACATCAGATGCCGTCGCGTACCTTGCAATGCATCTTGCGGGAGATAGATTTCTTATCATGAGCGAACTCGGTAAGCTCCTTCTCTATACTCATGACAAGGACAATATAGAGCTAAGTGACGTGTCTGAGATTATCTCGCGAAGCCTTATGACTTCACCTGATAAATTATGCATATCATTTGCTAAAGGCAATGCCGGTCAGTATTTTATCGAGCTTGAAAAATTACTCGCAGAAAATATATCACCAGTTTGGATAATAAGGGCCTTAATCCGCTACTACATTAATTTGTATATAGCAGTCTCGCTTAAAGATAGGGGGGAGTCACTAGAATCGGCTATACAGAGCATAAAACCTCCAATATTTTTTAAATACGTCCAGGATTTTAGGCAGATAGTTAGCATTTCTGAAACTAAGGGTATTATAAACGTACTGAAAAACCTAGAAATGGCTGAGATTGAATGCAAATCATCCGGAGCGTCTGCTGATAAAATCTGCCATCTATTGTTTTTTAAAACTCATAACAGGAAATAGCTACTCAAATATAGGTATTTTCGTGATTATGCGTTTTTTGCAAGCTGAGTCCCTAATGTATGGATCTCACGCTTAAATTTATCGAACCGGTTGCGCTCATTTCCTTTAAGCTCAGTACCTGGAGTAGTTTTGATGGACATCGGATTTACATGCCTGCCATCTATCTTTACCTCGTAATGCAGATGAGCGCCTGTAGTATTTCCACTATTTCCAACAAGTGCAATCACTTGCCCTTGACTGACTTTGCTACCTCTTTTTATGTTCTTAGCAAATTGACTTGCGTGAGCATAAGCGGTGGACAAAGTAGAGCTATGCTTGATCTGAATAAATCTACCATAACCAGATTTCCATCCGCATTCAGTAACTACCCCATCACCAGCAGCATATATAGGAGTGCCTACGGGAGCAGCAAAATCTACTCCTTTGTGCATCTTGGTAAAGCCAAGTATAGGGTGCTTACGATCTCCAAAATGCGACGACACTCTAGCAACACTTACGGGAGTTCTAAGAAGATTACGCTTTACGCTGCGACCATCTTCCGAGAGATACTCGAACTTATCGTTATTATCCTTGGAATATCTATAAATGTTATAGTTCTTTCCCGCTAAATTCATAGAAGCAAACATAACCTTGCCGCTATGAGAAAATTTGCCGTCTTCCGTAAAAAACTTTTCCATAATGAAGCTAATCTTATCGCCGGATTTAATTTGCCTCTGGAAATCGATCTGATAACTATATGCCTGGATAAGCTCTAAGATATTGCTTGTGCTAAGCCCCAAAGACTTCGCAGTACTCATGAAGCTATTATTTATTACGGCCGATGAATGAGATATAACTTTTTTAAGAGGAGCAGTAAGGTCATGTACTTCCCACCCCTTAGGTCCGCGTACAACCTCTATACTATGTATTTTATCTATCTTTATAGCAATCTGAGAAAGAGTTTGACTTATCGAAGCTTCATCCTCCTCAGCATCCTCAACTGAGCTCGTATCATAATCGAAGATCAACTTCTGGCCTATATTTATGGTGGGCAGAGAAGTTTTGCTCAAAAGCTCTATGATATTACGACTGTCTTTGTATGATACATTTTGCTTCAGTAGTATCTTTGATAAGGTGTCGCCCTTCGCGGCTATGACTTCAACCGTATTATAATCAGTTGCCTCCGCCTCCTCCGGCTCAGACAATGATATAGAGATGGTAGCACCTATGAACCTATGGACTGATACAGATACAAAAGAGATAAGAGCAATGAATAGCCCAATAGAGATATACGATAGAGCACGCCTGATGTGCGGTCTATTTACTATTGAACTTCCAAGACTTAAATAATGCTCAGCTACTTCCATTCGCCCTCAATCCAAAAAATAATAGTCTATAAAATTCTTGACCACCCAATATGTATCAATAAAAAGTAAATTACAAGTACAATTTACTAATGCCAAAATTTTGGGTTTTTAATAGCCTTTGGTCTTGACATTACCCCTTCCATCTCGCATCACGGCATCATTAGACCATCAGCCCTGCTCCAAGCCTCAAGTAGCTTGGTTTTAGAAGAATACCCAGTCTTATCTTTTACCTTGGTCAAATAACATTCCACAGTACGCGGCGACAGCGAGAGCATCCTCGCGATACTTTTGGCACCATGCCCAAGAGACAAATAATGCAAACAATCCACCTCCCTCGGCGTGAGGGGTATATCTTCCTTATGCACTCCTCGTATCAAGATTTTTTTAAGCCGCGTTTCTGCTAAAAAAGTCTGAATTTTATGTTCAAGCAATTTGTCTTGAGATGGTTGTTGAAAATTGAAATTTTGATTATAATAAGCTAATTTTCTTTTATCAGTAGTATCTATAAGATGCGCTGCTTGTTCATTAAAATAGAGAATGAAATGATCAAGTATAGAAAGATGATTTAAGTAAACTTGACTCGCATATGTACAATCGCGCGAAAAACAAAATCCATAATAGTGAATAGAATTTGCGTCATTTTTTTTGCAAGTATACAATATATGCCAGATATTAAAGTTCCATGCGAGATGAGCTACATAATTTGTCTTTTTATCATAAAAATTAATATCTGACGGCATAGCATAAAATTTACTTTTTGCACCAAGTGAGGTTATTGAGTTGCTTTCAAGAGCATGAGTATAATATTCACCCTGATCACTAACGGTACTGAAATAGGCCTCATGTAGCGCATTATTGTTTGATAGCCTTAGATAAGAGCCATCTTTATACATTTTTGTGTAGATGAAATAGGGAACCCCGAAATCATATAAGGGTTTGCATATACGATTAAACTCTGGCAAAACACTCGTGATATATTGAAATGAAGAAGCATTGATCTCTATAAGTGACTTATTCATAGTTGTTTAACCTAAATATTATATATACTTATAGTAGCATATATAATTCTGGATAGGCAATACCGTAAAAAATACGGAATATATTCTGCATGACATCTCAACTTGGTTCTGAAGTTATGACTTAGCTCTAACTTCTAGGCCCGAGAAATGGCCATAGACCAGGGCGCATTCATACTTCTCATCGCTCTTCTCGTCGCTTAGAAAAGATAAACAGCTGTGATATTAGAGACAAAATGCTCGCTATAATCTAGATTATTTTACTTATTTTAAGATCTAAATCTTTAATATTACTTACTTTGATGTTATAAGTTATAAATAAGATGCTACACTCTGACAAAACTATTGAAATCTTTAAAGAAATAGTTTACATTACAGTATTTATTTAACAAGAAGCATAAATTATGTTAACTAGTAGAACTCATAACGCCCAAGCCGGCGCTTTGACTACAGACACTCCTTCCACTCTTATTAAGTTAGAAAAGAAAGAAGGCGACTTATCATTCTTGGGCAAATCCGGTAATAAGTATACCCCCTCCCTAATGACCTCACAAGAAAAAGAAGACTACTTTAAATTCTTCACGACAGAAGAAGGGGTAGATATCCTACCCTATGTATATAAGCAATCAAGTGATGCTTATGATCAATTAGTTAAAAACTGTCCAGAATATTATATTTTCCATGATGAAGTTAATATCATTAAAAATCGAAGAGATATATTTAAGAAATATTTGTCAGGCATCAGAGAGATTATTGAAATCGGACCCGGATCAGATCATGCTATAACGCACAAAACCTTACCAATTCTTAGTTATGCAAATGATGTGCAAAGCTATCATATTATAGATAATTCAGCGGAATACCTAGCCGAAGCTCATAACTTCGTCAAAAATAATACTTCAAAAATAGATATTTATAGTTTAAAGGCTGATTTATTTAGCAATCTAGATATCAAAATAAAACAAAAATATAACGGCCCCAAATGCGTATTGTCTTTTGGTATTACACTGGGTAATTTTTTAGTATCTGATCAGAGCCATATAATTGGACAGATAAAAAAAATGACAGACAGAAATGATCTTTTGATAATGAGCGTAGATACTAACCACGAAGTTCGCTCCTTACTTAGCGCTTATTCAGGAAAATATAATTATGAACTTGTGAGAGGCGCTCTTGAATATTTTGCAAAAATCAACCCATCATTTTTGCCTCACATAAATTCGTTCGCAATGAAGTGCGTTTGGAACTCATGTCTAAATGCAGTAGAAACATACTTCGTTGCTAAAGATAATTTATTATTTTCCTTAGATAACTTTGGACCTATTAAAATTTCAAATGGTCAAAAATTGAAAGGAATCAGATCGCATAAACATAGGGTAGAAGTAGTGCAAGCTCTATTATCTCAAAATGGCTTTGAAACTCTGGAGATTTTAAGTTATTCTAACGCAGACAGGATAAAAACCTTTATTTGCAGAAAAATATGACTGTAGCTTTTGTCAACTACATAGCGGACCTCGCTTCTAGTAGAGTTCATAAATATGGAGCTCAGTATAATACTTTTGCGATATTCATTATTATCAACCATCCTTTAGCATATCTATACGAAGCCCTCGCTCTACACTCGCATGTTAGTTTAGGTTTCAGAGCGATAGCAACGTTACTAGGGGTAGGGTTATTACTTAGGAAGCAATGGCCTTCTAGTTTTAAAAAGTTTTTGCCTCTTTACTGGTATATGACAGTAATTGTCGCTATACCACTGCTCACATCATATATTGCCTTAAAAAGCAATTTGTCTCTAGAGCTTATGATAAATTTTAATATAGCGACTATTATTACTTTATTGTTAGTAGATGTCTTGAGCTTCGTTATTATAGAAATTATAGGAGTAATCTTAGGTATCGGATTATTTTACGCTCTTGGAGGCGTTATTACCGAATGGCCAAGCGAAAGATACGTCTCACTATGCTCATATATGTTTGTACACGTAGTAGTCGTGGGAGCAATTTTCTCTCGTAACAGAGAGATTTGGAACGATTTTATGAATAAAGCTCGGGATGATCTCAATGCCCATCTCGAAGATGCCGTACATACCAGAACTCTAGAGCTAGAGAATGCTCTTGCATTTAAAACCGAATATTTAAGCAACATGAGTCACGAGATCAGAACTCCCGTGCATAATTTCATGAGCCTATCAGAAAGTTTAGTTTCGCAATGGGAAAGTCTGTCAAACGAAAAGAAGTTAAGCATTGCTGGTCAAGTTGCAAGTAATGCCAAGAGACTAACTAATCTAGTTAATAATACACTTGATCTTTCTAAGCATGAGGCTGGAAAATGGGTGCTGCATATTACAAAGTTTGATATCTCTAGCTCAGTGTCGGAAATTATAGATGAATGTCAAAATCTCTATTTATTTCAAAGAAATATAGAAATTAGTTTTACTACCGAAGGAGAAATGCCAATAACCGCAGATCGCGAACTTACCTTTCAGGTGATTCGGAACCTTTGTACAAATGCCATAAAATTCTGCCCCAAAGAAGGTGGTAGGCTAGAGGCATCACTGAGAATAGAAACCGAAGATCTCGAAGAGTTTACCCCATCCCAGGCCTCTGGCAACCCCCAAGCTGACGGCGAGCAAAGCGCTCCTAAAGATAACCGATACCTTCACTTCTCTCTTCGTGACAATGGCGTTGGTATTCCACCGAAAGAACTTGTCGTTATATTCGAAGCTTTTAAGCAGAGCTCAAGGACGAAAACTGGCGCTGGCGGCACTGGCCTTGGCCTTGCACTCTGTACGAAAATTATAAAAATGCATCATGGTCGCATCTGGGCAGAAAATAATGCAGATGGAATAGGTTCAACATTTCACTTCCAGCTCCCAATGTGTTATGATGAAAATAGAGAGCCCTTACCAGAACGTGAAATACTTGAGGATGAATATATGGACAATAAAACAAGGCCAAAAGCTATTCTTGTTATTGATGATGAGGAAAATATTATATCAAGTTTGGATCTCATTTTTGCAAAAGAAGGGTATACAATTCACGGCTACACAAATGCTATGGAAGGAGTGAACTATCTTAGGAAGAACATAAAAGATATAGATCTAATACTATTAGATCTCATGATGCCAGACATGGACGGTGCAGATGTGATGGCTCTTTTGAAGCTTAATCCCAAAACAAGTCATATTCCTGTGATTTTGCAAAGTGGTACGGCCGGAGGAGGAGATCTAGATCGCGCTATGGAGCTTGGGCCAATATGTTATATTAAGAAGCCTTATGCAAACGATGAGATATTGAATCTAGTGAAAAATGCTATAGATAAAGACCTAGGAAAATAATTTTTATATCTATATCTTCACGGAGATGGCCTTTATATCCGACTCTAAATATTCAGTCCCAAGGCAAATCTTCCAGCTCCTTTGCAATCTTCATAGCGATCTCTACTTTTTCTTGGTTATCTTTACTTAGCGCGCATAAAGGCATTCTTAAATCTGGCTCACATAAGCCAAGGAGAGAGACTGCGTATTTCACGGGAATTGGGTTAGTTTCAATAAACATTGCTTTGTACATTGGAAACAACTTTTGTTGCAACGTTATAGCCTCTTGAAGTCGAGATTCTTGTAAAAGCGCACATAGCCTTGACATTGTTCGAGGCATTACATTAGAAGCAACAGAGACAAGACCAGACCCCCCTTGCGCATAAAATAAAGTAGCAGCGGAATCGTCTCCAGCGAGTATTGAGAAATCTGAAAGTTTTGCAGACATTCTAAGAGGACGCTCGATATCAGGCCCGCCATCTTTTATCGCCACAATACGTGGTAACTGCGCTAAACGTAAAATAGTTTCATCTGTAAAATCGGTACCAGTACGACTAGGTATAGTATAAAGCATTATTGGTAGATTTGTTGCATCATGTACGGCTTTGAAGTGCAACCAAATTCCTTCTTGTGTAGGTTTATTATAAGCAGGTACAGTACACATTAAAGCAGAAGCTCCTATCTTTTCTGCCGAAGTTGCCATGTCTACTGCGATTTTCGTGCTACTAGACCCACAGCCTGCAACGATATTAAGGCCGCCCGCGAACTCTACTGCGTGTTTAATAAGTTCATTATACTCTTCCTTGCTAAGGGTTGGAACTTCTCCGGTAGATCCAGCTACTACAACAGTCTTAACACCGCCTTTTTTTTGATAATCCAGTAGTTTTTGCAGCGATGTGAAGTCGATCTCATCATTTTTAAATGGAGTCACAAGAGCTGTCATTAGTCCGTGCAATGGATGGGACATATTAAAATCTCCTTGAATATAATGGCTTGAATATAATAGTTAGGGTAATTGAATCTGCTGACTAAAAAATACACTTAAGCATTTATGCACTTCATCTGCCGCACGTATAGCGAGATTTGTTTTTTCTGCAGCTTCTGCCGTATAGCTAATATAAGGAGAAAAGATCGCATTATAAGAACCCACTATTCTAAAATCTCTGATCTTAGTAATAAGTCCTGTTTGTTTATCAAGAAGGTCTGAATGCACATCTAAAGCTACATTTTGCTCAAGCACGTCAGAGTCTTTACTAATTACCAATGGAGAGGATGTATATACCAATTTAACTTGTAGCTGATATCTTGCATTTTCATTGTTATCAATGATATCTGATAAACGATGATAAAATTCTGCACCTTCTACTGAATTTATAGGAGCAATTTCAATTGAAGGAATTCTCTCATTTGAGTTCTTTTCATATACCGGATGAAATCCGCATGAGGATAGTATTAATGTAGTAAGCACCATCCATAGCAAATGCTTTGCATGAGAAATACTTAGCTTAATCTTCATCATTACTCGCATTATTTTGCAATAATTGCTCTACAATACTGGCATTTTCAAAGCCGTGGTCATACGCGAATCTTATTTCGGGAGAATATTTCAAAGCGACGTTTTTAGTAACCCAGGCACGAAGTCCATATTTTGACTCCTCCAAAGCATCAAGAAGCTCTTTTGCGCTTAGCTTAGTTTTAATCTCAGCGCTATATGAAGAACCGAAGGGGATGACATAGCATGTTGCCACTTTTAAGTCCCCGGAGACTTCAACTTTAGTGATAGTAACGCTATTACTAGAGAGACGAAGATCCTTCACCTTGCCCTTAGTGATAGCATCAGCTAAGGATATTTTGATGAGCTCAGCCACTTTAAGTTGACGCTCTGAAGCGGCTGCTTTATTTGGGCGCATGTCTTGCCTTTAATTACCTGAAGCTCTGATAATAGGGTTTTTTATACCTTATTTCAAGAACTCTGATAAAATTTTTGCTATGCTATCACGGCTTGAAGTTTTAGATATAAATCCAAGGGCACCGAGCGCTAGGGCCTCTTCTACCTCATCACCATCCGACATGCCACTATGTATATAGATTGGAATATCACGCAGTTTTTCATCTGCTTTTATTATCTTCAGTATCTCTAATCCAGGAGCGGCTGGCATCATCATATCTAAAAGAACTACGTCAATTTTATCCGCTATCTCTTTTAATATTTCTACGCCCATTTCCCCTGAATTTGCAGTGATTACTTCAAACCCTATGCTACTGAGTACAAGAGAAGACACATCAAGAATGGTCTGCTCGTCATCTATCACAAGCACTACTGGCTTTTTCTTGTTTGGGTCAAACTTTGTACTTGGGACATAGTCTTGCTTTTGTACATCAAAAATTATTTGCTCTTTAGGGAGAGGTAGCTCAAAGGTGAAATTGCTACCAATATCTTGGTTATTCTCAGCCCAGATTCTTCCTCCATGCCCTTCGATGATTGTCTGGCAAATAGATAGGCCTATGCCGCTCCCACCAGCGCCACTTTTAGTTATGCTACTTTGAGTGAAAATTTTAAATATGCATAATAGCTCATCTTCCGGTACTCCAATCCCCTGGTCTTTTATATTAAATTTTAGTAGACCCTCTTCTCGGGACAGAGTGACTGTGATATCCCCCTCTCCTCCATAGCTAATAGCATTAGCAAGTAAATTCCTTATAACCTGCTCAATCCTAAAATGATCATATAAACAATTGAAATCCTCGGTCTTGTTATAGTCCAAGTGAATTCTGTGTTTTTGATCTATGAACTCCCTAACGACATCCTCCGTAGACCTTGCGAGAGAATATGGTATTTTTTCATATTGCATCTTCTCTGCATTCACTTTGGATAAATCAAGAAGGTTTAAAAGCACGCTTTGCAGTCTATTGTTGCCGTCAACAGCCATCTTAAGATGGGCCTTGCGAGCTTCATTATTCGGATATTTTTCCCAGTCTTCGTATAAAAGATTAGACATCTTCAGTATGCAAGAGAGCGGGGTTCTGATCTCGTGACTGATATTATTGAGAAAATCTCGCTTGGCTTTTATAGCTTCTTTTAATAACTGATTTTTCTCTATAAGCCTTTGCTCAGCTTCTTTTTGCTTTGTGATATCAAGCGACACCCCAACTATTCCTATCACCGCAGAGTGAGAGTTTTTTATAGGAGTCTTGTAACTCAAAAAAGTCGATCTTTTGCCCAAAAATTCAGCCGCTTCTTCTCTGACGCATGTTCTCCCCGCACTCATTACTTCTAAGTCATTTTTTCTTATAGCTAAGGCTATATCATAATCCAGTAGATCGAAATCGCTTTTTCCTAATACTGACTTCACATCATGTAGATTAAAACTTTGGGCTTGCTTTAAATTACAACCTGAATACATACCATTTTTATCTTTCCAGTATACATGTCCTGGCAAAGTTTCTACTATATTATCGAGAGCAATCTTATTATTATTTAATTCCTCCTTATTCGAGGCAATGCTCGTAAATTCTATTACTGTAGGACGAAGTAGGTAAGTACTTTTCTCTTGCTCAAACATAGCAAAAGTAGCGGCAAGCGCTTTACTTCGCGGGGCGTTATATACCTCATAATCGTATGCTCCATCAAACCACTGCAACATGCACGCACACTCTTCCAGAATATATTCTAACGAGTGGTTGAAAAACTTTTTTTTATCGGCTCCTGGGGTACGTTTACTATTCCTTTCAACGAATGTATTGACAACTTCGACTATAGCGGCTTTATAGCCCTCATTAGTCTCATATTGACGCTTCACTCTTTTAAAATCTTCTTCGAATCTAGCTGTCTTAAACCACTCATCCCATCTGACACACCGAGATGGGATTTTAAGCTGAGTCTGTATTACCGCTTCATTTCTTTGAATCCATTCGTCTCCTAAGGATTTTGATAAATCATAAAGCTTCGAAGTATTGTAATCACTATCTTTAGGTATACAAAGGGTATGACGTTGTAATGTATCGCATACAGCTATAGTACATTCTTTAAAGCGAGAATTTACCATTTCTAAAGTAGCTTTAAATTTGGCACCTTCGTGGTATTCTTGACCAACACTTATAACCATTATGCAGGTTTTAGACTTTAAAAAATCTTTGTCTTCTTTGGGTATGCCACCTAGAGATGCAACATAAGATTTTTGAGCCTGCTGAGAGTTTAAAGTCCTTACAATCTCCTCTTGCTCTGTAATGTCTAATGACACCCCTAAAATTCCTATTATTTCAGAGTCTGTATTTCTTAAAGGGGTTTTATGACTCAAAAATACATGATCCTTCCCAAGTAATTTGCCCGCTTCTTTTACAACGATAGCATTGCCGGTATTTATCACTTCGAGGTCATTTTTTCTGACCTCAGTAGAGCTATCATGGCCAAGGAGCTCAAAATCAGACTTCCCCACCACTTCTTCGATGCTATTAAACCCTAGGCTTTGTGCGGTCTTTAGATTACACCCCAGCATAACTCCGTCTCTATCTTTCCAGTAAATATGACCAGGAGAAAGGTCCATTACTTGCTTAAGCGCCTCTATATCTGTATAAAAGTCTTTAATTGCTGCTGGTTTACTATTCTTCATTAGACCTCTAGGTTATGAACGGGGGTTTGGACTTTCTTAATTCTATAATACACGGTTAGTATATTAATTATAAGGCATGTTATGAAACACAAAATAGTACCATAGAGTAACTTGTCGTCCTCCACAGTATAAGCATGTAGGGCTGTAAAGATTTGTATTACATTAAAACCAACAAAGGTTGTTAAAGAAATCGAGTGCAAAACAACATTCTATAAGATCAATTATCATCATCAATTCCACATTTTTGGTAACCTAGGGTTAATTGAGTCTTCTCCTAGAATAGCCAAAAATTAACGAGTTGTCAACCTTGATGTAATTGTTAGCACTTTAGAGAAATTATACAAAGCTTTACCTAAGTCTTTGCCCTAATTTTATCTTTAGGGCTTAGTTTGCTTTGTATATCTATGCTTCTTGGGGTTGATAGGCTTGTTAAAGCGCCCAAGATTATGCACAAAATGTTGCAGAGGGTTTTGATCATTACCAAGAGATTTGGTATATTCTTTAATAACTTTTATGCCTTCTTGATGAGATTCATTTAAAACTTCAACTTCTGCTATCTTATCACTTTCGAAGGTAATTTGAATAATTCTTTGCGCCGTGACCTTTGGCTTAAACCAAGCACTGCGTCTCATAGATCTACTTGCATAGTACCAAACATCAGGGCTATAGTCTGGAATTAATGTTGGAGAGCCGAGCATGCTAATTACTTCATTCTTGGTCATCGTTTTATTTTCAATCACTTTGAGCTGAGAGTCGTCAATATACTGCCCGCGTGAATCAATAGTTTGGCAGCTAGATAGTAAAAATGTAGAGAATAGTATAGAGAATATAATGGTATATTTGTGCATAGGATTAAAAACATATAGATTTTGTCAAAGAAATATAATATATTGCACCCCTATTTGACAAGTTATTTGTGTAAGGTTGATAAAATGGCAGTTCCAAAAAGAAAAACATCTACATCTAAACGCGGCATGAGACGCTCTCATCACGCTCTACGTAAAGTCAATGTAGTTATTGACTCAGAAACAGGCGAGTTCAAGTTGCCTCATCATATGTCTATGAAAGATGGTACATATAAGGGCCGTGAAGTACTCCTTGCTAAAGCTAGCGTAGATTCAGACGAAGACTAAAGTTTATGGGGAATGTCATAGCAGGCTGCAGCTTATACCTGCCGGAGCGCTTCGTCACCAACGAAGAGCTGGCACGTAGCCTCAATAATGGCTCT
>JAZKAD010000015.1:28497-50754 GCA_040389305.1 Pseudomonadota bacterium | reverse complement strand
AATGGATTCGCAGTCGCACTGGCATTACCAAAAGACATATAGCTTCTGATGGCGAATATACTTCGCATATGGCTCTTGCTGCCTCTCTCGAGGCTATTAAGGACGCTAATATAGACAAATCTTCCATTGATCTTATCATTGTCTGCACTACCAGTCCTGATAATAGTTTTCCTTCGGTAGCTACAAAGCTCCAGGGCTATCTAGGCCTTTCCTCCATTCCATCATTCGATCTTCAAGCAGTATGCGCAGGATTTGTCTATGGCCTACATGTGGCGGACGCAATGATGAAGGCTTCCGGCTATAATACAGTATTGCTTGTTGGCGCCGACCTTATGTCCTCTCTCCTAAATTGGCAAGATCGTGGTACATGCATTTTATTTGGCGACGGTGCTGGCGCGGTTATACTAAAGCAAGAAAGCGGAAGTGCGGGAATTATATCTAGCAAGATATATTCAGACGGAAACTACGTGGATATATTATATACAGATGGCGGCGTTAGCATGAACGGCAAAGCTGGGGTTATAAAAATGCAAGGCTCTGAAGTTTTTAAGCACGCGGTTGAAAAAATGACTAGCGCAGCTTCTGCTCTGCTGGAAGAATCCAACTTAAGTTTATCTGACATTTCTTACTTCGTTCCTCATCAAGCAAATATCAGAATCCTTGATGCTATAGCCAAAAATCTTGGTATTGAAGATGAACGCGTCGTGAAAACAGTAGGGGAGCATGCAAATTGCTCTGCCGCATCTGTGCCCATGGCTCTTACAACTCTTAAAAAATCTGGAAAGCTCAAAAAAGGTGATATCGTAATGACTATAGCCTTGGGCGCTGGGCTCACCTGGGGAGCGGGGCTTATCCAATGGTAAGCACCTCGTTTTTTAGCGTAATGCTAGTGATGACTCTTGGTTTAATTAGCCCGGGCCCAGATTTTGTAATCGTCCTTAAAAACAGCTTATCTTACTCACGCAAACATGGTATTTATACCGCCCTCGGAATAGCGCTCGGCACTTTAGTGCATCTAACCTACATATCTTTAGGTTTAGGATTGGCAATTAAACAAAATGTCTTGGTATTTGTGGCAGTCAAATATTTCGGGGCCTTCTACCTTATATATATTGGATATAAAACTTTAAGAAATTCTGGGGATACCGAGATCATTTCTGATCATAAAAATGAGAAAATGAGCATAACTAAAGCTATTTATGAGGGATTTTTAGTAAATGCTCTTAATCCTAAAGCTATGATATTCTTTATTGGAGTATTTAGCGTTGTAATTGAGGCGGAAATTCAGCTTCATACAATTCTTTTATATGCTGCCATAATTTTTATACAAACCTTTGTATGGTTTACCTTGGTTGCTTTATTTTTTTCGAGCAATTTACTTAACTCAAAATTTCAAAAAGCTAAGAGTTTGATAGATAAAACTATAGGTATTATTTTTATAGTCATTGGAGTTAAGTTATTACTGGGCAAGATCTAAATACTGCTATAGGTCAGTAAATATCACTGATCGCGTATTTTAAAAAAGCTATAAGATAAAGTGATTGTATCAACATCCTTCATATCTTTATCATTTTCAAGCGCAGGGTCCAAAACAAAAGAGACTGGCATCATAGCCCTTTCTCCCGCCTTGAGTAACTGCTCTTCAAAGCAAAAACAATGGATTTTGATGAAGTATTGCCCAGCCTTACTAGGGGTGACGTTGAATACAGCAGTCCCTACAATATCTTTATTGCTACGATTCTCGACATAGTAAAAAACTAAAGTATTTTCCCCTGGTTTTACAACAACATCATTTTGCTTGGGCATAAAGATCCAAGGCAAATCGGGATTCACATTAGCATCAAACCTCACAATGATATCTCGCTTGCCTTTTACAAGCGAAGATACGTATCCTCTTTGCGTAGTCCCTCCATACCCAGTTACTTTACAAAATAAATTATAGATTTCTACAGAAGCAAAAGTGAGTAGAGTCATGCTAAAAAGTAAGCAGATCAAGGCGAATGTGAGATTAGATTTTTGTGGTGTTTTTTGTTGCATGACTTACCTAACCTGACGTCTAAATTCAACACAATATTACAACTATGCATCACAAGCAATTTTAAACCTAGGATGTGAGTAAGGTTTTATGGTAATTGCTTCGGGTAGTTATATAGTAAATGAAGAAATTAAATATGTCATAGGTTATGGATAAGGTAAAATGCAGATTTAATATTATTGGTTCTGCATTCGGACATGGAGCGCAGATTCATACAACAAACTCTGGACCGAAATATCTTGAATCTAAGTATCAACTTGTGCAAAAACTTGGATCGAATTTTAAATGGGATTGCATCATTGAAAATATTCAAAACATAGAAGAACTAAACAGCCATGGTAAAAACTATCACTTAGTCCTTAAACATAGCAAGGAGCTTGCAGCAGAAGTCTCTCGGGCTGTTCGGGTTGAAAATGAGCTATGCGTTGTCATCGGGGGAGACCATTCCTGTGGTATAGGCACCTGGTCTGGCGTCACCAATAGCTTAAGTGTTCAAAATAATTTTGGGCTAATATGGATAGATGCACATATGGATGCTCACACCTACATAACCTCCCCTTCCCAAGCCTTGCACGGCATGCCCCTTGCTATTCTTCTAGATAATGGCGATAGCGACCTTAGGCATATCGGCTGCGATGGACGTAAAATTAATCCAGAAAATTTGGTGCTAATAGGGGTCAGATCTTTTGAGAAAGGCGAAAATAACTTTTTGGCCTCAAGCAAGGTAAAAGTTTTTTATATAGAAGAAGTCGAAAGACGCGGTGTAAAATCTGTGTTCGAAGAAGCCCTGAAGATTGTAGGACATAATACGCGAGGATTCGGAGTTTCAATCGATTTAGATTCTTTCGATCCCGAAGACGCTCCTGGTGTCGGAAGTCCTGAGCCTGGCGGCCTTAGGTTCAATGAAGTCAAAGATAATTTACCTATACTCTTTGCATCAGAAAACCTGAAATGCTTGGAAATAGCAGAGTTCAACCCAAGTTTAGATCGAGAAGATAAAACTGCAGATATTATATGCAATATATTGCGGGTTTTAGATCGCACAAAGAATGGTAACACGTCTTTATTAACCTAAAAGCGAAGCAATACCAAGTTTCATTTTTAAATGATCTAATCGATTTTTTAACTCGGCTTTGCGCATCTATTACTTATAGACTTACGCAGCCTTCGCAAAAAAAATCAATTATCTAATTTAATCTGGAATTTGGTATAATCCTATGATTCTCAGTATCCAGTCATTTTCACTATAGACACAGAAAATAGCAACACCACCATAGCAACCAGCACTATTAGCATTGCCATGTTTTTTTTCTTGGTAGATTTATCCATAGAAGCCTTGAAACACGATATCTAGAATTTAATGTAATGATCTATCATCATAAATCCGAAAATAGCAAAAAGATATATTATAGAAAAGAAAAATAATCTAGGTGCTAAGCGGTTTGTCTGGTCACTTAACAAAGAAACAGCATCATATAAAAACCAAGCTCCAAGCATTATCGCAAAGCATGCGTAAACTACCCCTGTCATACCTACGGCGCTAGGTAGGATAGAGATTGCGACCATAAGGCAACTATAGAGGATGATTTGCTTTTTAGTGTACAAATCTCCTTTTACTATAGGCATCATCGGAATATTGCATTTTTTGTAGTCATCGGATTTATACAAAGCCAGGGCCCAAAAATGCGGTGGCGTCCATAGAAATATCAGCAAAAACAATATCATGGATTCTATTGTCACATTGCCAGTGACAGCTGCCCAGCCTATCATTGGCGGAAATGCCCCAGCAGCACCACCAATTACTATGTTTTGCACGCTGCTACGCTTCAACCATATAGTATATATAAACACATAAAAGAGGATTGACGCGAGAAGAAGTAAGCTGGCTAGGTACGACACACATACAGCCATAAACATTACAGCAAAAAACGAAAGTATGACCCCGAACGCAAGGGCTTCTTCTGGAGCTATCTTACCTTTTACTATAGGACGATTTTGCGTACGCAGCATAATGGTGTCAATGTCGCGGTCATACCACATATTAATTGCTGCAGCTCCACCAGACGCAAGAGCGATGCATAAAGTAGCAACAAAAGCTATCAAAGGATGCATAGGCCCTGGAGCCATAACCATACCCGCTATACCACTAAACACTACCAATGTCATCACGCGGGGTTTTGTAAGCGAGATATAGTCACTAACCGTACTATCACTCGCTGTATTTCGGGTAATTGCACTGCTTACCATGCCGCTCATTTCTGCGCTCATTCAACTACCGCCTATTCAATTACCGGGGGTGTGCTGAATGTATGGAATGGAGGAGGCGAACTTAGAGTCCATTCAAGCGTAGTAGCGCCCTCTCCCCATGGATTATCTGGACATGGTTTTCCATGCTTTAAGGTATACCACACTATAAACACAAAGAAAAACGCAGCAGCCATTGCAATACTAGAGCCAATAGATGACACCATATTCCATCCAGCAAATGCATCTGGGTAGTCGGGCACCCTACGAGGCATTCCTGCAAGACCTAGAAAATGCTGTGGAAAAAAGGTCATATTAACGCCTATGAATGTAAGCCAAAAATGTAATTTACCTAGTGTTTCTGGATATTGTCTGCCGGACATCTTCCCTATCCAGTAGTAAAATCCTACAAATGTGGCAAATAAGGCTCCAAGAGACATTGTATAGTGAAAGTGTGCTACGACATAATATGTATCATGCATTGCTCTATCTATCACAGAGTTTGAAAGAATAACTCCTGTTACTCCGCCAAAGGTAAAAAGAAAAATGAATCCTATGGCAAATAGCATTGGAGTCTTAAATTCTATAGATCCACCCCACATAGTGGCGATCCAGCTGAAGATTTTGATACCAGTCGGAATCGCGATAATCATAGTGCCCGCAGTGAAATACACCAAAGCGTTAAAGCCGAGGCCTACAGTAAACATATGGTGCGCCCATACGATAAAACCCACAACTCCGATAGATACCATAGCTCCGACCATTCCAAGATAACCAAAAACCGGCTTTTTAGAAAAAGTAGCTATCACCTGGCTGACTATACCAAACCCAGGAAGAATTATGATATATACCTCGGGATGCCCAAAGAACCAGAATAAATGCTGAAATAACACAGGATCACCGCCCCCTTCTGGCCTAAAGAATGACGTACCGAAATTACGATCCGTCAGGAGCATAGTAATAGCTCCACCAAGTACTGGTATCGCCATAATAAGTAAAAACGCCGTAATCAAAATAGACCATACAAATAATGGCATTTTGAGTAAACTCATACCCGGAGCGCGCATATTGAATATGGTGACAATAAAATTTATCGCCCCAAGAACAGAGGAGATACCAGCGAGATGCAGGCTGAATATTGCCATATCAACGGCGGCACCTGGGTGAAAAATTGCATTGCTAAGAGGGGGATAAACTGTCCAACCAACCCCCGCACCTCCTTCAACAAAAGCAGAGCTAAGGAGCAATAAAAAGGAAGGCACTAGAAGCCAAAAGCTTATATTATTTAATCTAGGGAAGGCCATATCAGGAGCCCCAATCATTAAAGGCACAAACCAGTTTGCAAATCCTCCAATTAAAGCAGGCATAACCATGAAGAAGACCATGATAAAAGCATGCGCTGTCACTATCACGTTGTATAGCTGGTGATTAGCACCAAAAACTAGACCTCCTGGCGATGCAAGCTCAAGTCTCATAGCAAATGAAAATAATCCCCCTACAAGACCTGCAAATATAGCAAAAAAGATATACATCGAACCTATATCTTTATGATTCGTAGAAAGCACCCATCTTCTCCATCCATGCGGCGCATGATTGTCTAGGTTATGCGACTTGTGATCTACATGTACTGCTTCTGACATAATTAAATGACCCTAGTTGTTAGTATTATATTTGTATGTTATAACATGCTCATCGGATAAAATACACCTCAAAAAAGAAATGTTCTTGAATGAAATATGTTCTATGTGCTATCTTCCTTTGGGATGCGTGTGGGAAATTGGATACACCGTTCTATAAACAGATGTTATTTTAGGATTTTATGTCCGGATTTGAACTAAATAAAATTGCCGCATCTATTTTACTAGCAAGTTTAATTGCTATGATTGTAGGTACTGTTGTTAATATATTATATAAACCGAATCTCTCTCCGGAGCAACGTGGGTATACTGTAGACACTCATGGAATACATGTTGAAGGATCTACTGCCTCAGCAGCGCCAGAAGCTCCTATAGATATAGCAGCTCTGATGAAAACTGCGAATGCTAGCGCTGGAGAAAATATAATTAAAAAATGCCTTGCTTGCCATAGCGTAGATAAAGATGGACCTAATAAAGTGGGGCCTCATTTATGGAACGTGATAGGCCGCGATAAAGGCAGCATTGCGGATTATAAATACTCGGCAGCAATGATGGCTAAAGGCGGAAAATGGGAATATGCAGATCTCTTTGCATTTCTTAAAAACCCAAGAGCTTATTTGCCTGGCACTAAAATGTCCTTCGCGGGACTTAGCAAGCCTGAAGATATAGCGAATGTGGTGGAATTTTTGCGCCTTAATGCTCATGACGCCCCACCCCCAGCCTTACCTTAATAGACGTTTATAATTAAGTCAGGAGAAGGAATATGGACATTACTCAGACAGAATGGTGGCTCATATTTGGATTTGCCGGAATACTTATCGAGCTCCTCATATCCCCAGGACTTGGTGGTATTTTTCTGAGCTTGGGCGCAGTTACAGTTGCAGCCATCGTAAGCTTCATTCCTAGTATGGAGGTATATCAATATCTCTTGTTTTGTCTTTTTTCCTGCTTTTGGGTTATCGCTTTATGGAAGCCCCTTAAGTATCCTAATATATTTAGCACAAAGCGCTCTCAAACCTCTGACCTTGTTGGTCAAGAAGTAGAAGTAATAAATCTTCCTCTCGAGGCAGGCATCATTGGACAGGTTAAATGGTCTGGCACTATAATGAATGCTAAGCTTGCTGAGGATTTTAAACCCGCAGAAGTGGGGGCGATTCTAAAAGTTAGAGAGGTTGAAGGCAATATATTAATATGTGACGCGATCGACAGTAGGAAGCAACAGTAGGAAAGGATGAGAACACCAAGCATAGCCATTATTTTAGTCTCCCCTCAAATGGGAGAAAATATTGGAGCGGCGGCAAGGGCTATGAAAAACTTTGGTCTTGACGATCTTAGAATAGTAAATCCCCGCGATGGTTGGCCAAATCCCAAGGCTGATGCAAATGCTGTGGGCGCTATAGACATCATACATAATGCAAAGCTTTATGACTCTTTAGACGATGCAATAGAGTCTTTGGAGTATGTTTATGCCACCACGGCCCAAATGCGGAGCATGAATAAAGACTATACCCTTTCAAAGAACCTTAGAGAAAACCTCCAAGCAAATAAGAAAATTGGGATAATGTTCGGGCGCGAAAGCTCTGGATTGCAAAACCAAGAAATTGCCCTAGCAAATGAAATACTAACCATAGACACAGACCCTAATTTTAGCTCGCTCAATATAGCCCATGCAGTGGCAATAGTTTCCTATGAGCTTTTTCAAGCCACTCCTCGCGAGGATTTATCAAATGCGCAAGAACTTGCAACAAAGGGAGAATTACAGCATCTATTTGATCATTTATTTGGCGAGCTAGAAGGCGCAAAATTTTTTAAAATTCCAGAAAAGCGGCAGTTAATGAAGCAGAATATTATTAATATATTCAGCAGGATAGAGAATTTATCCCATAGCGAAGCACAGACATTACGCGGTATTATAACCTCTTTGAGCGCAGAGAATCGTGGATAGAACATATGTCTTATTATGCACATTGTTTTCCGTACTAATAGTTACGGGTAATTTGGTATATCAAAAATTCGTTGCTATCGACATTTTATCCATTCATGTTTTTGAGTTATCTGTTGGCGCTATCTTCTACCCCGTAACATTCCTTCTCACGGATCTTATCAGCGAATTTTATGGCTCTAAGTTAGCTGCTTTTTGCGTCAAACTCTCAATTTGCATGAATGTTATAGTAGTTATGGCCTTGTATTTTATGGCCTCTTTAGATGCAACTGCCTGGTCGAATATTGACAATGCAACTTTTCAGAAGATATTTGGGATGTACGGAGTCAATTTTGTAGGGTCAATTATCGCATGCTATGTATCGCAAAATATAGATATAAAACTATATTTATTTATCCGGAAAATAACAAATTCAAAGCATCTTTGGCTTAGAAATAATGTAAGCACTGCTATATCTCTCTTGATAGACACCGTTATTATTATTAGCTTTTTAGTAGCATTTAAAGTGCTACCATCTAATCAAATGCTACCTTTAATTATAAACAGCTATCTCTTCAAGTTGTTTTTCACCATATGCAGCACGCCGATATTTTATTTAGGGTTTTATGGGATAAGATATATTAGAAGGAGGGATAATATATCATGACACAGACCCCACTCAAAACACATCATTTTAAAATTGATAAACTGATTAGGGACAAACTCCCAGAGATTATCAAGGCAAAAGGCGCCAGGATTGAAGCTCGCATTATGGAACAAGATGAATATATAAAGCGCCTAAAAGATAAATTGATAGAAGAGTCTTTGGAAGTATCGGATGCTACTACTGAAGACATGATAGAGGAGCTTGCAGATGTCTTTGAAGTGCTGCATGCCTTACGCGAAGCTCTCAACCTCTCTTTTTCTCAAATCGAGCAGAAAAGACTGAGTAAAAAAGATTCAAATGGTGGCTTTAAGAAAAAATTGTACGCTTCTCATGTTGAGATAGATGCGGATCATGAAGACATTGATTACTATTTATCGCAAAAAGAGAAGTATGTGGAGATCAAGTAGATGAGTAATGCGGGCAACATCCATGTACTTGCAAGAGCAGCCATTATAGATGAGGGGCATATTTTACTTTGCAAAACTCTTGATCTTCCTATCGCGTTTTATTTTCTTCCAGGCGGACATATCGAACATGGTGAATCCGCAGAAGAAGCTGCTTTGCGAGAAATTCTAGAAGAAACTGGGGCAAGGGCAAAAATCACAAGATTTATAGGGTTACTTGAGTATAGCTTCGAGCCGGGGCATAATAGTATATGCCATAATCATGAATATAATATAATTTTTGAAGTTGAATCTGATGATCTTAAAATCCATAGTATTATTCCAAAAATGGAAGATCACATAGAATTGATTTGGATGCCTCTTGCGGAAATAAGCAATATAGATTTTCGCCCAGAGCCTTTAAAGAAATTATTGCCTAATTGGCTAAGGCATGATGCGAGCAGTGGATTTATGAGCGAGATGATATGACCAAATATATCCTCGGAATTGAATCGAGCTGTGATGATACTGGAGCTGCCATAGTATCTAGTGATAAGCAAATACTCTCAAATATTGTAATCACGCAGCTTAAAGAACACGCTCCATACCAAGGCGTTGTTCCGGAAATCGCTGCAAGATCTCATATGCAAAACTTAGAGAGCGCAGTGAGGCAAGCATTGTTTGATGCGAAAATGTCCTTAAGCGACTTAGATGGTATCGCAGTCACAGCAGGCCCAGGTCTTATCGGCGGTGTAATCGTTGGCACTATGTTTGCAAAAGGCCTTGCTTCTGTTACAAAAAAACCTTTTATCGCAGTGAATCACTTAGAAGGACATGTGCTTACACCAAGACTAACTTCTGATATTACCTTTCCATATCTTTCGCTTCTGGTGTCGGGCGGGCATTGTCAATTCATCGCAGTCTTAGGACTTGGGCATTATAAAATCCTCGGACAAACTCTAGATGATGCAGTTGGCGAAGCTTTTGATAAAACCGCTAAGCTCCTAGGGCTTGGATATCCTGGGGGCCCCGCTGTCGAGGCGCTTGCAAAGTCTGGTCAGCATGATGCGTATAAATTGCCTCTTTCGATGACGGAGCGCGAAGGCTGCGATATGTCATTTTCAGGCCTTAAAACAGCGGTGCGCCGGATTGTAGAAGAAGCTAAAGACAAAAAAAATCACTCTGAAAAATTTATCCAAGACATCTGCGCTTCGTTTCAATATACCGCTTCCGAGATACTGTCTAGACGATCGTTGAATGCAATAGAAATGTTCAATAAACTTTGTAATGAGACTGGAATACGCAATGACACTATGACGCAGAATTTCATTCTCTCGGGGGGGGTTGCTGCCAATATATACCTGCGCGAAAAATTACAACAAGCTTTATCTATACATAATTTTAAGCTTGTAGCCCCCCCAATTTCGCTTTGCACTGATAATGCTGCAATGATATCATGGGCTGGTCTTGAGAGGTTAAAACTTAGACTTGTGGACGACCTTAATTTCTGCCCAAGAGCCAGATGGAGCTTAGAAGACCTAACCGCAATATGATTGATAAATGCAAATCCAAGACCCTTCAGAAGTTATAAAAGCTTATTCTCGCATATCGCCATATTTGCACAAGACTCCAGTTCTTAGGTCTGAAACCTTGTGCGAAATGCTAGGAGCGGATATTTATTTTAAAGCAGAGTCTTTGCAGAAAACTGGGGCGTTTAAAGTGCGCGGAGCACTAAATCATCTATTAGAACTCAAAGAGCGCGGGAATTTGCCAAGTAAAGTTGTGGCATATAGTACTGGTAATCATGGGATTGGGCTTGCCTTAGCAGCCAGAATTCTTGGTATCCATGCAAGGATTTATCTACCCAAAGACACCTCCTCCGTTAAGCAACAGGCAGCAAAATATTACGGCGCAGAGGTAATTTATACAGATACAAGGGCAGAGGCAGAGCTCAAGACCAAAGAAGATGGGAGCAAAGACTTCTATTATATGCATCCTTCAGATAGTGATGCTACGATAGCTGGCGCAGGTACATTATGCTTTGAAGCGCTGAAACAACTAGATTTTATGCCCGATGCGATTTTTGCCTCTTGCGGAGGGGGCGGGTTACTGTCTGGCACATACCTTGCTAAAGAATTACTAGCGCCAAATGCTCTATTGTTTGGCACGGAGCCAAAATCAGCAAATGATGCATATCGCTCTTTGCAGGATGGAAAAATTTTTCGCTTTGATCGCTCTCCAGATACTATAGCAGATGGCCTTAAAACCCTTGGAGTATCAGAGAGAACTTTTCAATATTTACAAAAACTAGAGGAGATGTATTTGGTAGATGAGGAAGATATATATTACTGGACAGCTTGGCTCATCCACCTTCTTAAAGTAGCATGCGAACCTTCTTCCGCCCTTAATATGGCTGGCCTATGCAAATGGCTCTCTGGTCAAAGCACTAAAAAACGAGTCTTAGTGCTAATTTCAGGCGGAAATATAGATCCTATTTTATATCGAGAAATATGGAAAGAAGATTACTTGCTGAAGTCACCCAAGTTATGATTCGCCTTGGTGGTTATCCAACGCCCCTAAAATTTGCTGCAAATATTCTTCGTATGGAGCGACAAATTCTGGATGCCCATTGTTTATAGCAGATGCCTGCACAGTATGATTTTCATAGGCGACCCCAAGAGCAGTGATCGCTTCAACACAACCTTCTTTTGTAGCTTTTTGAAGTATAAGCATAGCTGCTTCTGTATATCCATGCCTAGCTGCAATAAACAAGCTATTTTCATAATCTATATTAGTAAAAATATCTGCACCGTGATTTAAAAGGAGTTCAATCTCCATGCCACACCTTTCTTCCGAAGATTTAGTAAGAGACAATATTAAAGGCGATGTACGCTCTGCATTATTTTTGCCATAAAACTCCGGATGAATCCCAGATTCAAGCAAAATTTCCATTACCCACAAACGCGTATCCTGATCTGGGATAGATACAGCAAGAGCAAGAGCGGTGCGTCCATATACGTCTCGTTCATTCAGCTCGTCTGCATTCCTCTCTTTTACCAATCTTTGTATTTCTTCCTTATCTACACTCTCTCGGCTACAAGCAGTATGTAAAAGTGGTAGTATGATCTCCCCCTCCTCTTCTTCGCTATCTGCCAAGAAGGCCTCCGCATCTAGCCGTACTAGGTGCCAAGGAATAGGGCGACTTTGTACTTTATCAGCAGAGTTATAGAAATTTTGTCCAGATTTTGACATGTGTTACCTTTTATTTATTATAAGCATAAAAAGCCATAATATTCCTTTACTTTTATGCCCCACAGAGATATAAGGGTAGCTATTGTATTAATGGATTGCTACTAATGAGTAAAAGAGCACGTGATCTTAATGACACTCTAAGCGAAGACTGTGGGATTTTAGCAACACCTGAGAAATCAAGTACTTCATCTTATAATGGTAATTCTACCGCTAAAAAATACCCTCTAATCAGCTTAGACACAAGTCTTCCGTGGATAAGAAGTGAAGCTTCAAATGCCGGAGTCCAGGGAAATATTACTCCCATGGTAATTTTGACCCATTTTGGAGAAAGAGTATTAGAATCTCGCGAAGTCCAAGCTTTATATCGGCATAATAAAGAGCTTCTTGTAAAAAATCGTTACCAAGAGTTAACTAAGATTCTTGAGGAGGTAACTAGACAAATAAGTGAAATTGCTACTGGTATAAATTGCGATGCTCTATCTCAGGCTTGTTCTGATAATTTAGAAAAATTTATGTGCTATATGCGCGATAAAGCTGCACATGGGTTAGATAGCTTTATTGAAGATATAGCTGGCGCTGACTATACTCTTCCAGCGCCTTTGATACAGGGAAGTAAGGACCATATATTAACTACAGCCTTTGACGTCATTCTACAAAATATAGATACCAACGCTCAAGGCATACAGCCTCCTCTAAATCTTGCTACACTATCTAGAACTTATAATGTGGGTTTAAAAATACTTCAAGACTGCTACGAAGCCTTCGTAGGGGCTAAAACTTCAATACTTGAAGCCAGTAATCTTGCTCTACGTCTTGGGAGTAAAATTACTATAGATGAGAAAGCTCTCAAAGTTTATTGCATAGCCCAGCTCCTGCATCAAAAATTTCATACAGTCCGCCAAGAGTATTATCATAACCATGATCCAGTTTCATTGTCTCTAGATGGTCCATTCGCAGATCTTCCAAAAAGCACTCATATCTTCGCTCAGACTCTTTTAATACATAGAGCAAGTGCGTTTTCTATGGCCGATGGGCGCGTTGGATCAGAGATCTACCCTATAAAACATAGGTTTCAACATCATAATTCGTCTTTTACTTACGCTGCAACAGATCTTTCAATAACCGAGCTCAGTAAATTAAATTGCACTGGATCAAAAACCTCTCTTGTGCCTGGTATAAAATCCTACTCAAAAATTTCCGCTACTCTTAAAAAAATGACTCATGAGCATTCTAATCCTGAGATTGCTAGCTCAATTATGGATATTGTATGCGGTAAGACCCCAGGTATATACACAGAAGAAACCCAAGAATCTGCTTCAAAATTAAAATTTTTATCTACTCTTGCATATTTACTTTTTAGTACGGAAGTCGAGCGCAATAAATCAGCTCTTATAACAAATGCTATGTTTCTAGACTTAGTTATAAACTGCAAGCATGAAATGAAGGATATAGTCGATTTACCTATGTCGGCGCCTGGAGCAGTTTCGATATCAAGAACACTTAGCGAACTTACAATTAACGCTTTGCCTGGTCATCGTAAATACGACCATTCTGGAGTAAAAGAAAAAGCAGATTCTCCCAAAGTATCAACGTTACTCGATAGGGCAGAGCAAATATATTCTGAATGGATGGCATTAAAAGAAGTCCCAGAAGATCAACCAAGTCAAGAAATGGCTATTTGTGGAGCTATTAAGGAATGGTTTGGGATAGATGTAGAATTAGAATGCGTAGGTAGGGCATTAGCCTTGGACTTTGATGAAGTTTGTTAATTTACTATAACTTAGGGTAACCAAGAAGTATCTGCACTTCCTTTAGAGTTTTTCTTGCTACTTCTCTCGCTTTTTCTCCTCCTTTTTCAATCACTTTCAGCAAATATTCTTCATCCTTCATATATTCATTATATCTTTCAGTAATAGGAGATATTGCAGTCACTGCAAGATCTGCTAGATCATTCTTGAATTCAAAAAAACCACGAGAATCATAGAGCTCCACTACTGCATCATGGGTCTTTCCTGACAAAGCAGCGTAAATATCCACTAAATTACTGACATCAGGCCTATTGGCTCTGTCATAGCTTATATAAGACTCGCTATCAGTTTTTGCTTTTTTTATTTTCTGAGATATGAGATCAGCATTATCGCTTAAATTAATACGTGATTGGTCTGATATATCGGATTTGCTCATTTTTTTTGTGCCATCACGAAGACTCATAATACGCGCAGCCTCTTTTTTGATGAAAGGCTCTGGCACAGGAAGCACTTCGCTTCCAAATTTACGATTCAGCACTCCTGCAATATCTCTAGTAAGCTCAATATGTTGCTTCTGATCTTCCCCGACTGGTACATAATCAGCCTTATATAGCAAAATATCTGCCGCCATAAGCACTGGGTATGTAAAAAGCCCCGTGCCTGCATTTTCTTGGGATTTACCGGCTTTATCCTTGAATTGTGTCATGCGTTTTAGCCATCCAATTGGCGTAAAGCAACTAAGTATCCAAGCAAGTTCTGAATGCTCGGGTACAGTTGACTGAGCAAAAAGAGTCGCTTTATCAGGATCGAGGCCCGAGGCTAGATAGGCCGCTATGCTTTGTAAAATGGAACTATGCAACTCCACCGGGGGTCGCTCTATAGTAATAGCATGAAGATCTGCAAGCATATAAAAACATTCATATTCATCTTGCATCTCTACCCAGTTTTTGATAGCACCAAGATAATTACCTAAATGCGGATTACCCGTTGCCTGCATTCCAGAAAGTACGCGCTTTTTCATATAGCTACTATAAAAATTCCTAATTTATTTGCAGTCTCTATCACTTCTTCTTGGTCTATCACTATAACCTTATTAGCTTCTATAGCAATCCCAGCAAAACCGCAAGAAGCAAGATGCTTTGCGGTGTTCACACCTATTGTTGGCATGTCAAATCTTTCGTCTTGACCTGGCTTCATAGCCTTAACAAGCACTCCGGATGGATGAGGCTTTTCTTGATACTTCCCAAGGCTCGAGCATATAGTCAGTAAAGCATCGGTCCCATCGGGTCCTTCCACACCAAGCACTTCTCCATTATCAATAACAACAGACTGCCCGATGTCCTTGGAGCCAATCTTTTTGGCCTCTATCATACCAAGTTCAATGTCTTGCATATCCTTCGAGCTTGGACTTTGAGTAGTGATATTACTCCGGGGGATTGTAGAGTTTTGAAGTATAGATGTCGCGGATATTACCTTAAATCCATTTTCTTCAATAAAATTGGCTACGACTTTTAATAACTTATCATCCCCAAGGAATTTAGATTTGATGATACGAGCAACGAGGCCGGCGCCTTTAGCGTCCACTTTAAGATCTGTAAATTTAGGACGCGTAAGTCCTCCGGCCATTATTACTTCCGATACATCATTCGCGCTAAAATATCTGAATATACTTCCCACTTCCCCAACCAACAGCTCTATATTGTTATAAGCTTCATATTTATCGGGGTCTGAACTAGATATTCTGGCAATCACAACTTCCTTGCCAAGATTAGTGTATGCCTTTGCAACCCTGAGGGGCAGTTCTCCATTGCCAGCTATAATCCCGATCCTCATATCTTAAACCTAAATGTCGATCCTTTAACTCCATTACTCTCTGCGAAGACCTGGCCGCGATGCAACTCTATGATTTTCTTGCAAAGGGTAAGGCCCACGCCTCTTCCGCCAGATGGGGTCTTTGTTTTAGCGCTAACTGTCAGAACTCCAAAGATATTATATAGATCTTTTGTAGGAATCCCTATTCCTTCATCAGAGATAGAGAATTCTATTGAGTAGTTGTCGTTATCTTGAGGCAACAAAGATCTTAGTGTTAGCTCTATCTTACCATCTTTTGAGTATTGCATAGCATTGATTATAAGATTATCAATTACTCTTGAAATATAATATCTATCGCAAGAAACCATTATGCTTGGGTCTTGGCTTAAGATAAAAGATCTCGTTTCTTTCTCTTCTCGCGCAAGATAAAGCTTTTTGCATACAGCAAGCCTTTCTTCTACAAGATCCGAGAGATTTACACTTTCTTTTTCTAGCAAAGCATTGCCATCCGCAGCGAGTCTTGAAAGATCGGAGAGATTAGTGGCCCAAGAATTTAGACGCTCAGAACTATCTGCTATTTCTCTTGCAGCCATTTTTCTTTGGGCTTCCGTTAGTTTGTCATAATTCTCATAAAGCACTTGCCCCATAGAGGTAATGCCAGTAATCGGAGTTCTGCTTTCATGTTCTATATTACGAATGAATTCATTCTTCATATCCTGAAGAGAGAGTATTTCATCTTTGTGGAATTTAGACTCATCCTCAAGATAATGGATTTTCTCTTCTGCAAATACCGCATGCTCTTCTTTGGGTTTGAAGAATATAACAACAGCAGCGCCAAGGAGAAGAAAGAGGTAGAGAATAAATTCTGTGGTCACTATATTTGTCTGAATGAGAGCTGCATCCGTATAATATTGATACACCAAATTAGCGATATAAAATCCGAGAGCTACAACTACAAAGCCAGCCCTCCAGCCTAATATTATAAATGCAATTATAGCGTTGGTTGTAAAAACACCGAACTGAAGAACGCCAAAATGGCTAATTAAAACGAAGAACGCACTAAAAAATCCCAACACATAAAAAACTGCGAAAGGCCACCAAATTTGTACAATGATTTCTTTTTTTATACTAGGTGGCCAAACCGGATAGGAAGCCATTAAAGTGCCAGTAACTAGCATAATTTGGTAACAATATACAACTAACCTACCATCTGCTTTTACCATCTCTCCTTGCGTAGAGTACATAGTAACAAATGTACAAATGATACAATAAATCCCGAATCCGGAATACATCAATTCGTTTTTGGGAGCGAGATTTTTGATAAAACTGCGTACACTAAAATTATAGATTTGTCGCTTGATTTTATTTTTCCAAAGTCGCCTTTCTTGCTTCTCTTGATCGAGGAACGTCTTATCTTTAATGCCAACCCACCCGCCAGGCTGGCGAAGAATATAATGAGAACCTACAAGGAATAAGAAGTTGATAGCTATAGCAACAACTATGCAATCTAGTTTAATATCAAGAAATTTCCACAAAATAACAACGGCAAGCCCCGCCCCCATACCTATAAGCACAGAAAGGGTAGAGCTTCGAAAACCCATTATAGTCATAATAAGAGGGGCAGTGACGATTGGCATATGAAAGCTATGAGCAGATAATACTACGCTTAATAAGTCATTGTTGAGTATAGCTAGAACTATTGCTACTCCTCCCAAAAACACAGTAAATGCTCTTGATACAAATAACTCATTTTTAATGGCGATGTTTAACGGTTTGCATAAATCATGAGCAAACATGACCGATGAAACGTTCATAAAAGCATCTGCAGTAGACATTGCAAGAGCTACTACTGCAATAATAGCTAACCCTTTGAGCCCAACATATGTATAATTATTTACTATATATGGAAGCAGCTGATTCTGCTCTAATGTAGGATCGACATTGTATAGAAGGAAGGGTATCCATGCTGTAACTAATTTAATGCAGAGCACAATAACGGCAGATATCACAAAAGCCCTTTTTACTTGCCTTATATTACTACCCATTATAACTCTTTGAGAATCAGTAGGATTAATAGCGGGGACAAGAAAGAACAGTAATAAAGGAATCATTTCCCAAAATTTCACATTACCAAAGTCAAAAGCTGCGGATAAACTAAATTGTGGATTCTGTAAAGCCACTCCTAAATCAAAGCCACCTGGTTCATGATGCAATTGACTCCATATCAAAATACCAATAAGAGGAATTGCAACTCCAAAAGTAATGCATTGTAATACGTCAGTAAAAGTTATAGATCTAATCCCACCAAAAGCAGAATAAATAGTCACTACTGCGCCAGCGGATATAACCGCCATAGTATCGTAGATCCCTAAAAAATTATGAAATATATTTCCGACTACTTTGAATTGCATAGCAACTATACCGAGCGATCCGCTAATACCCGCCATTGCAACTATCATCCTGACATGTTTTCCGTAAAATTCACCCATAGCTTCTGCCATAGATATTTTACCCAAAAACTCGCCCATTCTTGGAGCAAAAACGAAGGCCATAAAAAATAATGGCGCTACTAAAAAACTTGAAGCAATAATATAGTAAATGCCGTCAGAATAAACTTTTGATAAAGTAATAAAAAAACCACTGCCACTTGCCCATGTACCTACGATAGTAGCTACCAAGGCTCCCGTACTAAAATTCCTTCCACCAAGCGCATAATCACTTATTGTTTTGACGTTCCTGCCATATTTAAGACCTACTCCCAGGTTCAAGAGTAAATACGCAAGAAAGATAGCTACGTCTATATCTATTCCAAGCATCCAATTACCTATTTTTAATGATCTCAATTACCTTATACGTCAAGCTTTTCCACTATACTTTCCATCTTTATCAATGCTTGATCGTAGATAAACTGGAACCTCTTTTCTGGTTTTTTGCCCATTAAATCGTCTACTATTTTACTAACCTCGTCAAAATCACCAATGGTTACTTTAGTCAAAATACGATTCTTTGGATTCATCGTAGTTTCTTTCAGCTGTGCCGCTGTCATCTCTCCAAGACCCTTAAATCTTCCAAGTTCAATTTTTGCCTTAGAGCTTTTACTGAGTTTAGCCATTAACTCTTCTTTTTGAATGTCGTTCGCCGCGTAGTATGTCTTAGTACTTTGCGTTAAGCGATATAGTGGGGGCTGCGCAATATATAGATGGCCGTCTGATATAAGTTTTGGCATGCGCATGTAGAAAAATGTCATGAGTAGGGCCGCTATGTGCGCACCATCGACATCAGCATCGGTCATGATAATAATTTTTTCATAACGTAAGTTTTCTTGCCGGTAAGCCCCAAGAGTTCCACAAGCAAGAGCGATACCAAGATCAGTGATTTCTTGATTCTGACTGATTTTTTCGGCACTAGAGTTTGCTACATTAAGAATCTTTCCACGCAGGGGGAGAATGGCTTGAGTTTCTCTATTCCGCGCTTGCTTTGCAGATCCTCCAGCTGAATCGCCTTCGACTATGAATAATTCAGTCCCTTGCTGAATATCCCTACTGCAATCCGTAAGCTTTCCAGGAAGCCTTAGTTTTTGAGTAAAAGATTTGCGATTGACAGCTTTTGCAGATTTACGACTAATACGCTCCTCTGCGCGCTCAATGATATAATCCAGCAATTTACTTGCCTTCGCTTTATCAGCGCTTAGCCAATGATCGAATCTATCTTTTATAGCATTTTCTACGAGTTTTACTGCGCCATTTGAGACGAGTTTTTCTTTAGTTTGACCTTGGAATAATGGATCTCTAATAAATATTGATAGTACTACGCAGGCATTTTCTAGAATATCGTCAATGATAATATTCGATGCTCTCTTGTTGCCAGTCATTTCTCCGTAAGCTTTAAGCCCACGAAGCAAGGCTGAGCGCATACCCTGCTCGTGCGTTCCTCCAAGAGGAGTAGATATCGTATTACAATAAGACTGCGAAAACCCTTCGCCTTCGTGCCATCCAATAGCCCATTCTACTTTAGCTCCTTCTGATACTACATTAATTTCAGCGCTAAATACGGAGGTAGTTATAGCGTCTTCCGCGCTTAGCTTAGAAACTAAATAGTCAGTGAGACCATTTGGAAAACGCAATATATCGTTTGCCGGGATATTCTCTGGAAGAATAGATGGATCACATGTCCATTTTATCTCAATACCGCGATATAAATAGGCTTTAGATTTTGCAAGTTGATATATTCGCGATGGCTCTAATTTTAAACTAGGTCCAAAGATTTCAGGATCATGATGGAATGTAATGGAGGTTCCGCGCTTATTAGCAATCGGCCCCACTAATTCTAATGCTGTGAGAGGTGCGCCTCTGCTATATTTCTGGCGATATAGATTTTTATCCCTGACTACCTCTACCACAAATTTTTCAGACAAAGCATTCACTACGGATACGCCAACACCATGCAGACCACCCGCGGTTTGATATGCATTGCTGGAAAATTTAC
This sequence comes from Pseudomonadota bacterium, assembly GCA_040389305.1. Classification (GTDB taxonomy): domain Bacteria; phylum Pseudomonadota; class Alphaproteobacteria; order Rickettsiales; family Rickettsiaceae; genus JAZKAD01. The sequence goes on along the minus strand of JAZKAD010000015.1, from coordinate 30,570 downwards.
CACCAGAATGCAATGTGGTCAAAATAACTTCAAGGGCTGAGATATCTGGGAATTTTGGATGAGGATCAATTGGAATACCTCGTCCATTATCCTCCACAGTAATACTACCATCTTCATGCATGGTAATAGCGATTCTAGTGGCATGCCCAGCTACTGCTTCGTCCATAGAATTATCAAGTACTTCAGATACTAGGTGATGCAAAGCATTTTCGTCTGTACCGCCAATATACATACCAGGACGTCGCCTTACTGGCTCAAGCCCTTCTAAAACCTCGATATCTTGAGCGGTATAGGTATTTTTCTCCTGCTTCTTTGTGCCTTCTACTTTCACACTAAATAAATCATTCATTTATTTAGCCCGCTTAGTACAAATTCAATTGCAAGATTTGTCGCGAAATTAGTCATAGTATTTTTGTATAAATAATGCCCTTACTATAACAGAAATACTGCGCGTCATACATCAAAATTTTATATCTTCATCTGAAGTATGCGTAGTCCTTTTTTCTGTACCCTTCGGGACCCCTCCCGCAGAAATATTCACATATTCACTGACTCCGTGCTCCGTTTTATTCCATGTGAATGGCTCAGTCAGTAGCTCATATAAAGCCTTATAAGCCGCAACCGTATGACATAAAAAATATAGAGGCCAAAGGATTAAAGCTGTTATATCTTGAACAGTGAAGTTGCTTACCTTTTTCTTATTTTCCTTTAGCACTATAAAAGCTGTAGCATACATATAAGATAGAGAAAAAATACTGTTGATGATAAACATTGCATGTAAAAAGCTAGACTCGCATAGTAGCGTTCCCGCAATAAGCCAAGGTAGCAAAAGAAAAGAGTAAGTAACAAGTCCTATGAATAGCCAAATAGTTATACCTATGCTCAAATCATTCCGCCTCCCCTCCTTCCTTTGCCTTAAATATACCAAAAATGTCTGGATATAGCCCTTAATCCACCTAGCCCTCTGGCCCATCCATGCTTCTATAGTTATTGGAGACTCTTCAAAGGTGTATGAATCTATTATAGATACGCGATGTCCTGATAAATATAGTCTGGTGCCTAAATCTGCGTCTTCTGTAACATTATATGCATCCCAAGCCCCGAGCTCTTTGAGTACTTTTGTTATAAAATGATTGCTCGTGCCTCCAAGTGGTATTGGCAAGGCTCTTGTATCCAGTCCTTTGAGAAAAAAATCAAACCATATGCTATATTCTATACTAAAGAGCTTTGTGAGTATGTTTTCATCACGGTTATAGTAGTTGAGCTTAGCCTGAATGCATACCTCCAAACTCGAAGCGCTTGCAAATTTTGTCGCCACTTTTGTAAGTTGATCAAGCTCCGGCCTATCTTCGGCATCATAAATAACTAGATATTCTCCGATAGCATATTCGAGAGCGTAGTTCATAGCTTTAGGTTTAGTCAGGGGAGTAGAGTATGGCACTTTTATAAGATGAAAGCAACTTGACAGAGTAAGCGTTTGAATAGCTTTAATGGTAAGATTATCACCCTCTTCTACAATGAGTTTAATATCCAATTTAGACTTTGGATACTCTATTTTTAAGAGATGCTCTATCAGAGGAGCAACATTTTTAGACTCTTTATATAGGGGCAGTAATATTGTGTAGACCGGATAAGAATCTACGTCCTGCATAGATTTAAATTCTGCAGTTTGCTGATATTTCGCAGAGCAAAAAAGTATAGTTTTGAATATATTCTGCGCAAAATAAAATACATTATGTATTAAATTTAAGGCTGAAATGCAGTAGAGAAATAACATTCCAAAAACAATAGATATACAATATATAATGCGTATATATGGTACGTTTTTAGCAGTCATTGATTTGGAAATGAAGTCAAGATAATGCTTGGCTTTGCTGCTCCCCAAATGCTGAAATGTCTTATGTAACAAGCTATAGAATTCCTTTTTATGTGCGAATCTAATTACATAATCTTTTTGGTAATCTTTTAAGAAGGCATGATTTAATAGCTTAGGGTCACATATTATTATCGCGCGGCAAGGTATAGAGCATAGAGCATAGCCATTAAGGCAATAAGCATTGAGTTTAGAGTAAT
>JAZKAD010000015.1:7690-28487 GCA_040389305.1 Pseudomonadota bacterium | reverse complement strand
TTTTCTCTTTATCTTGTGATATTTCTCTCAAAGTTGTAGCCATATTGCAAATTGCACTCCCGATGCTAGACTTCTCTGGGCCCTTATGCTGAGTTCATTGAAATATCCTATTTGCACGGTCGCTTTAACGGGGTTTGCAGAACTTCCTAAATACAAAGACTTTGCAAGTGAAAATTGCTCAGTGGAGGTTTGGTTGTATAGCTTAGATGCTTTTGGCCTGAATCTATTATATGTTTGAAGCAAAATCAGCGCCCCATTCTTTGTCTCAAGCCCCGTCGTATAATCTATATTGAAGTACCAGGAATCCTTGGATAGACCAGGGGCTAGAGAAGCCAAGTTCAAAGTTTTACCAAACTTGGTTTTCTCTGTCCTACCAACCAAGAGTGCAAGCGAGCCCGATACATCATCTATAGAGCTTGAATTTTTATATGCTGCAAACATAGGCTGCAGAGAGATAATATACTTATTAGTCTCGAAGAGCTTGGTCTTATGAGAAAGCTCAAAACCAAGATTTTCACGAGAAGAATGGATAAATTTATTCTGCATCTGCGAGATGACTTTAAGTGCCAAGCTATGATTTTCACAGATACCATATTCGACTGATTGCGAGATGAAGCGCAAAGGATAATCTTTACGTACATTGGCTTGTTTGCGTCTGGTATTTAAAATTTGTTCATCCACTTTTTGAACGCGATGGGCTTTAGCCTCGGGAGTTAATTTGTCATCATTTTCATATTCATACCTTCTGCCGTATAAGAACAATATATCTTGCTCGAATGCATAATATGTCCGAGACTCCACTTTAAGACGCTGAATAGTTACAGAATCTACAAAATTAAAGTTCGTTATGTATGTATATTGCCCAACCTCTGGAAGCCAAGGAGATGCCAGGGGCCCAAGGGAATATAAATTCAGCACTACTGCAGCGCATACCTTGCTCAGAAATCTTAATTTCATTCAGAACCTGTAATTTCTAAAAACGCTCCTTAAAGCACCCCCTCAAGAAACCCGATACTACAGAATATTTAATAGAAGTAAAGCTTACTATGATACAAAAGCTTTATATTAAGTATATATATACAATTTGTGATTGACGAATATTTAGTTTTGACTATGGTCCAGATATAATTTGCTTATGTTTAGCTCATATGCTGCAAAGTAAGACTCTGGAAATAGGTATTTATGAGAGTTAAAGGCGCATTTAAAACAATTGTAATATATTTAATATTTTTAGCTCCGCATTACTGCGCTCTAGCTGATGCAGGTGAAAATTTACCCAATGAGCAAGATTATGCATCTACTATAGAAGACAAAAAGGAAGCACAAACAATAGAGCAAGGAGTATTTACTAAAGTTATAAGAGCAAGTGCCAAACAAAAAAGCTTAGGCGAGTTCGCAGACCATAAAATAGATACAGAATGTTATGGCTTGGGATATAGAGCTCGTATAGACGATACAACTTTTTCTATTGCAGCTTTTGCCTCGCGAAGTAAAATCGTGACTCATAATAAATACAAAGCTGAAGGATATATGGGGGTTATGGATGGTCATCTTGACGTTACCCCTAGCATCTTCGTGGATGGGCGTCTTATTTTTGGCCAAGGCCATGTTAAAGCGCCTAATATACAAAAAATCAGAGGGGAAATTATTTCCTACACTAAGCCGAAAGCAAAAATATTTGGAGCTAATGTCTTTGTAGGGCAGGATTACTTAGCTAGAGCAAATCTACATCTCATACCATACATCGGCCTTGTTAGTGACTCTATTTTTATAAAAAGTTATAGGAAAATAAGCCACATACCAGCGCGTACTTACCGAAACCGTGGCAGCGCTATTGTTAATACCCCAAAATATATACCGTCTCTTAATGTTCAGCAAACATCATCGGTTCTTGGTATTACCGTTAAGCACTTAAGGAATATCGAGGACGCTGAGCTCACCAGTGAAGTGCATGGTAGCTTTGCTCGAAACCATGGCAAAAACCAGGAACTAACTTCCTTTTACCGTTCAAGCTTCGCGGTTTCTTACCTAAACCCACGGGCTTCTACTTATAATGCTGGAGGCTCTATGAAATTTTATAAACCAGGATATGAGTTAGGCATTGGATATGATGCAAGTTTTGCCAAGAAATTTGTCGCGCAAGTATATTGCTTGAAAGTAGGCTTGAAGCTTTAATAGTTTGTGCGCTGAATCGCTATTTAAAGCAGAGCTTTAGCTAATTTCAAATACTCATCAGGACTAACATTTTCAGCCCTTACTTCCGTATCAATCCCAAGCTCAGCAAAGACACTCTCTGGGATAAATTTCAAAGAAGATCTCAGCATCTTTCTTCTTCCAATAAAAGCAAAATGAGTGATCTCACGCACCTTCTCTATTACTTCTTTGGGCGGCAGATGAGCTAAAGGCTTTATAGTCACAATACTGGAATGTACTTTGGGAGGGGGATAAAAAGCCTTAGGAGATACATCAAATTCTTTTTTTGTATTTGCCATGATTTGGCACATTACAGATAACTTCCCATAAGCCTTTGTATTATGCTTTGCGCAAATACGTTCAACTACTTCTTTTTGAAGCATGAGAGTCATGGACTCAACTACTTCCGCATGCTCGAGCCATCTAAAGACCAATTCTGTGCCTATATTATATGGAAGGTTAGAGATAATAATGATTTTTGAGCCTTCAAGAAGGCCAAGAGAGAGTAGGTTAATCTTTAACGCATCTCCTTCAATGATCTCGAAATTAGGATAAGCAGCTTTAATATCGCTAAGAAGAGCGAGGCATCTATTATCTCTTTCTATTACTGTTAGTTTAGAAGGCTTCGCGCCCAATATAGAGCGCGTAAGACCAGCAGGCCCCGGGCCCACCTCAAGCACATGACGCCCTTCGATAATGCCAGGTACAGACCTTACTATTTTATCGCATAAAGAGGAGTCGAAAATAAAATTCTGTCCTAATTTTTTTTGCGGGGTAATATCATGGAGTTTTGCATGAGCGGCAATGGAAGGTAGAATCATTTATTTGAGCTATTTAAAATTGTAGTATAACTCATTCCTTTTCTTATTCGGTAATAAATCTTTTAACTTCGGCAAGTCCAATAAAATACGATGCAAATAAAAATAGTATGGGCAGAATGCCAGTCTCTTTTTATGCATTGTCCAAGATTTTTAATTGTGTAATATATATCGCTACTATAACTTTTATCTAATTAATAATATGACAAATTTAAGTATTATACCATTCAAGACATGGCTTTTATTGCTGGCCGTAGGAATTTTAATGTTCCTGATGAATATTGATTATACAGCCGTCAATCTAACCTTAGCACCTATATCCCAAGAATTAGGATCCGATCTCAATACTTTGCAATGGCTGCTTAGCGGTTATGTGCTTATTTGGGGGGCTTTTGTCATACCTGCTGGACGTATTGCGGATATCTATGGTAGACGTAACACCCTAATAACGGGGTTGATAATTTTTATGTTTGGGTCCGCAGTTGTAGGCATAGGACATAACGTTACAATGCTCATTGCGGGCCGTGTAATACAAGGCTTTGGTGCCGCGATATTTACCGCGCCTTGTTGGGCAATAATTTTTACGACAGCGCCCAAGGATAAACAAGGGCTAGTCATGGGAATAATGATGCTTTTTTCTAGCGCGGGGCTTGCAATAGGACCAACTCTTGGTGGATATATTATTGAAGCATGGGAGTGGCGCTGGATTTATTATATTAATCTCCCTATAGGAATGGTGATCATTGGCATACTTCTCAGCGTCGTCAAAAACGAACGTGAAAATGATGCTATTTCTATAGATTTTATTGGTAGTTGCCTTCTAGCTTCCGGACTATGCCTTCTAGTATTTTGTATAAACCAGGTAGAAATTTGGAGCATATCTAGCCCTAAATTATGGCTTACATTAGCAGTAAGCCTTGGCATATTATTTGCCTTTTTTGCGCGAGACGGTAAATTAACAAACCCAATGCTCCCGCATTACGTGTTACGCAATAAAGCTTTTATGTCTTGCGCTATAAGCTGCTCTCTTATGTCTATGGTTTTTTCAGCAGTAATAGTATTAATAGGATTGTATTTACAAAATGCCAAAGAATTTTCTAGCTATAAAACTGGTATAGTATTTTTTGCTATGACTGTTTCTATGGGAGCTTTATCGCCCTTCGGTGGGTCGTTAGTAGATAGATTTGGAGTAAGAACTCCAATGATCTTCACAACTATATTCGCAGCAATTGGCGTAGGCATCGCAGCTTTTTTTGATACCGGGACCGACCTATACATTATTATTACCGCTTTGTTTTTAACGGGCATAGGGATAGGAGGGTTTTTTACTGCAGGAAATATTGCGATGATGCGCTCAGTACAATCTCAAGACATCAATATTTCGTCTGCGGTGTATACTATGGCAATGATGCTTGGCAATACTATTAGCGTGATACTTTCGACCAGTCTACTTGTGTTATTTGGAAGAGATAAAATCGTTGATAAGCTTAACGCCCAAGGCATTGAGGCGGGGACTGATATCACCGCATTCTTATTTGAAGCGATAGCAAGACCAGCTCCTAATTTAGAACAGATGCAAAAAGCATTTCCAGAACAAGCTACTACCCTCTTTCATATTCTTAAAAGTTCTTTTGTAGAAAGTTTTAGTATGAATATGCTGGGCGTGACAGGTTTGGCAATACTTGCCTTGCTAACTGTAGTGCGTGGAATAAAGGACTAAATCTTGTTATATCACCACTCTTACTAAAGCAGAAGAGTGGTGACGCAGCATAAGAGGGTTACTTCGTAGTGACAGTATTGACGATCACCAAAGGACTCTTTCCGATTTCTGTTTTAAGGATACGGCGTATACAAGATTTTGCTATATCTTCAATATCGGGGTTTTTGGCATGCTTGCTATTAAGCGCGTTACCGATAGCTTCATGAAGCTCGCCAACAACTGCGGCAAATAGATCTTTATCCGTTTCTGGATCAAGGCAACCAGGGAGAGCTAATACAGGTTTTGCAGCTAGCTTTCCATCCGCTTTAAGCACAAGAGTGACAACTGCAACACCTGCATCTCTTATACGTCTACGTGTCTTGAATATCGGGGACTCAATAGGCAGTAAATAATTGCCTTCGATTGCAAGATATCCAGTCTCTACTTTGTCAATAACACGGGGATTCTCTCTGTCCAGAATCACCACGCTGCCGTTTTCTACTTCTACTGCATGCTTAATACCATGAGCTCTTGCAATTTTAGCATGTTCGTGAATATGCACAGGCTCACCATGCACAGGGATACATATTTCTGGGCGCACTAAGTCGTACATTTTTTTGAGTTCATCTATATTTGGATGCCCTGATACATGGACAAAATGATCACGCTCAGTAATCACTTCAACTCCTAGCTTCACCAGGCTATTAAACATGCGATATATTTTTTTATCATTCCCAGGAATGATTTTGGAGGAAAATATCACGGTATCCTCAGGAGCAAGTCTTATGCTCTGGTGCGTTCCGCTTACCATCTTAGAAGTAGCAGCCATAGGCTCGCCTTGGCAACCAGTCGCCAAAATCATAAGGGTCTCGCGCGGATGACGCGACACGTCTCTCTCATCCACGAAATTTGGAATATCTTGCAGGTAACCACTAGCCTGAGCTGTAGCTGTCATTCTATGCATACTGCGTCCCGCTAAAACGACTTTTCTTCCAACGCTTTCAGCAACGCGGATTAAAGTATCAAGCCTTGCAAGGTTAGATGCAAATGTAGTAGCAACTACCATTTTTTTGCATCCAGCAATAATCTTAGTAAGGCTAGGCTTCAGATCTCCTTCAGACCCTGAAGTTCCACGATTAAATACATTCGTAGAGTCACAGACCAAAGCTAAAATGCCTTCGTCTCCATATTTTTTAAGTAGATTATAGTCAGATGGCGGGCCAACCAATGGATGGTCATCAAATTTCCAATCTCCCGTATGCAGTACATTTCCCTTCTCAGTTTTAATAACAAGGGCTTGCATCTCCGGCGCTGAGTGAGTGAGGTTGAGCATCTCAATCTTAAAGGGTCCAAGCTCTAGGCTAGAGTTAGGTTTTACCTCGTTTATCTTGATTTTCTTGGCAAAGCTATATTCAGCGAGTCTCGTTTTGAGAAAATTTGCCGTAAATGTGGTGGCGTATATAGGGCACTCGATATCGCTCCAAAGATATTGCACAGCGCCCACATGATCTTCGTGAGCGTGAGTGAGAACTAGTCCCACAAGATCTTTCTTATATTTTTCAATAAAGCTGATATCCGCAACTAGCATATCCACGCCAGGCAGATAGTCATCGGCGAATCCTCCGCCGCAATCGACCATAAGCCACTTGCCCTTGTAGTGATAAAGATTTACATTGATTCCTATTTCATTTGATCCTCCAAGAGGTATGAACAGAAAATCGTCTTGGTGTTTTTTTATATTAAATGACATATTTTATAGATTATTTATAATGATACCTCGAGCTTGCGCCAACAGGCCTTGCCCACTCAAAGGATGACAGTTTATACACTACTTTTAATTTATAGTCCAGAATAATGACCCAAAGCCAACAATACAGTTTAAATTTTGCCAAGGCCAATAATTATGCGGAAGAAGATTTTATCGTCTTCCCTATGCATGAGATTATTCATGCATCGATCTCGAACTGCGTAAAATATTGGGGAGTGGAGCCTTATAGCAAAAGCCTTCTGTTGCTTGGGCCGAAAGCCTCCGGGAAAACACATCTTGCGCATATCTGGCGTCGCAAATTTGGAAGTGTATTCCTGTCGCCTGGTGCAGAATTCCAGGATGCTCCGGGTTATATCATCGAAAATATGAATTCTTTTGATCCCGAGGAATTGCTGCATTTATTTAATCGTATAAATGAAGCTCAAAAATATCTTATGCTCACTGCGGAATCAAAACCTGTTTTTGCTTTGCGCGATTTGCAGTCAAGGCTAAATTCAATCAACATCTTGCATCTAGATTTGCCCGATGAAAATATGACAAAAATGCTTCTAATGCATCATTTTACAGCAAGGTCTTTAAAGGTCTCTATTGAGGTAGCAGAATATCTTGCGAAGCGCATTACAAGAAATTATCATGACATTAGCGCATGCGTTGAAAAACTAGATCGCTTTGCTCTTGAATCCAAAAGGAAAATCACGGTTCAGCTAGCCGCGCAGTTTTTGCTAGAAGAATAAATAACTGACATTGCGAGTGAAGTGACACGCTCTGTCGTAATAAAAAAAAGACCCTCAGAACTAACTAAGGGCCTTTATAGCTTAAGTAATAAAGAGAGAATTACTTAGTTGATTCTTCTTTAGACTCTTCTTTTGTAACTTCTTCTGACACTGCATGACCAGTAGCATCTGTTTTGACTTCTTTAGTTACAGAAGTAGAAGTAGCTTCATGCTTAACTTCAGCTGCAAAAACTGAAGAAGCTACTAGTAGAGAGGCTAGAAGAGTAACGATATTTTTCATGATAAACCTGTAAATTAAAAGTTGGTGAGATCATTATATCACTGTCTTCTGGGCTAGCAAGAGGTTTTATACATTACAATCATCTTTCTGAAGATTTTTTTATAAAAAGCATCTAATAGGGCTTAAATGCAACGCGTACCTGAATCTTATGGGCATAGCAACTTCTCAAACTCTCCTATTGTTCCAAATTGCATTATCTTTTTTTCTTGAATCTGATGCGTAAACCAAGTGATCTGTCTTTTTGCATATTGACGTGTTTTGGCTTGAGCCAAAGAGATAGCTTCGCTCAAAAGTAACTCACCTTGAAGATACAGAGTGAGCTCCTTTAGTCCTAAAATTTTCGGACTACTACGTCCTTGAATAAGGTTGGATTTTACTTCCTCAAGACCTCCGCTTTCTACCATATGAATAAAACGCTCATCGCAGGTTTTATACAAAAACTTTCTCTCAGGGAGCAGAAAAATTACAGAAACATCACCTTGGATGTTGCCAGTTTTATGCTTTTGATAATCCACAATAGATTTTCCGCTTTGCATCAATACTTCAAAGGCCCGTATCATTCGCTGGCTATCACCTTGTTTTATTTTGCCTTCTAAAAGCGGGTCCAAGCTTATGAGTCTGTTGTAAAAATTTTCCCTTCCAAGATTTTCAAATTCCTCTCTAGATCTTTGTCTTATGTCTGGGGTTATCTCGGGGATATTGCTAAGTCCATAAAGCAAAGCATTTATATAAAGCCCCGTTCCACCAACAATAATGGGATGAAGTCCTATAGACCTCACCTCTTCTACTGTTTTTTTTGCAATATCTAAATATTTTGCAACCGAAAAATCGTCGCTAATACTTAAAAAATTATAAAGATAGTGAGGAATTTCTGATTTATCTTCGGTAGTTGGAGAGGCTGTAAGAGTGGGCAGTTCTTTATAAACCTGACAAGAATCAGCGTTGATTACAGCTCCCCCAATGCGCCTTGCCATATTCATAGCAAGCGCAGACTTTCCGCTAGCAGTGGGGCCGCAAATTATAGTTATTTGATCCTTCTTTATCATAAAATTGTCATAAAATGCTTGATCTACAAAGAAAACATGTTCACTATACTAAGGACATCAACAAAACTCAAGTTACAGTAAATGGAACAATATTTAGTGCTTGCATATACCTTCACTATAGCATCTCTTGCGATTCTAGCGGTGCAGTCTCTATATCGCTATTTAAGGCAAAAATAGTGCATCCAAAAACAAAAAGTAGATTATTCTTAGCGCTCATTATCACTGCCTCCGTCTCATTTGGAGTGGCGCTACTTCTAAGTAGCATGAGGGATAGTATAGTATTTTTTTATACCCCCTCTGAACTTCCTAGTACTCTCACAAATAAAGATATTCGTATTGGTGGACTTGTAAAACCAGGGTCCATCACTCAGATAGATCAATCCGCAATAAGCTTCATAGTTACAGATTCTAAAGCCGATATATTTGTACAATATAGAGGAGTAATACCCGTTTTATTTCGAGAGAATCAAGGGGCTGTGGTTGCTGGCAGACTAGAGAATGGAATCTTTATTGCAAAAGAGCTGCTGACCAAGCATGATGAAAATTATAGACCTCCAGGAATGAAGGGTTTAGACGCGGCGTTAAACCCCTAGCTTCTGCTTACTCTCTTTACTCGAATGAAATTCAAAATTTAAAGCCTTTTTAGTGCAGGTGATATGCGCATTACCGCCTTTGGTTAATTTACCAAAAAGCATTTCATCTGCAATTTTTTGTTTAATTTCAAGGTCAATCATTCTTGATATAGCACGAGCGCCATTTTTGTTATTTATCGCATGATGCGCTAGATAAGTTTTCACAGAAGGTTCTGTGGTTAGCTTGACTCCTTTATCTGCAAGCTGAGCCTCTAATACTTTCAATTCTTTATCTACGATCATACCAACTATATTAGTGTCTATAGAATTAAAGGCTATGATGCTATCAAGGCGGCTGCAAAATTCCTCGCTAAAGCTTTGCGTTATAGCGCTTATATCTACCGCCTCCTCCACTTCTTTTTCTTCCTGCTCACCTTCAAATCCAATTCTTGTTCTCGATTTTTCCCCCGATCCTAAATTGGATGTCATAATGATAATACTATGGGTAAAATTTATGGCCTTACCCGTGCTGTCTGTCAATTTACCATAATCCATCACCTGAAGGAGTAGATTAAAAATCTCGGGATTTGCTTTTTCAATTTCGTCAAATAGTACAACTGCATAAGGAGATCTATCGACTGCTTCCGTTAGTAATCCTCCTTGGTCAAAACCAACATAACCCGGCGGAGAACCTATCAATCTAGAGACTGCATGCGACTCTGAATATTCAGACATGTCAAATCTGAGCAGCTTCATATTGCAAAATCTAGCAAGTTGCTTGGCAAGCTCTGTTTTGCCAACTCCCGTGGGGCCCACGAATAAGTAACATCCCGTTGGTTTATCATGACTGCGAAGACCAGCTTTAGCTAACTTAATGCTGGAGCATAGCTCATTTATCGCAGCGTTTTGACCGAAAATTACAGTTCTGAGGTTACGCTGCAACTGCTTTATCTGCTTTGCCTCATCGGAGGCTATCATTACATGAGGCAGATGAGCAATCATAGCAACGATACTTTCTATATCCTTAGCTGTGACTATATTTTCGAGCGATCCGGAGATTTTTTTCCGAGCCCCAGATTCATCCATCAAGTCAATTGCCTTATCAGGAAGCAATCTATCTGTGATATAACGTTTAGAGAGATACACCGCAGCCTCTAAGGCTCCGTTTTCATAGATAACTCCATGATGTTTTTCATAATGTGGTTTCAGCCCATATAGGATTTTAAGAGCAGTGTCGTCATCAGGCTCGTCCACTATAATTTTTTGAAACCTTCGGACTAAGGCAGCGTCTTTTTCGAAGTGATTTTTATACTCTTTAAACGTAGTAGAGCCGATACATCGCAATTCCCCCCTCGCTAGAGCTGGTTTTAGTAAGTTACTGGCATCTAGAGAGCTCCCAGCAGTTGATCCCGCGCCTATCATGGTATGAATTTCATCGATAAATAAAATAGCTTTACCATGAGCTTTTAACTTTTGTATAAGCTCTTTGATGCGCTCTTCAAAATCGCCGCGATATCGAGCTCCGGCCACCATACCCCCAAAGTCAATGGCATATACAGTAAAATCCTGCAGCGCTAATGGCACTTCTTTGTTGACTATTCTAAGAGCCAGGCCTTCGGCTATTGCTGTTTTTCCGACCCCAGGCTCTCCTACTAAAATTGCGTTATTTTTTTGTCTACGGCATAGGATCTCGATGCAACGCTGTATTTCTTTTTCTCTGCCTATTAATAAGTCTATACCACCTTGTTTAGCTTTGTTATTGAGATTTACGCAATATGCCTCCATAGAAGCTTCAAAAATTTCAAAGTCTGAAGGCTCCGTCTTTGTCGCTCCTTGATTTATCTGAGAGTTCTGCTGTGGCTTAATGTTGTAAATAGCAGCAGTGTGTCCGCCTGTGAGGGGTGACGATTCATGAGGCAGAGAAAATAAACGAGAGGTTGGGTGGGATGACATAGAATCGATAACATCCATGCGGCTTAAATTACGCTCTTTGAGGCAAGAAACCGCAAAGGATTCATGCTCGAAGAAAATTTCTGCAAGTAAATGAGCTCCCGTAATATTATTAATGCCAGTCGCATTTCCATGTATCGCCGCTCTATGCACCACTCTTTGAAAGCCCGCTGTAGGCCTAGAATCATGATGCCCCTCACGCCTTAGGGCTACTAGCTCATAAGAGATATAATTTTCTAAGGCTTTGCGTATTTCTTCTACATCAATTGAATGGGCTCTGAGTATAGCGTATGCATCAGCATCTTCCAGCAATGCTAAGAGTAAGTGTTCTATTGTGGTATATTCGTGATGGTTATTGTTTGCTATGGAAAGCGCAAGTTGCAAAGTAGCTTCTAACTGTTTTGAAAGCATGGGTCTATCGACTTGTTAAGATTAATGTGGATATTAGTTTACACTATTATTATGCATCTTGGGAAAGAGCTTATAGGAGCAGCGCAGTATTATTAACCCTACTGTGATATTTTCTGTGACATTGTATTTTTTAAATTGGCCAAGACATTTACGGAAAGCTTTGAACTTTCTTTGGATCGAAAGCAATATACTCTTCACTTATTTCCGGGAAGATTTCTTGAGTGAAGGGATACATCTCATTCGAGCCATTATTAAAATTAATCTCCACAATATCCCCAGCTCCAAAATTATGAATGCTCACAATCTCTCCGATTTTCCTACCCTCTAAATTTCTGACCTCTAGGCCTTTCATATCCTCTATGTAATATTCTGAGGCGGGTAACTTTGGCATGAGAGATCTGAGGGTGTAGAATTTTATACCTCGAAGCTCTTCTGCGGCGTTTCTGGTTGTAACTCCAGCCATAGAACAGATAATGAGAGTATCGACCTTAGGGCGTATAAGTTTTAGAGACACTTCCTCCCCTAACTCATTCTGTAATTTGAGTTTTGTTATGTTGGAGCTAGGCTCAGTTAGAGAGTGAATAATTACATCTCCGCGGATCCCATGCGCTCCAGTTACCACGCCTAAGTAAATTAATGTATCAGAGTTTTGCATTCTTTGTAGATTGTCTTTAGTGCATAACGTAATATACTACAAAATCAATGCTTGAAAATCAATGCTTGGCACCAAAATATCGCAGGTCTTGTGAAGAAAATTATCGCCATATCAATTATTGTCTTGAGCGTTGGAGCGTTCAGCTTCATGGCTACGCTATCTTTGGTCGATTATAGCTCCATTCAAAAAGAGCTTGCTACTTTTATATATAAAGATGATGGTTCGCTCAATGACCTATCTACGCTAGAAGTACATAAATTCCCACTTCCTTCCATCACAATGCATAATGCAAATATCCTTGGTATATTACGTGCTGAAAATTTGTATGTTAATTTTACCCCTCTTTCCATATTCAAATTAAAACCTCAAGCCAAAAGTTTTACCATAGAAGGTCCTGGATATAGCTTGGAAATCACAGCTAAATATGAAAATGGCCAATATAGCTACGGCAAAGCGCATCTTGTAATAAAAAGCCTATCTAAAATCTTAGCAAATTACCCTTCTTTGAGTAGGAGTCTTGCGTCACTGGGAGCGCAGGAGGAGGTGGCTGTAAATTTTGATATAGTTTTAACAAATCAGTATATTACTCTAACTAATATAACCATGCAGTCTGAGAACTTAGAGGGCGGAGGCGAAATTACAATAGCTCTAGATAAGAATCTACCTAGTAAAGTAAAGCTGGCATTAGATAAAGTAAACATCGGAGCAGAGAAGTTTAGTCAGGTTTCTATAATAGCCACTAAAACTACAACTCTAGGCAGCCCTGATAATAACGCAATTACTATCTCTGCTAAAATTGATTCCGGTGGCGTATTTGATCTGGCTGGGCATATAACAGAAAATGCTTACCGCCCTATGTTTAGCGGTCATATAAATTTTAAACATGAGGATATTAATAAGGCAGCACAAAACCTTGGTTTATCAGATATAGATAAAGATAAGGCAGAGAAAGTTCCCGGGACTTTGTCTTCTGATATTACGATGACAGAGATGGAGTGGGCCGTACAAAATGCAGAATGCGAGATAGCTAGTCTTCTGGCAAATGGCTCTGGCAGTATCAGATTTATTGGCGACACTCCTCGTGTTGCTCTTGACCTGAATTTACTAAATTTTGATTCTTCTAAAGAATATCCATTTTTATCTTCAGAGATACGATATTGGTCTTCCTTATCCCAAGATATGAAGGATCCAAAATATATATCCAAATTCGCGCCTCTGATGAAACTTGGCTATATAGGGGATTTCAATCTTGCCTTTGTAAATCCTATAATTATAGACACTAAAATTGATAATCTCTCTATATCAGCAGCATTATCTACGGGCAGAGTTAAGGTAGAATCTATAGAATATAAAGACGGTAATAGCCACATCAAAGCCTCTGCTGAACTTGGTGTTACCTCTGTAAAACCTCAATTTTCATTGAGCATAAGCGAGGCTGTATTAGACATGGAGATACCGAGCGTTAATTCTGCATTGCGCTCTCAAAAAGCCATTGATTTTACAAAGCTCGACATAGCATTAGATATCGCGTCTCTTAAATTTCTACAACATCCACTCCTCGGAGAGATCAAAGCAAAAGTTACAAATAACAACGGTATCCTTGTGGTGGAAAAATTTACCTCCACTTCTCCCGCGGGCTCCTTTAATCTGAGTGGTAATGTTACGATCGCTGATCCCATTACTGTGAATTTTGCTTATATTTGCGATATGTTAGACGCTCAGAGCCTAACAGGGTTTTTGCCAAGCGGCATCAAGGCAAAGGGTTTTATTAATACAAGCGGGACATTGTCCACATATGGGCTTTCTGCAGAAGATTTTTTATATAATTTTTATTCTAAATCCAATTTTATTACTTCCAAACTTGAAATCGATGGCTTAGGTATAGATGATCTTGTGACAAAGCTAAATGACATGCGTTATGATCCAACCAACTTGGAGCAAGATATTACTTTAGCAATTGACAGTGGCTCAACTGATATATCCGAAGCTAGTGGAAACTATGAGATCTTGCAGGGGATTATGTCGTTTAAAGATGTGGTGTTACATAGTAATCTCGTATCAACTAGCCTAGCCGTGGCGTACAATATATATAACCAAGACTATGATCTTTCTTCTGTACTATCTTTTTACTTCAAAGTTAAAGAAAATAATAAATTACCTACAACTCTAGGTATAAATTTAGAAAGGCATGGACAAAACTTAGAAAAAACTATAGACACAAAAGCTATATTTGATTCTTTTGTAACTAGATTTAAAAAATGACATTTAAATTACCGGCATTTTTGAAGGGTTATCGTTTATTCCAGATTTTTATCCTTGGCATTATCAGTGGCATGCCGTTCTCTATATTGTACACAAGTCTTATTGCCTACCTCAAGGATTACGAAATTGATCTGAGCATTATCACCACATTTGCAATAGCAAGACTTCCTTATTCCTTGAAAATATTTTGGTCGCCTTTGATTGATTATTTTTCTCTCCCTATACTTTCTAAGTTTGGTCATCGCAAAAGCTGGATGCTTCTTAGTTCCATTACTATATGCTGTATACTAATTGCAATCAGTGGCATAGATCCCAAAGAATCTATTGTTCATTTAAGATTCTTGGCTCTTGGACTTGGTATTATGGCGGCTACTTACGACATTAGCTACGACGCCCTGCGTATTGAGATGCTTGATGAGAATGAGCAAGGCATCGGAGCTGCAAATGCAGTCCCTGCATATCGCGTTGGAGCTTATATAACCGGAGGACTCGCGTTATATGTAGCCGGTGTCAGCGAAGATTGGAGGCTGACATTTCTTCTAATGGCAGGACTATTTGCACTTGGAGCATTATTTATTATGTCGGTGCGAGAAGGTGCAAAAGCAATCTCTCCAGAAGCAACAGAATCATTAAAGTCCAAAATTAAGCAATTTGTCGTCATGCCATTTATGGACATCATCACGAGAAACCATGCATTGGTCATGCTACTTGCTATCGTCCTCTATAAACTAGGCGAAGCTATGCTTGGCTTTGTCACTGTTCCATTTTGTATGGAAATCGGTTATAGCAAAACTCAAATCGGTGTTGTTTTAAAAGGATATGGATTAATTGCAAGTCTTTGTGGCGGGTATGCTGGTGGATTGTTATTATACAGAATAGGTAATATCAATGGTATGATTTGCTGCGGAGTGCTGCAGGCAGCGTCCAATCTTATGTATTTATGGCTTCATTATCAACCAGTCCTAGACTCTTCCTTGCTTACTGCTGTAGCTATAGATAATTTTACTGGAGCTATGGGATCTACTGCTCTTGTAGCTTACTTAAGCATTTTGTGTAACAAGAATTATACGGCTACGCAATATGCTTTCTTAAGCGGTCTTGCTACAATTATGAACAATACTCTCTCGATGCAAGCCGGTAGTATTATCCAATTTATGGGTTGGGATCATTTTTTCTACCTTACTGCATTTTTAGAGATACCATCTTTAGCTCTTCTGCTCTATATTGGAAGACGAATAAGCAAAGTAAGCAAATAAGTTTAACCTTAAGTAATATTTCTGTGCTTCGTGAATTATCTATAGCTATAAAATATTGGGACGTATACTATTTCTTAGCCCTTCATGATGTGAAGAGTCGCTTTAGGAGGTCACGCCTTGGTATTCTGTGGATTGTCATCCAACAACTCGCTTACGCTGCAGGGGCTGGGTTTATCTGGAGCAATGTTTTTGGCGTCAATGCTAGTGAGTTTATCCCCTTTCTAACTGTGGGAGTAGCAATCTGGAGCTTTATAGCGGCTTCCATGATAGATGGTAGCACAACCTTCGTCTTGGCTCATGGTTACTTAAAGCAATTACCACTGCCGCAGTCTTTATTTATTTTCAGAACTGTATTAACGCAAGGTCTTTATTTATTTATAGGCTTAAGCACAGCAGTAATCGTGCTGATATTTTTTGACAAATTTAGTTTGCTTGGAACTATTTACTCTATTCCTGGTGTATGTATACTTCTAATTTACTTCTATGGCGCCTCTGGTGCACTTGCCTATCTTGGTATTAGGTATCGTGATTTACAGCATGCTCTTACATCTATTTTTAGTATGTTATTTCTTTTGACTCCTGTTATGTATCCGCCAGAAGTGCTCATTAAAAAAGGTATAGCGATAGTTGTCTATGGCAATCCATTCGCCTCTTTAATTGAAATTGTAAGACACCCACTGATCCATCATCAATTTGCGGATTACCTGCATTATGTCTCTGCGACACTTTTTACTATAGTTATGATTATTATTAGATTTTATGCTGCAAAAAAATGGGAGCGGTTTGTGCCGTTTTGGTCATAACAATGAAAGCAATCGAACTTAAAAATGTTTCTATCGATTACCCATTAGAGCATGAGGACGGATATAGTCTTAAAAACAGTCTGCTTAATTTTTATGTTAAAGCGCAGAAGCCGAGGGCAGAATTTTTCAGAGCGCTTGATAATATCTCTTTGAGCATAGATTGCGGTGAAAAGGTTGGAATTATTGGCTTGAATGGCGCTGGTAAAAGTACAATCCTTAGAGTGATGTCAGGTATTTTTCACCCAAGTGAAGGTAGTATAAAAATAAATGGCGAGGTTTCTCCATTGCTTGATTTTGCTACTGGTTTTGAAAGGCATCTAACTGGACTTGAAAATATAAAAATTCGCTTATTGTTTTTGGGACTATCTAAAAAAGAAGTGGAAGCAAAAATCCCGGAGATTATAGAATTTTCAGAGCTTGGAGATTTTATCTATCAACAAGTCAGAACTTATTCTGCTGGCATGTTTATAAGACTTGCTTTTGCCGTCTCTACCTCAATCGAGCCAGAGATTTTAATAGCAGATGAGATAATTGGAGCGGGAGACGCGCAGTTTGCTACAAAAGCAAAAACGCGTTTAGAGCAATTTTTATCCAAAAATTCTACCACTATCTTGAGCTCTCATTCAATGGACTTACTGCATAGCTTTTGCAATAGAGTGATCTGGCTCCACAAAGGAAAGATCATAGCTGACGGTCCGACGCAAGAGGTAGTTAAGGACTATGAGAGCCGCGCAGCAGATCTATCAAGATAATGCTTCCTCTGCTAATCCTTGATGTTCTTCGGTTTTGCTATATACTCTCGCTTTATAATATTTAATTGGTATCAGTCATGAAAATATCCGCAAATTCAGTCCGTGCTGGTAATATTTTGCAGCATAATGATGATCTTTGGGTTGTAAGTAAACAGCCAGAGCATACAAAGCCAGGTAAAGGCGGGGCTTATGTTCAGATAGAAATGAAAAATTTAAAATCTGGAACGAAGCTAAATGAGCGCTTCATATCAACGGTATATTTAGAGCGCGTGCAGCTAGAACAACAAGAATATACTTATCTTTACTCTGAAGATAATCATCTCGTATTGATGGACCAAGAAACTTTTGAACAAATTAGAGTGCATCAGGATATAGTAGGCGATAACTTGCCATACCTCGCAGATAATATGGTTGTGACTATTGAATCCTTCGAAGAAAAGCCGCTTAATTTATATTTGCCTTCCACGGTTGTAGTTGAAATTAGCGAGACTGATCCTGTAATCAAGGGCTCTACCGCGACCTCTTCATATAAACCAGCTATCCTCACTAATGGAATGCGCGTTATGGTTCCGCCATATTTAGTGACGGGCGAGAAAATAGTAGTGAAAACTGAAGATTCTACATTCGTAGAAAGATCTAAGGCCTAAATCTTATTATAAAGAGCTTCTGAATGCTACCACTTACCACATTTATGCTAAAAGGAGCGCGCCAAGCAGCGCGTTTGCTACTTCGGGATTATTTTGAGCTAGAAGGTTTGCAGAGCTCTGTGCGCTCCACCGCAGATTTTGTAAAACGCTCGGAAGATAAAGTCCGCGAGGTATTGCATGAAGAGTTAATGCGTTATACTAACTGTCAGATCCTTCAGCCAAATGCTAAGATAGAGCAAAATAAAGCTGCATATTTTATGCTAACGATTCTGGACGGCGCTACAAATTTAAGTAGAGCCCTGCCATTTTTTGCAACTACATTAGTCGCTTGTACTTATAAAGACGACAAACTAACCCCCAAAGTCTGCATTATAAATTTTCCAGCTACTGGAGAAATGGTCTATGCGGAGCTAGGAAATGGCGCATTCGTAGAAAAAATACAAGCGCAAACTTCGCAAAGTGCTTTGAGACTCCGCGTGTCCAAAACTTCAAGCTTTAGTAATGCACTAGTAGCGTCGGATGAGTACGCAGATAACTCAAGGATTTTTGGATGCACTGCTTATAGTGGATATTTATTAGCCGCAGGCAAAATAGATGTGATGTATAGTAACGCAGCCAGTGAAGCGACAAGGTTTGCTTTGGAGCTTTTAGTAAAGGAAGCTGGTGGCAGAATATGCGCCGAGGAAGAGCTTTTCGGCCAAAAAGCTAAGATGATTTTGATGAATGACTCATTAAAGCAGTAGATTAAATTAGCCGCAGTCTAATCAGAAATATCTTGCAGAGAGATTCGAACCTGAGACCCTCCGGTCTCAAACCAGATGCGCTAACAGTGGATATCAAAGTTAAACAATAAAGAATGAATGATTTGAAATAGTGGCAATCTAATCAGAGATACCTTGCAGAGAGATTCGAACCTAAGACCCCTGGTCCCAAAACCAGATGCGCTACCGGTAGCTTCAGAATTAAACAATAGAGAATGATTGATTGAAATAGTGGCAATCTAAGGAACATCCTGCAGAGAGATTCGAACCTAAGACCTCTGGTCCCAAAACCAGATGCGCTACCGGTAGCTTCAGAATTAAACAATAGAGAATGATTGATTGAAATAGTGGTCGGGGCAGAGAGATTCGAACTCCCGACCCTCTGGTCCCAAACCAGATGCGCTACCAGACTGCGCTATGCCCCGAAAGAATGATATTTATATACTCCTTATTTGTTCAATAAGCAATATATTCTTATATAAATTTATCTCAAAAGGAGATTGGCGCATTGTCTTCCTCATCAAGCAAAAGCTTTACAAAATTTATATACTAATTATTATACCTTTTTAATTGAATTAACAAAGATAGATTTATACCGAAGATATGATCTTTCATCGGGAGAGCTAAAATTTATAGTTCGTAAATTCGGAAATGTTAGCGCCTGTAGAAAGTTTTATATTGTATGAAATTATTGCTAGCGTAAATAAGAGTTCTTGTAAAATCTCACTATTCTTTTATGATATTTGTACAACGTCGTCTCTTTAGCATTGTATCTTTAAATCTAAAATTAGAAAAGCGCAAGGCGTAGGCAAAGTATAGGCAGAAATTTGTAATAGGGTCTTAGGAATGATGAACTTAAAAGTACCAGAAAATATTATCTTAAAACCTACCATTACGGTATTTGGGGTTGGTGGAGCTGGTGGTAATGCTATAAAAAATATGATTGCCTCTAATTTACAAGGAGTGGTATTTGTGGATGCAAATACTGATGCTCAGGCCTTAGAATATTCTGTCGCCGAACATAAAATCCAACTAGGCGCCACGGTTACAAGAGGGCTTGGCGCTGGCGCGGCCCGCGAAGTAGGCATGGCTGCCGCGGAAGAATCAAGAGATGACATCATAAGCCACCTAGAAGGTAGCAACATGGTCTTTATCACAGCTGGTATGGGCGGTGGTACTGGAACTGGAGCAGCTCCAGTTGTTGCAAGAATTGCTAAAGAGCTAGGCATTCTAACTGTTGGCGTTGTAACAAAGCCATTCCATTTTGAAGGCGCACACCGCATGAAAACAGCGGATGCTGGGCTTATTGAGCTTCAGCAATATGTAGACACCTTAATCGTCATCCCTAATCAAAACTTGTTTCGTATTGCAAATGAAAAAACCACATTTGTCGAAGCTTTTAGAACTGCAGATGAAGTTCTTAAAAAAGGTGTGCAAAGCATCACGGATCTTATGATCATGCCAGGGCTAATTAACTTAGATTTCGCAGATATTAGTGCGGTGATGAGTAAAATGGGCAAGGCTATGATGGGCACAGGAGAAGCAACCGGGGAAGACAGAGCAGTACGCGCTGCGGAAATGGCCATTCAAAACCCATTATTAGACCAAAGTTCGATGAAGGGCGCAAGGGGCGTTTTGATCAACATTACTGGTGGCGATATGACGCTTATGGAAGTTGATGCCGCCGCCAATAGAATCCGTGAAGAAGTTGGAAATTCAGATGCCAATATTATTTTTGGCTCAACTTTTGACGAAAAACTTGAAGGAATAATACGCGTATCAGTGGTTGCGACGGGTATAGATTCTCATCCGCTTCAAAGCGTCTCCGCGCAAAAACCTCATGTTGTGACGCGTAGTTTTGCTGATACTTTATCCATGACTCCAAAAAAAGAAGAGGCGGTGTCGGAATCGTCAATTCCGGAAGAGTCTATTGCTAGCTTTAATGAATACGATATGCCAGATAGCGGTCTATTCAGTAGCTCAGATAACTTAGGGAGATCTGATAATACAGGCGGAGCAGGGGCGGAAAGAGATTTAGAAAGTATACAACCTCAACCTCATCCTCAGTCTCATCAGTATGAAGTTACTGCTCCGCATCAGCCAGTGAAACAAGCTAAGCCATCTTTATTTGGAAGATTCTGGGAAAGCATAACCGGATCTGAAGACAAGTCACAAAGTGAAAATAATGAT
>JAZKAD010000015.1:0-7680 GCA_040389305.1 Pseudomonadota bacterium | reverse complement strand
CCCACATGAAATACCGGCATTCCTACGCAAGAAGAAATAGACGTTCTAAGTTATATGCCCTCTCGATCATCTAGACTCTGTAATACGACCAGCGATCAATTATATTGCTGGTGAATATGACGGCGGAAAGATGATCTTGCATCTTATATAAGCAAAGAGTCCAAACAAGGCTTAGCCAAAACTTATCCTCTAGGGATAAAAATGGGAAATCACAGCTATATTTTATAAGCGAGATCCCCGAATTACGAAAGCATCTTCCTAATTATATCTGTTTATCAGTCATTTCTGACGTTTTTTTATTACCTTACTCGATTCATATTAATTAATAAATTACTGTAAATAAATCTTTTTTTTGTTGTATAATAAATAATATTCGTTTATATTTACGACTTAAGCTAAGTTGCGTGCATGATAAGTAAATAGGCTTATCTATATAGCACGCTAGGATGGCCCTTGCGATACTGTCCACTTCTATTTTTTTGTGGCTTGGAATATAGACAAAATTCCTGGGCGGTATTGGTTTAGATTTTTATTTACAAACGATACAAACATAGCAACAGAAAAAAACTTTTGGGAGATTACCAATATGCCTACACAATATGATGCGCCCTATTATAGATCTCAAGGCATGAGATTGAAAGAACAAGGGCTTTATGATGAAGCCATAGTAGCTTACAATGAAGCAATAAAACTAGAGCCAAGTAATGATGTTACTTACGTTATGAAAGGCCATATTTTGATAGACCTTGGAAGGCCCGAAGAAGCCTTATCCTCTTATGATAAAGCAATAGAGGTAGACTTACGTTGTGAGTATACTGAATGTACTTACTATTTTAAAGGTGTTACTTTGGAAGCGCTTGGAAGACTCGAAGAAGCCTTATCCTCTTATGATAAAGCAATAAAGGCAGATTTAAGTTATATGTCGACTTACTATGCACTATCTTACTGTCATAAGGGCAAGATCTTGAACCAATTAGGGCGCGAGAGCGAGGCTTTAAGTTGTTTTGATGAAGCATTTAAAATAATCAAAGACGAACCCCGCCACTCCTATCCACGCAAAAGCGACATGAGTTATATAGATGAATCCCTCGAAGATAGAAAGAAACTACTAGAGAAACTAACAAAACCAGAATCTCCCTCAGATAGTACGCAAGATACCACGGCGGATCCCCTTTCTCGCAAAGATGAAGAGGAAGAGGGGGAATTTGTAGAAACATTCGATGGATCACTGGAAGGAAGCAAAGAACGTCAGGACGCTGAATCTGTAGAAGAAGAGGAAGATGAAGACGAAAAGCATCAGTCTTCAAATGAGGAAGAGTCTATTACTCCACATAATCCTACAGAAAGCGATTTATTTGAAGCCGCACCTCGTGATACTACACTAGATACCGTTTCTCCCGAAGACGAAGGACGTAAAGGGCATCAGGCCGCTGAATCTGTAGAAGAGGGAGACTATGAAGAAGAGTCTACTGCACATGACCATGATACAGAAAGCGGTTTATTAGAAGACGCGCCTCGTAATACTACACTAGATACCGCGGATCCCCTTTCTCATAAAGATGAAGAGGAAGAGTCTGTAGAAATGCCAAGCACAATGGAAGAATATAAAGAGCATCAGGATACTCCTCATGAAGAAGGGGGGTCTGTAGAAGCATTCGATGACCCAAGGGAAGGAAGCGAAGAACGTCAGGCTGTAAACGAAGGATCTACTACTCCACATAATCCTACAGAAAGCAGTTTATTAGGAGACGTACTTCGTATTATTACACTAGATACCGTTTCTCCTGAAGACGAAGGACGTGAAGGGCATCAGGCTGCAAACGAAGGATCTATTACTGCGCATAATTCTATAGAAAGTGATTTATTAGAAGCCGCACCCTGCACTCACTCAGAGTACAAGGTAGAAGCAACTGGATGCTGCGCAGGAGGATGCGCCTTAATGTAAAACAAAAAAGCAAAGGGGACTTCCCATCTAACTACGTGAATTCATCTTAGGGCATATAATAACGACGTATAACTTGAGAGAAATAACGCAGCTAGATGGGAAGTCCATTAGGACCTCCCTATTTACTCCAGATTCACAAATTCCTTCTTTATCGTTTTCATTCCCACTTTATCAAAGGCAATCTCAATATTTGCATCATTTTTACGAACGACAATACCAGGGCCAAAAGTATTATGGCGCACCCTTGTGCCTGCTCTCATAGGATCTTCGGGTAGTATAGGCGTGGCATGGATTGGCCTTGCTATCCTTGCGCTGTAAGAATTCTGGGCATATATATTTTGACCAGCTGTAGATCTCACACTCACCTGCTCAGGGATTTCTGCGATAAAGCGAGATGGCTTAGAGTTTATATATTCATGAAACATACGCCGGCTTTCTGCGTGGCTAATACACAGATATTTTTTAGCGCGAGTAATACCAACATAAGCTATGCGCCTTTCTTCCTCGAGGCCATTTGGCCCGCTGTCACTAATCGCTTTTTGATGAGGAAAAATACCCTCTTCCCACCCAGGCAGAAATACCGCTTCAAACTCTAAGCCCTTTGCAGCATGAAGCGTCATTAAACTAACGGCGCCTTTGGCATCATCAGATATATCATGATCGCTTACTAAACTTACATGTTCCATAAAAGCTTGAATATTTTCAGCCTCCGCAATGGCGCCAAGCATTTCGTGTAAATTTTCTATCCGCCCCCTAGATTCATCAGTCTTTTCTTCCTTCAACGCCGCCATATAGCCAGATTCTTCGAGTATAGCTTTTGTGACATTGAAAGCGGGCTCTGATTTATAACGACTTCTCCATTGATCGAATTTATTCATCAAATCCGAAAGAGTAATAGATGTTTTATTTTTGACACCTCCTTCCTCTAGCATTTTTTGAATAGCCCGCGCCATAGAAAGTTTATTCTCGTATGCGTAGGCTTTAATGGATTTGACAGTAGTCTCTCCTATGGCTCGTTTCGGTACATTGATGATTCTTTCAAGAGCGAGATCATCATCCATATTAAGAGTGGCGCGAATATATGCCATGGTATCTTTGATCTCCATGCGATCATAGAATTTTAAACCACCAATTATTTTATATGGTAGAGCATTCGCTATTAAGGCCTCTTCAAAAGGCCTAGTTTGAAATCCCGCCCTGACTAAAATAGCGATGTTATTTGCCCCCATCCCGCTAAATAAAAACTTAGCTATATCGGAAGTCACATGCCTTGCTTCTTCTTTTTCATTCCAACAAGATACTATCTTGATTGGCTCACCTTCTATCTTTTCAGTCCATAGACTTTTCCCATGGCGCTGTTTATTATTTTTTATAACACCAGCGGCGGCTGTAAGAATGGGCATAGAGGAGCGGTAGTTTTGCTCTAGTTTAACGACCTTAGAACTTGGGAAATCTTTCTCGAATCTTAGGATGTTACCAACCTCAGCCCCCCTCCAGCTATAGATTGATTGATCATCATCCCCAACGCAACATAAATTCTGGTGACTGCTTGCAAGAGCACGAGCCCAAGAATACTGAACAGCATTCGTATCTTGATATTCATCAATCAGTACATATTTATACCTCTGCTGAAAGATCTCAAGGATGTCAGGATGCCTTAGGACAAGTTCGTTATTGTATAAGAGGAGATCCCCAAAATCGACAGCATTAGAATATACAAGCCTTGTTTGGTAATGAGGATATATATCATGCGCTATGCGATGAGCCTCAGATTTAATATCTCTATCGGATATATGGGACGATAAAAGACCTGCATCCTTCCATCTAGAGATTAGGCCAAGTATAGCCTTTGGCTCGTATTTTTTATCCACCCCTCTTTCGAGCAACAAACTTTTAACTAGCTTTAATTGATCATCTCCATCGATAATGGTGAACGTGGAGGAAAGATCGAAGATATGCGAGTGTTGCCTTAGGATTCTAGCTGCTATTGCATGGAAGGTTCCGAGGTTTAAGCCGGTAGAACTTGTAAGTTTGGATATGCGTTCTTGCATTTCCTTTGATGCTTTATTGGTAAAGGTTACAGCTAAAATGTTATGAGGCTGTGCAAGGCCAAGTTCAATGATATGAGCAATTCTGTGAGTAAGTACTTTGGTTTTACCGGTTCCTGCTCCAGCAAGCACTAACAAAGGACCCTCCGTATGCTGCACCGCCTCTAATTGCTTCGGATTCAAGTCGTCTAAATATCTCACAACTACCTCTATAATTATGACTGGATTCTATACAACAAGATTCTCTATGCATAGGAAAAAGTCTTTCGATTTACTTGACAAGGTCTTGTGCCATCCTCGGCTGCAGGCAGCTCTATTGCTAACTTGACAAATGACTTCTTTTCCTCCATTTTGTTACTCTACACTATTTCGATAAAAGGCACGGCAATGTCAGTAATGTCCGACAAATGGATAAAGGAGATGGCAAGAAATCATGACATGATCTCGCCATTTATACCCAGTCAAGTAAAGCTAGACGAGCAGAGCAATAAAATTATTTCTTATGGCCTTTCGTCGTATGGGTATGACGCACGCGTTGCTGATGAATTTAAGATTTTTACCAATATCCATTCCTCTACGATAGATCCAAAAGAATTTAATACACAAAGTTTTGTAGATCGTCAAACCGATGTATGCATTATTCCTCCAAATAGTTTTTTACTTGCAAGAACTGTGGAGTATTTTAAAATCCCTCGCGATGTCCTCGTTGTATGCGTAGGTAAATCAACCTATGCACGCTGCGGCATTATCGTAAACGTTACACCCCTTGAACCAGAATGGGAAGGGCATGTTACTCTAGAGTTTTCAAACACAACCCCACTTCCTGCCAAAATTTATGCCGAAGAAGGAGCTTGTCAGTTTTTGTTTTTGCGCGGAGACGAGGTATGCGAAACCTCCTATGCCGATCGCAAGGGCAAATATATGATGCAAACGGGTGTTACCCTACCTAAAATTTAATAATAATGTATAATTATGACAAATAACGAGAACTCAAGACCGCATATTTCTATCAACGCGCAATATATCAAGGATCTATCCTTCGAAAATCCCGGCGCTCCGGGGAGTCTTGGCACTGACAAAGGCAGCCCACAAGTTGATCTTGCCTTGGATTTGCATGTAACAAGGCTAGAAGATAGCAATGTTTTTGAAGTAGCTTTGCATATTGATGCTAAGGCTCTTATTCAAGGTAAGCCGCTATTTATAGTCGAGCTATTGTATGCGGGAGTTTTTACTCTTATGAACTTTGACGAAGAAGATCAAAAGGCTATATTAGCCGTTCATTGCCCAGCCATGATTTTTCCATTCGCGCGGAAAATTATAGCTGACGTAACGCAAGACGGTGGCTTTCAACCTTTGATGATTGATCCTATTGATTTCGGGGCATTATTCCAAAGAAAAATGGAAGAAGAGAACGAAGAAAGAGAGAAAGGAAATTAGAGTATCAAAACCTCATTACGAGGAGTATACGTGACGCAGCAATCCAAGTATATCTAACCTAGATTGCCGCGTCGCCCCTGCCCCTTCGAAAATGACTCTACGCTTGTAATAACACCGCCATCTAGTATATCACATATACCATTACTTTATCTTATAGATCATTGCATTCAAGTGACGTCTTGAGTATTTGTAAATTTACCTATATACTACTCATATCAAAATTTATTTATTTATTTGAAGTGTATGAAGGCAAAATTCATAAACTCCGTGGCTTTGGACCTTGGAAGCAGCAAGATAGCTATAATTGCTGCTTATGCTGACAATAACGGAGACCTTCGTGTTCTGAGTCAGCATTTGAGTAATTCAGAAGGACTAAGGTCTGGCCATGTCGTGGATATTAAGCAGGCTGAGAATAGCGTCGCAAATGCTATATACTTACTAGAAAAAAATTGCAATAGCAGCATCAGCAAAGCCTCCATTTCTTTATCTGGCGCCTCGTGTAAATCTCATTATATATATCGCGTAATTAAGCTTCCTCATCACCCCATCACTAAGCAGGATATACAAAAGCTAATACAAAAATCTCTCACTGAATTTCAAATAGAAAACAGGGAGACTATTCATTACTTTCCAATAGAATATACCTTAGATGAGCATAACATAGTTCAAGATCCCGTAGGAATGTTTGGAAGAGAGTTAGGAGTCAGACTGCATATCATTACCGCCGACTCAAATATGCTATTAAATTTGGCAAATACCATGTCAAAGTGCCAAGTCGAGATATCGGATGTGACACTTGCTATATATGCCTCGGGCATGGCCTGCCTTACGGAAGACGAGCAAAACTTAGGCTCGGTAGTCATAGATATTGGCGCACGCACAACTTCTTATGGTGTTTTTTTAGGTAAAAAATTACTTTATAGCAGCCATATCCCAATAGGGGGTTGGCATATTACATCTGATATTACCAAAGCTTTTTCTATAAGTATGAGAGCTGCCGAGAAATTGAAAGTTTTGTATGGTACTGCAGGGCATGTTCCGTCTAATCGGGATAATGTAATCAATTTAGAGGAATTTGACCCAACCTCTTTCAGTGATCTTGATAATCAGACCGTGACTACAAGTTTTCTGTCTCAGGTAATTAATCCGAGAGTAGAAGAAATTCTAGAGCTTATCAAAGAAGAATATGACACCCTAGGGCTCGACCATCTTATAGCAAGGCGCATAGTGCTGACTGGGGGAACTGCTATGCTTCGGGGAATTAAAGAGATCGCCTCTAATCTATTTGAAAAACAAGTAAGAATAGGGAGGCCCGTAATTCTTCCTGGGTTTGCCGAGGATTATAACCCTTGTGTATATTCAGTAGCAGTAGGAATGCTTAAAATTCAGACAATAGCTGCGCAAAACAACATGCATAGCGCTAAAGCTTCTTCAGGAAGTTATATAAGCAAAATTCTGACTTGGCTCAAAGAGAATATATAGCATTCTCTAGGCTAGATTTCGGAGTAAATCTCTTAAACTATCAGCTATATAGCCTTTGTATTCAGGAAATTGATCACAATCTTTGTCAGATTTAATGCGACTAAAGTTCAATGCAAATAGAAAGGGACGTAATTTTTGCGCAAGATCAAGTGCTTGAGTCAAAACTTTTTTTGAACCATATTTTTTCCAGGCAGAAAGATACTCTTCTTGCAAGGGCTCAATATTTACTTCTGGATAATGTCGTTTTGCGCTACCTAGCATACCTGCGCATGAGAAAAATGGGTGAGAAATACTAACATCTCCCCAGTCACTTATCGTATGAATTCCATCTTTTATCAAGATATTATTATCATGAAAATCTCCATGCTCGATAGTTTCTGGGATGCCGCAGCTAGATAATTCTTCCAAGATGCTGTATAATTTATTTGCATGGCTTTGTAGGCTATGAATCTCTACATCAGACATCCCATCATCTTGCAATAACTCATCTTGGGTTATAAAATTACGGTATAAAGATGGGAGATTTTGAAGTCGCCAATCATCAAGTCCTATTGCAACCAAGTCATCTAGATGTTTGACGCAAGAGATTTGAATTCTAGCGTAGCTTCTTATAGTATCTATGTATTGTTCCCGGTTAAAGCTTGCTTTTAATAAGCCCCTTAAAGGTACCCCAGCATCTTTCATAAGAAAACATCCGAGCTCTTCATTGCTATCAATAGACTTCTTGCATAACCTCAGGCTTTCAACTCCCAATTATATATTCCAGCA
>JAZKAD010000014.1:1162-2890 GCA_040389305.1 Pseudomonadota bacterium | reverse complement strand
CTTTTTTTTTTCTTCTTCTTCTTCTTAATAAACATACAACAGAAGAATTATTGCCGAGAATTAGATTTTTTAATTTTTTTTTCAAAAAAGGAAAATAAAAATAAAATATGATATCACATTCACACATATAATCATCCAAATAATTTAATTCTGAATAAATCTAAAAAGCAAACAAATGTAGAATTACTAAATGATGCCATGCGAATTGGCAAATTTATGGCTAAGAGCTCGAGTCGCTTCGCACAAGACTCTTACTTAGTACAAATCGATTGGGATAAAAGTACTCCTAATAGAATTGTTATTAAAAAGAAGCCTCATTCAGATATTATCGACGCTGTCTTGTATGCCTTTAAAGAATCCTATGCATTCACACATGAGCCTCCTCAACAAGGACCTCGCTATGGCTCAAAGGAATGGGCAGAGCAGCAAGAGAATACAATGTTCGAACTCGAACTTGAAGGTCATAAGCAAGCAGACTCCTTTAATAAATGGCTAAAAGGCGAAGATTAGCCTCTATTTATCCTTAAAATCGACTATTTGACAAGTATTAGTGGCTTATCGGGCCAAATCCTATTTCATTTGATAAATGGAGCACTAATTAATGTTATATAGTAAGCGTAAAAAGATGGCTAAAGGCGGAGTTGCATACAAAAACGATTCAGCTAGAAGTGAATCCCGACCAATGCCGTCTGAAACTGACAATGACTCAAAGATGGTATCGCAAAACTCTAGCAGAAAACCACTACAAAACGCTCAAGCTACTGATAACATTACAGTAAAACAAGCTCAAAGACCCTCTATTACACCACTTAGCCGCCCTAAAATGGTAGGCTCAAGCGTATTCTCAGTTAGAGACCGCGATGATGTAGACAAAGATTTAAACCGCATGAGCTCAGAAGCTCCAGATGGCTACGGTAAACAACCTCGTAAACGCTACGATGAAGAAGAAGCCGCTAAATCAGGCGATGAAGTACCTGATATGGCTAAACAACATAACAACTCAAAACCTCCCTATAAAAAAGCCATTGAAGACCAATATTCTGAAGATGAAGCCGATCCTATGATGAAGCAACCTAAGCAGTATGCTAAAGGCGGAGCAGTAGAAGATGAAGAGACTATAGTAAGACCAGATAGCGGCTTCGGTAAGATCATCATGATTCGTAAAGATGATGAACATAAATATGCTGACGGCGGTAGCGTCGAACGTGAAATGATGATGCAGCCAGAGCCAGAAGCAATGGAAGAGCGTCATGCATCTCTAGCAGCTGCTATCATGGCTAAACGCCAAGCAGCTGCTAAACTTAATAGCGATTCAGATGAAGATGAGATGCTTTTAATGGCAGAAGGCGGAGAGATTTTGTCCCATGACTCTATTCACTCTGATAACTCAAGCCAAGTAGATTTACGCCGTAACGCTCAAGAAGACGCTAATGAAGAAGATCAACTAAGCTTTAATGCACTTCGCAAAGAAAACTATAGTGAATCCGAAGGGTTAAACCAACTCAATCAACCCAAAGATTCTAATGAATACGGTGATGCAGAAGAAGACGCTGAGAGCGATCCGCACGACATGGTGTCACAAATCATGAAAAAACGTAAAGCTAAATAGGCATAAACTTGAAAATTGATAACTTAGAAATGCTAGAGCAAGTAATCAAACTCTGTCGCAAGACTGGCGTTGATGCTTTTGAATTAGGAGAGATTAAGTTTAATCTTGGTCCATTACCA
>JAZKAD010000014.1:0-1152 GCA_040389305.1 Pseudomonadota bacterium | reverse complement strand
TAAGCCTAGAAGCAGACAATCTTCTATAGCAAATGACTTCCCAGAGGCTAATATCAAAATACCTCAATACATCCCAAGTACTACAGAATCAGGCCAAGGCACTATAGTAACTGACGAACTTACTCCAGAGCAGCTCCTTAACTGGAGCGTTACAGATGAAACTCAAAACGCGCAAGGTGAATAATGAAGGTTACTCCTTCAAAAGCTCCTACCTCTATTAAGATGAAAACTAAGCCGCAGAACGCGGCTTCAGTGCTTTCACCATGGTGGGAAGAGGATAATGCTGATAAAGCAGCAAGCCAAATGCTTGCCTCAGCTGCTTACCTTAAAGAAACACAAGGATATAGATATAGGCAGGCGGCTATATATGCGAGATTATATGGGAATCAGAGTTTATACTCTTTTGCTGGGTCCAATATCAATAAATTGGATAATTCGATGGGGCTTCCGGCAGAACGGCCTACGTTCAATTTGGTTCAGTCTGTCACCGATACCCTGGTGTCTAGAATTGCGCAGTCGAGACCTCAACCTGTGTTCCTTACAGACAACGCGGACTATAAACAAAGGAACTTAGCTAAAAAGCTAAACAACTTCGCTCAAGGCGAATTCTACCATTGTAAAGCATATGAACTAGCAGCTATTGCACTAAGAGACGCCTGCGTTGAAGGCACAGGCATTATACACACCTTTGAGACTCCTGACCACCGAGTAGGCCTTGAACGCGTACTCCTTACAGAGCTCCTTATAGACCCAAATGAAGCTATGTATGGCGAACCCCGCCAAATGTATCGCATTAAGCTAATGGACAGAGATGTCTTAATAGCCAATTTCCCAAAGTTTAAAGCTAAACTAGAGATCGCCTCTAAAGCAACTCCAGATAATAGCCCAGATGCTTCTAAAACCGTCTCAGACCTAGTAATGGTAGTAGAGGGATGGCATCTCCCATCTGGTAAAAATGCACGCGATGGTCGCCATACCATTGCTTGTAGCGCAGGTTATCTTTTAGATGACGAGTATACTAAAGATCGATTCCCATTCTCTTTTATCCATTACAGCCCTCGCCTATTAGGCTTTTGGGCCCAAGGTGTTGCAGAACAGCTAATGGGTACTCAAATGGAATTAAACAGTATCCTATATACAATTAGCCAAGCA
>JAZKAD010000013.1:5100-9564 GCA_040389305.1 Pseudomonadota bacterium | reverse complement strand
GCATCACTAAAGCCCTTCTAGCAAATGATAGCGTGACGTCATTACGCATTGAAGACAATAAATTGGGGGATAACGGGACTGACTTAGTAGCTCAAGTTTTAAAGCAAAAAAGTCAAATTACTCAAGTTAATCTTAGTAATAACGAGATATCTAGCAGAGGTATTTGCGCCCTCTCCAAGGTTCTAGGATCCGTAGTCTTATTGAATCTTAGTAATAACCCTATTGGTCATTCTGGTGCTGCTGCTTTATTTAAAATGCTTCATACTAATAGCTCTATAACAGGAATGTCTCTATCTAGTACTGGGCTTGATAATGCGAGCATCAGAGGGGCTTTCCCTGCCCTTGCCGCTAATAAAACGGTAACTCTAATGTCTGTATCTGATAATTGTATCGGAGATGATAGCGCCTCTGATATAGCCAGGCTAATAGAAGGCAGCGCTACACTTAAAGCTCTGAATTTAAAGGGCAATAATTTCACTATTGAGGGGCAAAGATTATTGCTTGAAGCTCTAAAATCTAACTCTGAAATGAAATTACTATTGACGGAAGTTCTGGATGGCGGGCAGAAAGTAGGTCTAGGAGTGACCGGACCAGAGACCCCTCGGGATGTGAGCGTAGGAGACTCGGCAAGTATACAAAAATCCACTGAAGAGAGAGCTCCGAAAGACATCGATGAGTGCGTGCAAGAAGCCGTTCCAGAGGCTGATACCGAGTCAGGGCAAAATGAGCTGCCCAGAGTAGAGCAGACAAGATTATTTTTAGATGCAGCAACGATGGCGGTTTTCACGGGGGAAGAAGGAGAAGATGATGACGGATGGGTAGTTGTCGATGCAGTCGATGCAGTTGGACTTGCACTTGAGAACGTAGATCATAGTTAGTTTTACCAACCTAGTGCCCTTCTATTTTTGCGTTTGTATTATCAGAAAAAGGTAACAAGACAATACTAATGACAAATATCATAGCCATCATTTCAAATATATTGTTGATGGCTATGATGAAGGCGTCGCGTTGAATTATTTGATTTAATATCATAATGCTAGCCATCTCCGGATCAAATATCTTGCCATCTAAAAAGCCTTGAATGCCACTGATGGCGTCAATATCAGTAATAGTCACGCCATCACTCAAATATTGGCTATATATCTTAGTATTATCTATAAGCGTTGTATTAATAACCGCGAGGCTAATAGCACCTCCAAGATTACGTGTAAGATTATAAAGCCCACTGGCGTTTTGGACCTCATTTTTTTTCATTGTGCCTAGTGCTATGTCGTTTACGGGGATAAAACAGAACATTAATGCGAACCCTCTTACGGCCTGAGGTAGAAAAAAATCACCAAATCTTGAGTCTGGAGTAAGAAAGCTATCTAGATAGCATCCAAAGCCAAAAAATCCGAACCCAATGGCAAGCATAAGACGCCTATCTAGCCCTCCACCATATAGCCTTCCAGCTATAGGTGCAGATAAAAACTGAAAAGCACCAGTTACCATCATCACTATCCCTATTTGAAGAGCGCTAAGACCTGCTATTCTATATAAAAATAGAGGCAATAAATATACTGCGCCAAATAGACCGATTCCTATAATGGAAGAATAGATGCATCCTAGGCAAAAATTCTTATTTTTAAATGCTTTTAAGTCCAGAATGGGGTTAGAGGAATAAAGTTCGGTATAGATAAGGCAAGCAAAGCTACTTGTTATAATAAATATTAAAGATATAACTAAGCTACTTTCAAGCCATCCGAGTCTAGAGCCTTCTTCGATAAGATATTGCAAGCTTCCAAGGCATACAACCATCAGGAATACCCCAAGGTAGTCAAAGTTATTTATTAGGCTATGATCGGGCTTATCAAAATTACACCATAATAAAGTAACTATACACACAAAAGCGCCAGGCAAGACGTTTACTAAAAACATCAAATGCCAAGAGCTTACTTCGGTGATATATCCCCCTATAGTAGGGCCTAGTGTTGGTGCCATAGTAACAACTAGCCCTATGATTATACTGATTTTAGCACGTTGTTTTGGAGAGAATATTAAAAACGAAGTGGCGAATGCAGTGGGAATCATAGCGCCGCCAAATAACCCTTGAAGAGCTCTGAACACTATCATTGACTCAATATTCCAAGCCATAGAGCAGGCAACACTCATAACAGTAAAGCCAAGAGTTGCAGTGAAATATAATATGCGTGTCGAGAGGAGTCTCGCCAAGAACCCAGTAGCAGGGATTATGATGACTTCAGCTATTATATAAGATGTTTGAACCCAGGATAATTCATCTGAGCCTGCAGATAATCCCGCTCCAATAACCGACAAAGAACTTGCAACTATCTGGATATCCAAAATTGCCATGAACATACCGATGATCATTGCAAAAAATGCTAATAAATCCCTTTTAGATAAGACTTTGTACTCTGTTTGCATATATATACTTTTTTACCTATCGAACTGCTCTTTCATTGTTCGGTCTTCTAAGCAGTGGTTTCGATCAAAGAGTAACTTAATAGGATGCTGCTCTGCAATACGAATGACTACGCTAATTATATCGGGAATTTCTTGGAAATCCGCAGAAGCGCTGACAGGGCGTTTTTCTGGTTCTAAAATATCGAAAGCGATAGTGCTGTCATGCCGCAAAATTGCTCCATGCCATCTTTTAGGCCGGAATGGGCAAATCGGGGTAAGACAAAGCACTCCGGAATTCAGAGGTACAATCATCCCCCCGGCAGAAGAGTTATATGCACTGCTACCGGCTGGTGTTGCAACTAGCACTCCATCTGCTACTAGCATGGGCATCCTTTCGACTCCATCAACGCTAATTTTAACCTTTGCAGATTGATTTGTTCTCCTAAAAATTGATACTTCATTAATAGCGAGTTTGGTAGAGTTACTGCCGTGGATATCAGTGGTGGTCATTTCTAGAGGATGTAAAGTTGTAAGAACGGCTGTTTGAAGTTTTGTAGGGATATCATTTGCCTCTGTATTGTTCATTAAGAACCCTACGCTCCCGGCATTAACCCCATAGAATGGTATGTTAAGATGCATATATTTGTGAAGTGCATGCAGCAGCTCTCCATCCCCGCCAATAACTAATATTAAGTCTACCGATGAGGAATTAGTTGCAAGATTATGCATAGATATATGCTTCACTAGTTCTTCTGTGAGTTTCAGGGCTTTAGGCGAATTGCCCGATACATAGCCTATTTTTTGCATTTTAAACCAAAGTTATTACTAGTTATTATCCACTAATCCAATGCCACTAATTGCGCTTTCTAAAAGCATACAAGCGGCAACTTGATCATCGATCTTATCTCGTTCTTTTCTTTTGAAGCCAAAGATTTTTAGTGAATTACTTGCAGCGCGGGAGGTTAACCTCTCATCTTGTAAGAATATGGGGAGCTCAAAAGCTACGCTAAGTTTTTCTGCAAATTTTTGCACAATTTGGGTTTGAGATCCATGACTACCATCCATGTTTATGGGCATGCCGAGTACTATGCCCCTCGGTTTATGCCTCTCTATGGCAAGTTTTAGCTCGGGGATGTTAGGCTCCATAACAAACAGTGGCATAGCAAAAGTAAGTTCTTTGTTAGTCATGGCTACGCCAAGCTTCTTAGTTCCGAAATCCATGCCTATAATAGGCCCTTGTTTTTCTATAGCGATATAAAATACTTGTATGTCTGCGGTAATCATGTTACTTAATGAATAATATAATTGCTTAAAGGTTCGTGATAGCTTTAAGTTATTGTGATATTTCGAAGTGACACATCCTTAAAGTGTTACCTCGTCCACTGTACTATTGTATCATGTTATATACAAGCTAAGACAGGTCATATGCTGCATTTTTCGCAAAAATTCTCAGGATGTTTAATGAGGCAAGTGAAATTAGCTTTTTCTCTAGCCCTAGCTTACTATCTGCTTTTTAATAGCTCGAATATATTGTTTAAGTTTGAATATTACAAAGCTGATATTTGGCCAGGAATTCTTGAGCTTGCAAAAGATAGTGTTTATATCCTAGTCGCGAACTTCATAATATTTTTTGGCCTCTCCTGTAACAGACTTTTAGTATCAATTGGCGCAATTTTTCTGTTCGTCAGCGGAGCAATTGGCAGCTACTCTCTATATTTTTTTAGAGCTCATCCAACTAAGCATATGCTTCATACGATGCTGGAAAATGAATTTCTAGAGAGTTATGAAGTTATCAGTATCAAGGCTATAATATGGGTTATATTTTCCGCTATCGTTTGTATCATTATACTTTTTCGCTATGCAAGGCATAAGCTTAAAGCGCGCATTCTTACTACTACATGTCTTATAATATTTGCATCTAATATTTACTCTCCTCACTATAAAATCCTCAATTCGTATTTTCCAATACAGTATCTGCATAATACTTATTTATACCTATCTGAAAGATTCAAGGTTATCCATAAGCTTGATATTTCAGAGAAATTTGATTGGACATCTAAA
>JAZKAD010000013.1:0-5090 GCA_040389305.1 Pseudomonadota bacterium | reverse complement strand
AAAGCAGAGGGTGACATTGTCGGAGTGCTTGTTATAGGAGAGTCAGCAAGGTACGACCATTTCGGTATTAATAATTACCAGAGAGACACCACTCCAAATCTTACTAAAACAAGTAATCTCTTCACTTTTAAAGCCAAGGCTATAGCTAATTTAACTTATCTTTCTGTGCCTTATATGATAAGTAAATCTCCTATGGATAAGATAGAGAGCGCTACGCACGAAACTAGTTTTTTGTCCGTTTTAACAAAGCTAGGGTTTAATACGGGTTGGATAGGAACTCAGTCTATATTAAAATATTTAAAGGGTCACGACGCGGAAACGATGTATGATGAAGTGAACATCTCTATTATTCCTGGAGGCTCTGCATTATATCCAATGAATGCTCATGACGAAGTATTGCTCCCATATTTTGAGAATTTTATAAAAGATGGTGGCAAGGAGTTTATGGTACTTCATACTTCTGGTAGCCACTGGAATTATGTAATGCGTTATCCAGAAGAGTATGAGAAGTTTAAGCCTACCTGTCCATATCAAGCAAAAACTGACCACACTTATTGTACGCCCGAAGGGCTAATAAATAGCTACGATAATAGTATCCTCTATACAGATGCTATTTTAGCTCGCGTCATAGAAAAACTGAAAGATAAAAATGCGTTTTTAATATACGCATCAGATCATGGCGAATCTTTGGGGGAGGGCGGGGTATACGGTCATGGCAGCGACATGACCTTCGAGCAGCTAACTATTCCCTTCATATTTTGGGCTTCGGACAAATTTTTTGAAAATAACCCAGGACTAAAGCAATCTCTTGGAAAAATGCAAGAAGCCGGAGTTGAACTCAGTCATGATTATATTTTTCACTCCGTATTAGATTGTTCTGGAGTAAAATCCAATGCTATTAATCAAGATCTCAGCTTATGTCATCCATCCAAACCATAGAATCATCTGAGGCGCCAAAGAAGATATACATCATAGCCGGAGAAGTTTCTGGTGACATGATGGCTAGCAAAATCATTGATGCGCTTCGAGAGATATCGGGTAATTTAACATTCTACGGCATTGGAGGAGAGGGGGTGCAAAAGCGAGGCATTGTTAGTTTGTTCGATATTAAGCGCATTAGCCTCATGGGTTTTTTGGAGATTATACCGCACATTCTGAGTATCAAGAATTTGATTCAGAGTACCGTAGATGACATAAAGCTCAAAAATCCAGATATCGTGATCACAATAGATTCTCCAGGATTCTGCTTTCGAGTGGCAAAGCTTCTGCGCAACACTTGCCCCAAAATAAAGCTGATGCATGTTGTTGCACCTAGTGTTTGGGTATACAAGCCAGGAAGGGCTAAAAAATTTGCTACTGTTTATGACCATTTACTCACTCTACTTTCTTTTGAGCCTCCATTTTTTGAAAAAGAAGGTCTCGCTTCGACCTATATCGGACATCCTATTTTTGAACAAGAATTCGGAGGAGGGGAGGCGTTTCGCAAAAGTCATGGCATAGATAAGGATACTAAGCTAATCTTGGTTACTCCTGGCAGCAGGCGCGGCGAGATCGTAAGACATTTGCCAATTTTCTGCGAGGCGATTGAAAAGTTATCCAAACATTACCCCAAATTTATAGTTTGCTGTGCAATCGTAGGGCATGAGGATATTGTGCATTCATATTTAAAGGATGTCAGCTTCAAATATTTCATAGCAAATGGGGATGAGCGCTTGCAAGCTTACGCAGCGGCCAATGCTGCTCTTGCAAAATCTGGTACCAACACCCTAGAAATTGCAGCCTCTAAGACACCGATGATTGTAGCTTATAAGTTAAACACTTTGACGTATTTTATAATCAAGATGCTGGCCAAGGTGAAGTATGCTTCGCTAATTAACATCATAGGGAAGAGTGAGATTATACCAGAGTTTTTGCAGTTCAATTGCACGACCGATAAACTATATACTGCCCTTAAGGGAATATTAGATACAAGGGCAGGCGAGAGGCAAATCAAGGATGCAGAGGAGGTTCTGCGCTCAATGGGGTATGGATCCGAGACAAAACCCTCTTCAGTCGCCGCTAAGGCTATAATGAGAGTTATATAATCCAGTTCTTCTATCTTTTTTGTTCTATCTCTTTTCTTCTATCTCTATCCATATCATTGTCAGTTCATCAATCTTATTTTTCGAAGCGCTAAGTTTCTCGGTTAAGTCATTGAATTTTAAGGGGTTAGATCTATAGAGCGCGGCGTTTGATAACTCACTTTCAGCAAGCGCTATAACTTTCTCCAGTTCTTCGATTTGCTTTGGAATTTCTACAAGCAATCTGCTATCTCTATATGTAAGTTTATTAGAGGGCGCGGGTTCGCGTTCTCTCTTCTCTGTATTTTTGTTTTCAGAGCTTTTAGGTCGGGGCGGTGCCGCCACTTCTTTGCGGTATTTTTTTATATAGTCATCATAACCACCTACGATATCCGCAATTTTTCCTTGCTCAGTAAAAACTAAGCTACGCATGACCAGGCGCTCCAGGAAATCACGATCATGACTTACAATAAGCGCGGTACCTTGGTAATCGCTCAATATTTCAATCAGAATTTCGAGTGTATCTAGATCTAAATCGTTTGTAGGCTCATCCAAAAGCAGTAAATTTCCCGGATTAATCAAGGTTTTTGCAAGGAGCAACCTACTAGCCTCGCCCCCAGATAGCGTGCTAACTTTTGCATCCAGGAGCTTCGGATGAAACATAAAGTTTTTAAGATAACTCGCGACATGCATGGTTCTATTGTTCGATAGAAATACTTGATCTCCACCAGTTGGGCATATTGTAGTCTTAAGGCTGTGACTTGGATTTAGTTCGCTGCGATTTTGGTCGAAATATGTAATATCTAGATTTATCCCATGCTTTACTTTACCACTAGTTGGAGTCAGTTCTTTTAAAAGAAGTTTAATCAGCGTAGATTTACCAGAGCCATTTGGTCCTATTAAACCTATTTTTTCACCCTTTTTAACTAGAAGACTAAAATCTTTGATAATGCTAGTGTTGCCATAATCAAAGGAAATATTATCAGCCTCTATAATAAATTTGGTTTTCTTAACCTCGTCTTCGGTAACATGTTCAAGCTTTTGCTTTCCGCTTGCATGATGCTGCTTTTGATTTTGCATCTGGCTGCGAAGCGCTCTGAGATCTGAGAGTCTTTTTTGGTTGCGCTTACGCCTTGCTGTAACCCCTTGACTTAACCAAATATTTTCTTCGTTTAGCTTCTTCTGTAACTTATTTAAAGCCGCCTCTTCGTATGCCAGAACTTGCTCTCTCCACTCCTCGAAATACTTAAAGCCTTTATCCGATCTTCGAAGAACTCCTCGGTCTATCCACCACAGTTTATTAGTGACGTTACTCAGAAACGCACGATCATGGCTTATGCATATAACGCTGCCCTTGTAGGATTTGATATATTCTTCGAGCCATTCAATAGATGCGATGTCTAAGTGGTTGGTTGGTTCATCCAGCAGTAAGATTTCGGGTTCTAGTACTAAAGCTTTAGCAAGACAAGCTCTGCGCAGCTGCCCACCCGAGAGAGTAGAGACTATCTTATTTCCATCTATTTGGAGTTTATTAAAGATGATATCTACTTTATATTTTAGCTCTTCGTTTGGAAGATCTTGTATAACAAAGTCATAAACGCTTATGTCTAAATTACCTATAGTATCTTGCTTCAGATAAGCGATATGAGCTGATGCATCTTTGTAGAGCTCTCCGCTATCTAGATGATAATCACCTCCAATAACCTTCATTAGGCTGGATTTTCCAGATCCATTTCTTCCAATTAGACAGATCTTGTCAGATTTATGTAAATATAATTCTATATCTTCAAAAACTGTTTTATCAGCGAAGCTTAAATTACCATTTTTGATGTAATAAATTGGGGTAGACATTTATGAGTGCTTCCTTTGCGTTCTATCATTGCTCATATTTTGTAAAAACATCGCGTCGCCATAGCTAAAAAAGCGAAATTCATTTTCTATAGCAAATTTATACATGTCCATTATCTTTTCGTATCCTGCAAAGGCTGAGACAAGCATGAGAAGTGTGGATTTTGGTAGGTGAAAATTTGTAATCAGTGCATCTACGATTTTAAATTCAAACCCAGGTGTAATAAAGATATTGGTTTTGCCAGATGATTCTTTTGTCATGGCAAATGATTCAAGAGTGCGCATGGTTGTAGTGCCAACTGCTATCACTCTTTTGCCCGAAGCTTTAGTGGCTGCTATTTTTTCTACTAAAGAGGGGGTAATATAGTATTCTTCGTAATGCATTTTATGTTCAAGTATATTCTCTGTTTTTACAGGTAAGAATGTTCCGGCGCCAACATGTAGCGTAACAAAATCTATTTCTACCCCTTTTTTGTGTAACTTTTCAAATACATGATCCGTAAAATGCAGACCCGCCGTAGGAGCTGCGCAAGAACCCAAAGTGTTTGCATATATAGTTTGATACCTCTCATCGTCATCGCTATCTGCAATACCCTTTTTAATATATGGTGGAAGAGGGGTTGACCCGTAAATCTCTAAAAAGTCACTTACTTCACCACCGGTGATTTCTATCTCCACCTCGCCCATATCAAATTTTTTACGAATTATGAGTTTATAGTTTCCAAACTCAAATTCATCTCCTTCAGTAAGCTTTTTGCTGGGCCTAGCGAATCCTAACCATGTGTTGCTAGATATATTATGACTTAGATTTAAATCAATTTTTTTATCTTCTCGATACAAAACAAGCTTTGACTTAAACACCTTGCTGTCATTAAAAATAATCAGATCTCCTTCTTCCAGAAAATCCACGATATTCAAGAACTTAGTCTCTATATATTCTCCCGTAGCTCCACTTTTACTTCCTCCAATAAGCAATCTAGATTCATCTCGAAAAGCTGATGGCTCTTGCGCTATTAACTCTTTGGGAAGATCGAAATCAAAATCAGATAATTTCATTTTTTGTGTTTCTATTTTTTTTAAGCAATACAGGTGCTGCTCAAACACGCGAATTAAAAATTGGAGATAAGGTTCCTGACATAGTCTTTCAAAACATAATTAAATATAAAAACACAAAAGCAAGAC
>JAZKAD010000012.1:0-2694 GCA_040389305.1 Pseudomonadota bacterium | reverse complement strand
GGACGATCATTAGCACTAAAAAATAACGTATCCCTAGGCCTGGACCTAACCTATTTGCTAGATCGTACTCCGATGCCTGGTGTAACATTTAGGGACTATAATCTTGGAGATTTTAATATACAAGCAACTATTGTTGCCAAAAAAAATATTCCATTGCTCTATAGAAAATATAACCTAGGATGGGCAATGCGATACCTTGATTTTATTCGTCGTAAATTCATCCCTACTCCAGGAAAGGAAAAAAAGCCGTATACATTTGATGCTTCAATAATAAAATTAGGACCAGGTACATACTTAGAAGGTTGGTGGCAAAATCAGGGATATTTTCTTGAATATCAGGATATAATTAGAAAAGATTTTACACTCGTACATCCTTCTAAAAAAGCCCAACAATTGATACGAGAAGTATGTTCAAAAAATTCTGTAGCAGTACATATACGTCGAGGAGACTATTTGGCAGGGGATTATCTCGGAAGAGACTATCATTCAGTTTTAGATGAGTCGTATTACAAAAAAGCACTTGCGCTTATCGCAGAAAAAACAAGGATAGATTGCGTATATGTGTTTGATAGAGATGATATTGAATGGTGTAAAAAACATATTCATTTTGATTATCCTGTAGTGTATGTTGAAAACGATCTTTCTCTGGCGGAAGCTATTACGGTAATGGCACACTGCAAGCACTTTGTGATTGCAAACAGTAGTATGTCGTGGTGGGGGGCATGGCTCGGTACTGCTTCAGAAAAAATAGTGATAGCGCCACAGCAATGGTTGGGTAAAAGTGCAGGTATAGATTCATCTGCTATAGGTATTCTTCCTGAAGAATGGGTTAAAATATAAGTATGGATATTCAGTCAAAACACTTGATAAGTATTATTCTTCCAACGTATAACGGTGCACAATATATCTCACGGGCTATTGCTAGTGTTATAGCCCAAAGCTATCAGCAATGGGAATTGATTGTTG
Organism: Pseudomonadota bacterium; assembly: GCA_040389305.1. GTDB lineage: Bacteria > Pseudomonadota > Alphaproteobacteria > Rickettsiales > Rickettsiaceae > JAZKAD01. The sequence continues at coordinate 1,728 of JAZKAD010000012.1, read as the reverse complement.
TTGATGATGGTTCGTCTGACGATACTGCAAATATAGTTCAGGGCTTTTTATCAGATCAAAGAATTATATACAGTAAGAATGAGAGAAATCTCGGTATTCAAAAGACCTTAAATAAGGGGCTTTCCATATCAAAAGGGGTATACATTGCTCGCATTGACGATGATGACGTTTGGTCTGATACAGAAAAGCTGCAAAAGCAGATAGAGTTCTTTATCACTCACCCCGACCATGTATTAGTTGGAACAGGAGTAGTTATCGTTGATGAAAATGACAAAGAACTAATCAGATATCTTTTGCCGTCTGATGACCTCTCCATACGTTCAAAAATATTAGGAAAAAATTGCTTCGTACATTCAAGTGTTATGTTTAAGAAGGAGACAGCAGTGCATGTCGGAGGGTACGATGAGTCAGTATCAGTGCTTCATATGGAGGACTATGATTTATGGCTAAAACTTGGGATGCACGGAAAACTTGCTAACCTGCCTTTTTACGCAGTTCGATTCACATTGCGTGATGGAGGATTAAGTTCAAAAAATAAGCTACATCAAGCACGAAAGGCGTTTTTTCTTGCTCGGAAATATAACCATACCTATCCAGGATATTTTTTTGCAGTTATACGGTCCGCTGTGCGATTTATTGTATATGGCTTTATTCTTCAGTTTCCTGTAAAGATTTTTGTTAACCGTTTGGCAAAATGGTATAAGGAAAACTGGTAGAGCTTATTATTCTGTGATGTGAAGCAGGGAAAATAGCGTCCGCTTTATGCGACCCACTGTTCTTCGGATCGTAAGATAGGTATACGTGCTCAGAGAAAGCTTCTCTCCTCGCATCTTGTAGTGACCGCCATATTTTTGCTTGTCACGAATCATAATGATTTCGGGAACAGATAGGTGTAAGCCTTCAGGATATAAGTATGAAGCAGATAGAATTTTTATATATGGCTTATCCAATAGATATTTATTCCAGTGCGATTCATCATGAAAGGCGGCGACGATGCCATGGGCACTATCTTGTGCGGCCGCAGTAGCCATTGACTGCATAGCTTCAAGGAAGTTAGCAGTAAAACCGCCATTTAGCCCTCCTGCAAAGTAATGAATGCCTTTTCCTGACGGGATGTATGCCGTTGATGCAGAATTTGTCTCGTAAGGAAATTTGTTGGGTGATTTAGCATAAAAACCAGGATGCAGGCATGCCATCAATTTCTCTTGGTGTGTAGGAAGAAATTCATCTGCTGTAATTGTCTGCTTCACTAGTAAATTTGCGTTAAAGAAAAAAAGGTATTCCATATTCTCAAATTGCTTCTGGTGATTCAGGAATACTTCAAAACGAAGCAGGGTATTGTCTGGCCAGCCAAGATTTTTCTGGAATATTCGATGGATATTTGGATGTTCTTTTTCGTATGCTATTTCAGGCTGATCGGTAAATACGAAATAGTGTTTTTCAGAATCAGTAATAAAGTACTGCTCCATACTTTCATAAAATGCTTTCCAGAAGATGGCATACTGACCAGTACAAATATAAAGAATACCGATTTTCTTCTTATCCATGCTTGTAGAGAAGTGTCATACCTGGCAATCCTGTGGTGGTACGAATTATATTGTATTCGCCTATGCTATTGCCTAGGACATCGTTAATGGCTTGAAACGGTCCGATATTGTAGTTCGACTCTGCTGATTGGTAAAACGTGTCATGAAGCAATATGGCTGCGTGTGGTGCCGCTGCTAAGAT
>JAZKAD010000011.1:4921-10075 GCA_040389305.1 Pseudomonadota bacterium | reverse complement strand
AGGCTTCAGTATAAGGCAAAAGATGGTAAGACCTATCAGCTTAATCTTATGGACACGCCGGGGCATGTGGATTTTGCTTATGAGGTAAGTAGATCTCTTGCAGCTTGCGAAGGGTCGCTTCTTGTGGTGGATGCGAGCCAAGGAGTAGAAGCACAGACGCTCGCCAATGTTTACCAGGCTATAGAAAATAATCATACGATTATCCCGGTTCTTAATAAAATCGACTTGCCAGCAGCAGAGCCAGATAGAGTAAAAGAGCAAATTGAAGAAGTTATAGGAATTGATGCCTCTGATGCCGTTATGATCTCTGCAAAAAGCGGTATAGGAATAGAGGATGTTCTAGAAGCCATAGTAACACGGCTTCCAGCGCCGCCCGCTAAAATGCAAGAAACATTGCAAGCTCTTCTAGTTGATAGCTGGTACGACCCATATCTTGGCGTGGTGATTTTAGTGCGCGTTATGCGAGGGACGCTGAAGAAGGGTATGCGCCTTAAAATGATGGTAACGGGCGGTACTTATACCGCTGAAAATGTTGGATACTTTACGCCTAAAAAACATGTTTCTGGAATTTTAGAGACCGGGGAAATAGGCTTCTTCACGGCTTCCATTAAGCAGGTTTCAGATTGCCGCGTTGGGGACACTATCACGGATGAAAAAAATCCATGTCCAGATGCGCTCCCAGGGTTTAAGCCAAATCTTCCCGTAGTTTTCTGTGGATTATATCCAGCAGATGCGTCTCAGTTTGATTACTTAAAGGATTCTTTGGCAAAACTCCGACTTAACGATGCTAGTTTTGAATTCGAGACCGAGACTTCGACGGCTCTAGGTTTTGGATTTAGATGTGGATTTTTAGGGTTACTACATCTTGAGATTATCCAAGAGAGGCTCGAGAGAGAGTTTGACCTTGATATGATAACCACAGCCCCTAGTGTGGTTTATAAAATTCATCTAAATAGCGGTGAAACTTTAGAGATTCATAACCCCGTAGAGATGCCAGATAGTCAAAAAATTGCATCAATGGAAGAGCCGTGGATACGCGCAACCATTATGGTACCCGATGAATTTTTAGGCTCTGTTTTGTCTTTATGTACAGATAAGCGCGGCGTACAAGTGGATATGACCTATATAGGTAATCGCACTATGCTTGTATATAGATTACCGCTTAATGAGATAGTGTTTGATTTTTATGACAAGCTTAAGTCTTGCTCTAAGGGTTATGCTAGCTTTGATTGGCAGATGGACGGTCACCTTGAAAGCGACCTTGTAAGACTGACAATTTTAGTGAATGGTGAAAATGTTGATGCATTAGCCATTATCGTGCATAAATCTAGGGCTGAATCCCGCGGAAGAGAGCTTTGTAAGCGCCTTCAGGAGCTTATTCCTCGGCAGCTCTTCCAGATTGCAATTCAAGCTTCAATTGGAAGCAGAATTATAGCGCGCGAAACTGTAAAGGCTATGCGCAAAGACGTTCTCGCGAAATGTTACGGGGGGGATATATCTCGTAAGCGCAAACTTCTTGAGAAGCAAAAGGCTGGCAAGAAACGCATGCGTAGTGTTGGTAACGTAGAGATTCCGCAATCCGCATTTATTGCGGCACTGAAAGTGGGGGATGATTAATTATATCATATATTAACGCCCTGTGCTTTGACCACCCTTCTCATGTATTTTAGGAGGAGGAGTGGTTGTAGTGTGAGCAGAGTGTTTCGTTAAACTGTTTCTTATTAAATCAGCAGTTTTCCCTTTAGTAGTATATTTCTTGAGACTATCGATGTTTATCTTTAGTTTTTCAGTTAGCATATCCGCTATAACTTGACTAGCGCTAGGCTTTGTGCTGATCTCTGATATTTGGGTGGTGATTGCATCTGCTTCTTTGGATGTCATATCATGAGGGAATACTGTCGATATAAGCTCTCGCATCTTGGAATCGTTTGTGTGCAATTTCTCGTCTAATATCTTATTGGTAAGATCTTTTATTCCAGTGGCCTGCACCGCCTCATCCTTGCTGTATAATTTTTTGCATAAATCAACTACTCCCTCGAGTCCTTCTCTTGTGGGAGCGCTGGGAGTTCCTCCTTTCATTACTTCTTCTACCAAATACTGCGAAGGATGAAGCTTATACGAAGAATCTTTCGCAAATGTCGCAACTTCTGTGCTCTGGCTTTGCTGCAATTTCTCTAACTCGCCAAAAGTTAACTGCTTGCCTTGTTCTTTAGCCTTATCAAACAATGCTTGTATAACTTTAGGATTATTTTTTTTGCCAGCGGAGTGCGCTAGACTTACAAAATCTCTTTCAAATTCTAGTTTGTTTAAATCGCCAATCATTTTTATAGTCTGATCTTCGGGGCAATTTTTATCATTCATTGCAAGTTCTAATATCTTAGGCGTACTTTTTGCGTCTGTAAGCCTTCCCCATTGCCCCAATTTTGCGAGTTCAATTGGCTCGATCTTAACTGAGTCTAAGAGCTTAGAGTTATTATTCTCAACGGCATTTTTAGCGCATTCATTTCGTAGAGCTTCGGGTGTAGCATCAGTCACGTCGTATGATGTATCTACAAATTCCCCTGTTCCCGATTGCCTGCCTGCACTATCAGTCGTTATTACCTCTTCAACGCCTCCTTTCCGGCGAGTTGGCCATTCTATCAAATCCCTGAATTTCTCATGATTTAATATTTTAGTCGTAAGATCGTTATACTCAGGCTTACCCGCCATCTTCGTTAATTGCTCAGGAGTTAGTTTATTATTTAGTAGGGATTCAGCCGAAGCTGCTACGTCGGGTAGTTGTTCTGCCATTTGTATACCTTATTATATTAATAATATGCGATAGATCTTTTGAATAATAAAATTCTGCCATCTAATTAGCAAGTAGAAGTATGCATGATAGCAAATCTTTACTCTTATACTAGAGTATTTTCCCTTACCCAGCTACCTGCTTAGCAGCGGGTGGATATCGGGCAGGTGATTAGTACAAGAATTTTTTCGCATTACCCAGGCTCCGCATCATTAAATGAGTGGTTCTTCCTTTTGTAGTAGTACGTCTTGAGACTATCGATGTTTTAGCTTTAGTTTTTCAGTTATTATATCTGCCATAACTTGACTAGCGCTATGATCCTTGATATCTCCATGCCGATTTCATTTGCTTTTTCGTAACTGTTGCAAAAATGCTATTTTGTAGTTGATTTCTTGAAACTTTAATATTACTGTAAAAACCGTTGTATTTGATTGAGTGAATTATTAGTCTTTTGGGTGATGAAAGGAATAACCCCCCAAATAATGGCTCAATTTTATAAAAAGTTAACTAAAGGTAATAACTATGGCTTTTGACGTTTTAGTAGTTGATGACGAAGCGGATATCAGAGATCTTGTATCTGCAAATCTCAAAGATGAAGGCTTTATAACAAGAGTTGCTGCTAATAGTGCCCAGGCTTTTGAAATTATAGCTGACAAAGTGCCAAGCGCAGTGATTCTGGATATTTGGTTGCAAGGTAGCGATTTAGATGGGCTTGGAATACTTGAGATTATAAAAAAACGTTATCCTTTAATGCCAGTGATCGTAATAAGTGGTCATGGCACTATTGAAACAGCCGTTAGCGCTATCAAAATGGGGGCCTATGATTATATTGAAAAGCCATTTACCCATGATAAATTAATGATAGTGCTGAAGCGCGCTTGTGAAGCCGCTAAGCTCAAAAGAGAAAATATCGATTTAAAGTCTAAAGTAGTTGATAAAACTGAGCTTATAGGGACTTCCGCTGCCCTTGGGCGCTTAAAGACCGACATTGATAAGTCAGCCCCAACTTCCGGCAGGATAATGCTCTGTGGGCAAGCTGGATCAGGGAAAGAACTTGCCGCAAGGTTAATTCATAAAAAATCCAAAAGATCTGGTGGACCCTTTATAGTATTCAGTCCAACTGGCATGACTCTTGAAAAAATCCAACAAGAGATGTTCGGGGAGCCTGATAAACAAGATGCAAATGGAGCTTACGTAAAACGTCATAGCGTTCTAGAGGCTGCTAATAACGGCACATTATATATAGATGAGGTTGGAGATCTTCCTATTGTTACACAAACGAAGCTTCTCAAGTTCTTGCAAGATCAAGTATTAGAAAAATCAGGCTCAGGAAAGCTAATTAAGCTTGATATTCGTTTTATTACTAGCACTACACGTAATCTTCAAAATGAAGTTAATAGCGGCAAATTTAGGCAGGATCTTTTTTATCGTCTGAATGTTGTACCAATCAAAGTGCCAAATCTTACAGAGCGTAATGAAGATATCGCTCTTTTGTCTAAATATTTTGTCAAACAGCTTGCAAAATTTTCAGGTCTTAAAGAAAGAGAATTTTCTAACGAAGCGATTACAGCGCTTCAGTCATACAATTGGCCTGGTAATATCAGGCAACTCAGGAATATTATTGAATGGACTTTAATAATGAATCCCGTGACATACAATGATACTTCGCCTTTACGCGCCGAGATGTTACCTGCAGAGATACTTAGTAATGGGATGGTAATTTCTAAGCCAGAAAGCAATATTGATATGATGTCTATGCCGCTTCGGGAGGCAAGAGAAGTATTTGAGAGGCAATACTTGACTGCGCAAATGGGGAGATTTAACAACAACATTTCCAAGACCTCTTCATTTGTAGGCATGGAAAGGTCGGCTTTGCATCGCAAACTGAAGTTGCTTAATATCCATGCAGCAGGAAGGCTAGGTGGTGATGAAGAAGCATACGAAGAGGAAGAAATACTAGCTATGGCTTAATTTTAGCGAAGTAGCTCAATCTTTTTCTTTTGGGAATAAGATTAAGTAATCCTGATATAGGGTAGTGTTTTTTCGGATTGCAGGACTCGAGTATTCTTGTCTTATCGTGCAACGAGCCTTCGTTATCTCAGAACTTCTAGACAACTAGCCATCCATCATATATTTTAGCGATACATCAAATATAGAGGGCTTTATGCAGCAAATTATATCCATACGTACATCTGCTATAAACATAGCGCAAGTTATTCTTGGAATATTAGCAATATGGGCGTCGGCTGAGATAAGCATTCCTCTAAAACCAGTGGCGATTACGCTGCATACTGTAACTGTAATGGCTATATGCCTTACATACACTCCAATTCTTGCTAGATCTACGGTCCTTGGTTATCTTTTGG
>JAZKAD010000011.1:2864-4911 GCA_040389305.1 Pseudomonadota bacterium | reverse complement strand
GAATTTTCAATCTGGCCTTCCATATATGATGGGCCCAACTGGGGGCTATATTGCGGGGCTTTGGCTTTGCAGTATATTAATGCCATATTTTTCTAAGACTTACGGACTTAGTACATTAAGTATTTTTCTAAATTGTTTATTGGGTCAAGCGCTTGTCTATATACCAGGCGTATTATGGCTCAGTAATTTTGTCGGAGCTGAGTCTGCTATTTATAATGGATTTTTAGTATACATACCTTCTGGTTTAGTCAAAATGTTAGTACTTGTTACTATAATGCGTTATTTAGGGCTAGGTAGAAAATGATCAAAATAATAACTTTTACTATTCTTCTCTTGGCTCTCGCATCATGCGGCGATAAAGATCTGTCAAGCCCCGCTGAAAAAAAAGGAAACGAGATATCTTCCTATGTATCTATAGCTAGAGCCTCTAAGAAAACCATCGATGTAATGGGCAAATTTGGTAAGGATTTGAAGGGGATTAAGATGGTAAATGCTGATATGTCGGAAGTAGATTTATCGGGTGCAGACCTTCGGGGCGCAGAAATTTCGAGATGTAATTTTGAAAAAGCAAATCTCCAGAGCGCTATTCTCACGAAGGCTATCATGCAGGATACTAACTTTGAAGCGGCAAATTTCTCAGGCGCAAATGCAGAGAATGCCGATTTCCAAGGCTCTATATTTACGAAAGCGAATCTCACCAAAGCTATTTTTATAAAAAGTAATTTAGACGGAGTGAGTTTGAATGAGGCAGTTTTAGATGGTGCAGTTTTTTCATACGCAAAAATGCCTAATGTTACTTTGGACGGTGCAAAAGGGGCTAATATAGATTTTAAAGGCGCAAACATGGTGGGCGTCTCTATGAAGGCCGTGCATATGACAAATGCTAGTTTTTTTGGGGCTGATCTTCGCAAAGCAAATATGACAGACAGCGTAATTATAAATGGATATTATGAATCTGCGGATATGACCGATGCGATTTTAACATCGCCTGGAGGATCCAATGCAACTGCTGGGTCGTCTCCATCATCCTCAGCGCCTAGCGCGGGAAAATAATGATGAGCTATATATATGTTGCAATAGGCAGCGCCATTGGAGGCACGCTTAGATATGCTACAAGTATAACGGCATTGCATTATTTAGGAAGCAGTTTTCCCTTTGGGACTTTAATTGTAAATATTTGCGGGTCTTTTATAATAGGGCTCTGTGCTGGTTTTCTTGGGGGAGGTGTTGAACCTATTCAAGAACGTAATATTAAGCATTTTATGATGATAGGAGTATGCGGAGGGTTTACCACTTTCTCTTCATTCAGCCTAGAGACTTTACAGCTGATTGAAAATGCAGAAATAGTAAAAGCGGGAGTGAATGTTATATTATCCGTCATTTTATGCATTGTCGCAACGTGGCTAGGATATTTTTTATCTAAAATTATATTAAAATTAAAAGGAGTATAGAATGGCCGGACATTCAAAATTTAAAAATATTCAGCACCGCAAAGGGGCGCAAGATAAAAAACGCGCTAAGGTTTTTACCAAACTAGTGCGCGAGATTATTATAGCAGCGCAAGGGGGAGGGGATCCTGCTATCAATCCTAAGCTCAGAGGGGCTATAACTGCAGCAAGAGCGCAAAATTTACCGAAAGATCGTATTGATAAGGCTATAAGTCAAGCTACTGACCCAGCTCAAAAAGATAATTATGCGGAAATACGTTACGAAGGCTTTGCAACGGGCGGTATAGCAATTATCGTGGAAACTCTCACTGACAACCGCAACCGTACAGCGTCTGAGGTGCGCGCTGGATTTACAAAATTTGGTGGTAATCTTGGGGAGACAGGCAGCGTAAGCTTCATGTTTGATCATTTAGGGATTATAAGATATCCAGCAAATATTGCCTCCAATGACGATATCTTGGAAGTGGGGATCGAGTATGGTGCAAGCGACATAGAGTCCGACGAATCATATCATATAATTTATACGGCTTTAGAAGACTTTTCCGAGGTGCTTGAAAAGTTAAGCGCTAAATATGGAAGTCCCGAGGAGGCCCATATAG
>JAZKAD010000011.1:0-2854 GCA_040389305.1 Pseudomonadota bacterium | reverse complement strand
CAAGTCAAAAGCAGAAAAGATTTTGAAGATGATCGATATGCTCGAAGATAGTGACGATGTGCAAAATGTTTTTGGTAATTATGAATTTTCTGATGAAATTTATAACACCCTGTCGTGAACGTAATAATATCATCAGCGCTCCTTATGCATCCCAATCGAAATACAAAAACCAAAGCTCTCCTCTTGATATCTTAGGGGGAGAGCCGCTCGGCAAAGGAAGGTTTAGATGCAGATCTTCCGCGAGATAATATGATGCGCTGTTGTGCTAATTTCTTACCGCTCTCACTTCTCGTACTTGAAGCCCTACTTTTCCTTCTATTAAATAAGGCACCTGCCCAATACTGAGTTTAGCTATGGAGTCTGGAGTAATAACTTCAGTTTCGGAAATTTTTAAAGCGTAAATCATCCCATAACTAGGTAGTAATTGATATGCTTCCTTGATGAAGCTGAGCGCGTGCTTAAAGCCCTGAGCTTGGAACGATAAGTCGTATACTATGCCGAATATTTCAAGGGCGTGACTATTTTGGTATGGCGTAATTAAAGGGGTAGGTGAGGAGGTTAAAATAGGATCGGATTTTAGTCTAAATGTCTCTGCTAAGTTGTTATATTGCGCCGTCAACCGCTCTGTTATAAGACAAGAAGAGGTTGGATGCTGAAGCTTTGCTGTATAGGCTTGATAAGTAGAGTCAATGATATTTTTGTAATCGCTCATATATTGAATTTTTTGCTTAACATTCAGCAATTCTTCTCGCGCAGCTTCTTGCGTAGTTTGAGCCCCACTTAGATGATCGTAAGAGAGTGGCAGTTGCCACGCTAGCAGCACTACCGCTAATAGGAAAAAAATAATCTTAAAAATTACTATATTTTTTAAATGTATAATATGGCTTTGTAGCATATATCTCTCTTGTTTTTTTTATAAACACCGTTTATTGCTTAGGTCCTGTAATTATAAATTCCACGGGTATAATAACCTGCGTTCCTCGATGGAAGGTATTATTTTTATCATGCAGATAGGTAATGTCATAAAGAGACATAGATTTTTGTAAAATCGCCATATCTTCATTTAATTTTGTTATAGCTATATCTTCGGATAGTGCATTGGTGGTATATTTTGCAGTAATTTCAATACGCACCCCAGTTTCTTTGTGCTTAGTATTGTCATTATTTTGGTCGTTTAATGATGGATCTTGGTTTTTAAATAATGAATATCTAGATGCATGTTTGTCTGCATCTAAACCCCAATATATTTTACTTATATTAAAACTACTTGGCAAAGAATCCAAAATTTTATCTAAGGCTTCAAATGGTAGTATTTGTGCAGATTTTAGCTCTATTGTTGCCGCGTGAAAGTCAATAATCTGATCTAGGTCTTTAACGTTAGGGTATTTTTCTTTAATGACCCGATATTCTTCTGAAGCTTGATATGATTCATTAGCTATACGATTTGTATCCCAAAGTAGTTTTTTTGTCTTGAGTATATTAGCTCCAACGAGGGCTATAAATAAAACTAGGATTAGAGATATAGGTTTTAAAATGAAAGAATTGGATTTTAAGAGCTTAAAATATACTTGAAATGCATTGTTGCTAGCTGGCAAAACCAATTTTTTATTTAATGCAGAAAGTATAACTTTATCAGCAAGTTCTTGATCTGAGTTGAGTTTAAATGATGTCGTAGGAACTATAATTACTTCTTCTGCATCAAACTTACCATTTTGCATAAGATCTTGCATTTCTTTACTAGCAAGAAGTATGAGTGTGGGTTTTGCTTTGCTGTCCTGTATAGCTTGCCTACCAGCGATTAAGCAATCCGTTATCTCTTGCTCAACTATTCCTTGGATATAATTTTGTGTTTTGTCTAGAGGGATTTCAACTCTACGACTATGCAAAATATTTTTCTCATGCGTAGCCACAACTCTAATTCCGCTGGCCTCTGTTATGGTTGCAAAAATCTTAAATTCACTTTTGTCTTCCATGCCCGCAATGTGAAGCAGACTAGAATTAAGATTTGGAATATTAAGATTAAAGAAATATACGCCATTAAAATATACGAAGTTACTAACTAAATACTCTATAATTTCTGTACGAAAAGGAGATGGGTTAACGGAGGCAAAGAGGGTGTGCCAAGTTTCTGTACCATCCATTGTGATATCATATACATTATATGAAACTAAAGCATCTAAGCCAAAGTTTTGGCGTGTGAACTTACTAACAGGGTCGTCTTTAAGTATGCCTTGAGTAGTAGGGATATCAGCTTTTTGCATAGCTACATCTGCGGTATCTAAGATAAGAGATACATGGCATTTTTTATATTTGCTAAAAAATTCAGAATATTCTTTAATGTTATACTCTTCGCCCTTAATGTAGAGCGAGTCAATACAATGTTGATTTTTATATACTCCTACATAAGTTCCAGTCTGCCCTAGAAAGACCAGTACATGACCTTTATTTAGAGAGAAGTTTTGGTATTGAGCTAAATTTTTAGTGAGAATTTTACGAATTTTGCTGAGCATAACTGGTATTACTATGATTGAATGGGTAATTAGATGGAGAAATAGTACTAGATAACTTTTTCTATTGCTATATAAAACAACAATTTGTTGGGACTAGGGATATTGCGCGTTGCAAAGGTGTCATCAAGATCTCTCAACCCCCCCCTAAAACTTCCAGGACAGGGATCCGTATCCGGAGTGATTCTTGAAGCCTGGTCTGAAGCTGTAGTCGTAGCCAAGACCAAGCTCGATATAGGAGCATTTGCTGAAAGAAGTGCTTATGCCAAGGTTATATGTGTTTTTAAGAAGTTTGTTGCCTTTGATAATGACGGGGTCTGGGTTCGTGCTAGTGGTAACTAAGCTAA
>JAZKAD010000010.1:0-1683 GCA_040389305.1 Pseudomonadota bacterium | reverse complement strand
AAACATTCTGTGCGTTGGAAGATACTTATCTATAGCCATCATCGGAACTCGCATAGGCGTAGACTGCCCACAATTTGCTATTGTACCCAAAAATTCCATTATCTCGCACTGAGGTCCATATTCTGTGTCCTTTGTACCAAGAAGACTAGGATCGTAATCCCTGAAGGTATTAAGTACTCTTGTAGTCATCTCATCAATACTCTCACGCATATCTTTCATATCATTTTCCCACGCCTTTTTATTAGACCCTTGCATGAGTTTTTTGTACCAGTATTCCAGAATCGCTGCCCCAGATTTGTCAGGACGATATAAAATACTGACATAAAGCTCATTAGAAAAAGATTTAAATGTAGAGTATTTACGTTTCCATTCGGTTGTCAGATAACTAACAAAATCACTTGGTATTTTGACTGTAGGATCTAGTACGTAAGCATCCTTTTCTGTAATCAATGACTTGCGACGTCTAATGGTGTGAAAATAAAGCGTGATATTGCCCGATGCCATATTCTTAAAAAGCAAATTACGCATATTTTTGCGTGCGTCTAAATCCTCGTCATCCGCTGTTTCAAAAGAAAAACCACTGACTTTGATAACCTGCATCAGTTCATTCTTCTTCGTCAACAACGTGTTACTATCCCAATAGCATTTGTAAGGAAAAAATACCGAAGCATGCACCTCCCTAGAAGCGTATTGTTGCTTTGTGACTCTGGTTTTTGAAAGCTTTAACATCGGTCTCACCTAAACGCTATAAGAATTGGCTCCGTAGTAGGACTTATTCGGACATTTATTGCACTTATCTAGCTTATTTATGGTAAGCTCCATAAACCTAGGCTCCTTAAAGCAGGCTATATAGCCTACTATATGCACAATAAGCGCTAGCCCTATAATTCTTATGTCTGATGTATTAATAAAAGCAACGACACAAATCATCATATTGAGCATTTCGTACATTATGCTCACCCCAAAAATCAATGTGGGTCTTGTCAACCCAACGAATAATGGATCACTTCCTAAACTACCTGTTGATGCCATGATTCCTCCATGCAACTATTACTAGCTGTGATACTAGCTGAACTACTATAACGAAAGCAACTTTATAATGGCATTTCACTCATCCTTTTTCAACTAACTGATCAATGAGCATCATATTTGCAACTACCAGGCAAAAAATAATTCTGCAGACTTTAGTAATTTTGGATGATGTGGTATATTCAGCCTGAAATTGAGACAACAATCATGCAAAATGTAATAAATGAGCTATCGCTCTATCAGTACCGTAACTTTAAAGCTTTCGATCTATCAATTACCTCCCCTGTAGTGCTGATTATTGGTGATAATGGCACTGGCAAAACAAATATATTAGAATCTATATCGATGCTAAGTCCGGGTCGTGGACTTAGAGGCGCAAAACTTCAAGAACTCGCTCATGAATTTAGCGCGATCGATTGGCAAATAAGAGTAAAAACTGAAAGTAATCTGGGTCCAGCACAAATATCCACCTCATATTCTAGTGAAGCAAACAAGAGACTCGTTGAATTCAATGGTTCAAAAATTCCAAACTCAGAGCTAGCTAAACTCTTGAAAATAATATGGCTAACACCGCAAATGGACGGAATCTTTCTGGGATCTGGCAGCGATAGAAGGAGGTTCTTAGATCGTATAGTATATTGTTTTTATCCTGAT
>JAZKAD010000009.1:8905-9465 GCA_040389305.1 Pseudomonadota bacterium | reverse complement strand
CCTCCAGCAAAATTTGGAATATCGAATGCTGAAAAGTTATAATGATCAAGCCAGCGCTTATCCCCTTCATACATCTGCCTTAAATCCGCAATTCCATATTTTAGCATAGCGAATCTTTCGACTCCCATGCCGAGTGCGAAACCTTGATATCCCGCCGGGACATTTGCATTATTCAAGACTTTAGGATGTACCATTCCACATCCTAATACCTCTAGCCATTTAGAGCTACCTTTCATGCGAATATCTACCTCTGCGCTAGGTTCTGTGAATGGGAAAAAGCTTGGACGAAATCTGACTTCTATTCCGTCTTGTTCAAAAAATTGAGTAATAAATTCAGAAATGAGGTGCTTTAAATGCCCCATATGCACATCCTTATCAATCATAAGGACTTCTATTTGATGGAACATAGGAGTATGAGTCATGTCTGAGTCGCAGCGGTATGTTCTGCCCGGCGCTACAAACCGAAAAGGTGGCTCTCCCGACATCATTGCTCGTATTTGTACAGGCGATGTATGCGTGCGCAAAAGCTTCTGATCATTTAAATAAAATGTATCATGCAT
>JAZKAD010000009.1:0-8895 GCA_040389305.1 Pseudomonadota bacterium | reverse complement strand
TCATGCATTTGTCTTGCTGGGTGATGCTCTGGAATATTCAGGGCAGTAAAATTATGCCAGTCATCCTCTATACTAGGACCCTCTTTAATCTCAAACCCTAGTCTTGTAAAAATCTCAAGTAGCTCCTGTGTGGCTTGAGTAATAGGATGTATAGAACCTCTTGGAATTTGCCTACTTGGAAGAGATAAGTCTATTTTTTCAGATTTTAGTTTTTGCTCTATAAACTTTGTCTTAAGCTCTTTGTATTTTGCATCAATAGCATCTGTGACTGCAGTCTTCGCTTCATTTATATCCCGGCCGAAAGCTTTTTTACCTTCTTCGTCAAGCGCTCCCATTTTACGCATCTCAAGCGAAATAATACCGCTTTTACCGAGATAATGAATCCTTACATCCTCCAAAGAGGATAAATCTTGCGCCTTTATAACGGCTTCTAAAGCAAGCTTTGTGATATCCTGTAACATAAAATCCTCTGCAGAGCCTAATTCGAGCTATTAAAATAAACTATAAGCCTCTTGCGTGCAATATCAATTAAGATCTAAAGTCCTTAGATGATCTTAGCGCATCACCCTTAGCCTCCAGCTTTTATCGCACTGATTTTTCGTATTTCGCAGGCAAATCCGCTGAAATAACATGCTCCCTGCCTAGTATCTCTTTGGGTATAGTGATTTCTGCTGCGTGGAGATATAAAGATTCGGCATACTTCCCCCCATATTTCTCGTCTCCAAGAATCGGAGCCTTAAGAGAATAAGCTGCATGGCAGCTAATTTGATGCATTCTGCCTGTCTTTGGAGTGAATTCTACTAAGGTCACTTTATCATTTGCCTTAAGGACCGAATATTCTGTTATCGCAAGCTTGCCGTCTTCAGCGCTTGCGTCCACCTCGTATACCATATTATGACGCTTAGCCAGGTATGACTCAACTACACCACTTGGTGAATCTATACTTCCATACAAAACAGCAATATATTTTTTGGCCATGACGTGATTTTTAAACCCCTCTCCTAGCAAGGTGGCGGCATGCCTATTTTTTGCAATAAGCAGCACCCCCGTCGTTTCCTTATCCAACCTATGAACAAGGCGCAGATCATGACCATTAGCATTTAAATATTGCAAAGCATGGTCGATGGATAAACTGATGTTACTGCCCCCTTGAGTAGGAAGCCCTGCAGGTTTGTTGATTGCCATAAAATCTTTATCATCATAAAGAAGGTAAGGCTTTAAAAGCTTAGATGCAAGAGCTATGGATGCCGCGCTAAATTCTTTAACCTCCACCGAAGCTGCTGCAACATGAATACGATCTTTTATGAGAATGACATCCCCATCATTTACACGATCATTTGCCTTAGCTTTGCTACTTCCGATTCTAATATCACCAGCCCTTAGAGCCTTTTCGATAAAACCTTGCGTCATTGTAGAGTCAATAATACGCAAATATCTGTCAAGCCTCATCGGGCTGACGACTCCAGATACTATAAATTCACTCATTTATTCTCATTTTTTATTATCGTCAAAAATCTTATTAGGTACCGACTGCTTTGTTTTATCAACTTGAGAGTTATTTAGCAAGGTAATAGCGATTCTAATATTTTTAGGGCCATAAGGATCGGCATTGTCAAAAGGCTCTTTATCAGCCATGCCAAGTAGTTTCATCACTTGGTCATTTTTAATTATACTCTTCAAGTAAAGCCTTACTTTATCCGATCTAAGTACCGATAAACGCCAGTAATTCACATCTCCCGCAAGAGCGGGGTCTTTAAAAGATGCTGTATGTCCACTGATAGAGATATAATTTGGTTGATTTTTTATAAGAGACCCAACGATCGTGAGAATTTTGGCCATATATGGCTGAATTTCATCCGTTCCAGGCGCAAACATTGGTCTATTATCACTATCCATAATCTGGATGCGAAGCCCTTCCGGCGTTATATCCATTGCAATATGCTCTTTAATCTCAGAAGAAATTTGTTGCTGTATACTATTTATTACGCTGGAAAAAGTGCGTTTATCAGCAATGGATGTTTCTGGATTGGTGTTTTCTTCAATAGTTTTAGGTCCACTAATCGGGGCTCCGTATACTAATGAACTCGAAGAGCTATGCGGAGCGTATACACCGTCTAAAACATTAGGGTCTAAACCACCGTCAAAACCCAAGCCTTTGTCTTGGCCTTTGCTTGAGGTAGGTGTAAAATATTTAGCAACGCCTTGAAGATTTTGTTTTGGTGTCGCAGTTATGAGCCACATCAAAAGAAAAAATACCATCATTGCCGTAACAAAGTCTGCATATGCTATCTTCCACATCCCCCCGTGATGCCCACCCTGCACCTTTTTAATCCTCTTGATTACGATGATCTCGTTTTTACTTCCCATGATATTCTATCTCTTTTTTGCATGTAAGCAGATCCTAAACCAATGTATAATTTTTAGCAATCTTGAGGCTAAAAGACTTTCGATTATCCTGGACAATGTGGCTAATTTTATCCATTCTAAAGAAACATCTCTGTATTAGGAACCCATGAGCAAAAATTACCATAACCTTGAAAAAATTTTCGCCAAGGTAAATACTGTAAATCAAATATCTTCTGTTCTTTCGTGGGACACAGCTACCATGATGCCCAAAGGCTCCTCTGAGTCTAGGGGCGAGCAAATGGTGTATTTAAGCGAGCATATACGCGGTATTATTTTTACCCCCGAAGTCGAAGACAATATAAAGGAAGCATTTAACGAGCCCAATACTTTAAACCCATGGCAGATAGCTAATTTAAAGTCAATGCAAAGAAGTTTTAACGATTATGCATCTATCCCAGCCGAATTGCAGCAAAAATTTATTTTGACCTGCAATAGATCGGAGATGGCATGGAGAGAAGCCCGTAGTAAAAAAGACTTTCAGGTGTTTCTGCCATTGTTTTCTGAGGTAATTAAACTTACTCAAGAGATAGCGTCTCATAGAAGTGAATATATGGATATTAAGGATCCTTATGAAGCTCTTGTCGATATATATGATCCCGGTCGCAGGCTATCCGAAATTGACAGTGCCTTTGCTAAGTTAGAAGAATTTTTACCAAACTTCATAGAAAAAGTTAGAAGTAAACAAGGTGATAATCCGGATCTTGATGGGGATTTTAATGTAGCTACTCAGGAAGTTCTGGGCCGCGAAATTATGAAAACATTTAATTTCGACTTTAATTCTGGCAGGCTCGATATCAGTATGCATCCATTTTGTGGAGGGTATTCTGAAGATGTAAGGATTACAACAAGATATAACCCGAATAATCTATTCACTGGCCTATATGGGGTGATGCACGAGACGGGACATGCCTTGTATGAACAAAATAGACCCAAAGACTGGATCACGCAGCCAGTAAGCGCAGCGCTTGGAATGTCTATGCACGAAAGCCAGTCTTTACTCGCTGAAAATCAAATAGGACTGTCGAAAGCTTTTATCAGCTTCTTGCAGCCTAAAATTGTACAGCTTTTTAATCTAAGTCCCGAAGTATTTTCCGTCAGCAATATATATAAGCACCTGACTCATATCGCCCCTTCGTTCATTAGGGTGGAAGCAGACGAAGTAACATATCCTCTTCACGTCATATTGCGATATAAATTAGAAAAGCAACTGCTTAGAGGTGATATAGAGCCTTCCGATATTCCAGAAGTTTGGAATAAAGAATTTACAGAAAAATTTGGCATTACTCCAACAAATGATGCAGAAGGATGCTTGCAAGATATTCATTGGGCGTGGGGTAGTTTGGGCTATTTTCCAAGCTACACTTTAGGAACAATGACGGCCGCACAAATCATGCATAAAATCAGACAAATTACACCAAATATTGATGACGATGTCGTAAATGGAAATGTTTCTAATATATACAATTGGCTTCGTGATAATATCCATTCTCAAGGCAGCTTGTTTGCTTCATCGGATCAATTGCTTGAAAATGCCACTGGTGAGAAGTTGAATCCAGAATATTTTATTAAGTATTTACAAGATAGATATGATAAATGAGAATTATAAAATTTAAAGACCTTGAGCCAGTCATTGATCCTACTGCCTATATCAGCGAGAGCGTTGATATTATAGGGGATGTCACTATAGGTGCTGATTCTAGTATATGGTTTGGTAGCGTCCTTCGGGGGGATGTAGCTCCTATTTCTATAGGGGCTAACACTAATATCCAAGATGGAACAGTCATTCATACATCAAGATTCGATGGACCAACCATTATCGGTAGCAATGTCACTATAGGTCATAGAGCGGTAATTCATGCTTGTAGTATAGAGGACCACGGGTTTGTGGGCATGGGAGCAATTGTCTTGGACGGGGCAAAAGTGGAGTCATTTGGATTTGTTGCAGCAGGAGCTATAGTCACTCCTGGTAAAGTAGTAAAATCTGGGCAGCTCTGGTCTGGCTTGCCTGCTAAATATACGCGTGATTTAACTGATGATGAAATAAAAATGATCCGAGAATCGGCGAGGCATTATACGAGGCTGTCCAAAGAGTATATACGATAATTTTTCCCGCATCGCTGCGCTACTTATTGCTATCACTTATACCAAATTCCATTTTTAAATTAGATAATTGATTTTTTTATGAAGGACGCGCATGCCTATAAATAATAGGTGCGCAAAGCCGAGTTAAAAAATCGATTAGATCATTTAAAAATGGAATTTGGTATTATATACTTCTCGAACTTCTCCTCTTCATCCCTGTGCATGTCAGCATCCGTTAGAGGTTTTTTACTCGAAGTAATCACAGGCCATTTGCGGCTGAGCTCTCTTCCTCTCTCTACCCAAACTAGCAGATCTGCACTTTCGGGTTTTATCGCATCTACTGGGCATTCCGCCTCGCACACACCGCAGTCTATGCAGATATCTGGATTAATGACGAGCATCATCTCGCCTTCATGGAAACAATCTACCGGACAAACATCCACACAGTCAGTAAATTTACATTTTACGCAAGCATCAGTTATAACAAATGTCATGATTCTCCTTATTATACCAAGTTCCATTTTTAAATGATCTAATTAGAAATGACATGGTATTACTTTGATATACCAAGTCGTTTAATTTCCCATTCAAGATCTAGGCCTTTTTGGGACTTCACCCTTTCTCTCGCCAAATTGCCCAGGGTTTCAAGGTCTGCCGCGGTAGCATCTCCCGTGTTTATCATGAAATTACAATGCAGCTTTGAAATCTCCGCGCCTCCGACCTTAGCGCCCCGCATTCCAACTTCATCAATAAGTTTCCAAACATGCTGACCCGGCAGATTCGCAAAGGTACTGCCACATGTTTTTTCTTTTACAGGTTGAGTTCGAAGTCTTGCCTCTACTATTTCATCCATTCTTGATTTGATAGCACCCGCCTCCCCCATGGTATATTTCAATGTAACGGAAGTATATATAAGACCTTCCGGTAGACTATTCTTTCGATAACGAAACCCTATACCTTCATTGCTAATTTGATGGAGCGCTCCATCTCTATCTACTGCCTCTACGCATAGCACGATATCCTTAAATTCCCGAGAATAGGCCCCAGCGTTCATAGCAATACCCCCGCCAGCAGTGCCAGGAATGCCTACTAAAAATTCAAATCCAGCAATAGAATTTTGATGACAGAATTGGGCTGTATTGTAATTAAGCACAGCTGAGCCACAGCGGATATGATTGCCTTGAATTAACTCAATTCCAGCAAAAGCTCTGCCGAGCTTAATTACGACTCCTGGGATACCGCCATCACGGATAAGAACATTAGAACAAGCGCCTAAAATGGTAATTGGTATATCCTTTGGGGTATTCGATAAAAAAAATATTAAATCCTCTAGATCTAATGGCTTAAAAAAAACCTCAGCATTGCCTCCGACTTTAAACCAAGTTATCGGGGCTAAGGAAAAATTTTCTCTATATTCACCGCGTATTGTAGGTAATTTTGAAAGCAAATTATTTGGCATAAATTATAAAATTTTATGTGTGATACTAAGCTCTATTTCGCCTTTTGAGCTAATTCTTCCAAATTAAATGTAAGGGTTACATTGGCGCCAGGAGTATTTGAAATCTCCATCTTGCCCATATGATCCTCTACTATTTTCTTAACTATAGAAAGACCAAGGCCGGTGCCCTTTGAGCGCGTTGTAATATATGGTTGCGTAATTTTGTCCATAAGCTCTACAGGAAAGCCCTTTCCATTGTCGCTGACTACAATTATCAGAAGATTAGCATTTTTTTTAATCTCGACTGTAATAATCTTGTTCTGAGACAGCTCTATAGACTCTGCTGCATTCTTGAGTAAATTTATCATCACTTGATGTATCTGCGTTATATCACAAAGTATCTCAAGATTAGACAGTGATGTTATAAAATTATAAGTAATATCTTCATGTAAAATGCGACTAGAATCTACAGCTCCCCGAACCAATCCTATTAGCTCCGTCTTCACAAAAGTGGGCGCTGGCATTTTGGCAAAATTTACGAATTCCGCTACAATTTTGCCTATATCTATACTATTTCTCAAAATAGTATCTGTATATCTTGCAAATTCTTCTTTATCTTTCACTTCGCTACCAAATTTTTTGATTATTCTCTCAGTGGCAAGCTGAATGGGCGTCAAAGGATTTTTAATTTCATGCGCCACTCTTCTTGCAACATCAGACCAAGCTAAAGCTCTTTGCGCTATCATCAAATCCTTTTGCTGGTGATCTATTTGCTTAACCATGCGATTAAATGCACTGGAAAGAATTGCAAGTTCATCGTCCTCTGGCCCCTCGGGTACCTGAGCAGATAAATTACCAGCCTTTACTTCTTCTGTTGCAAAGACCAATCGCTTTATTGGCACAACGATATAAGATGAGAAAATAACGCCGCATATGGTAGCAAGTACCAGCAAAATTAATGTAATTAAGATAAAAATAATTGAAAATTCTATCTGCATATTAGTGACTAATTTTTTGAGCTTCATATATTCCTGAGCAGCGCCCTGCGTCTTATTTATATGATCAATAATATTTTTATCTACAAGTCTTCCCACCAAAAGATATGAATTATTGTACTCATGCAATTTGATAAGCATGCGAATTTTTGTTGGATCAGCACTTATTTCTACGACCTCTCCATTGTTAGCTTTCTCAATCAAATGCACTGAGATAGCTGGGAAAGAAAGAGCAAAACTAAATGCAGACTTGGCGAGTACGTGGTTTATATCACTTTGAAACACTACTACCTCATGAAGAGCTCGCATTTCAGATTGACCGTCCAAAAATTTATTGAAGAGAGTTGGGTTATGTATCATATCGTAGTACATATTCCCAAGATCATCTGCTATAGATAACGCCGTATCTTTAAGGTGCAGCTTATGCTCTGCAACATAAGATTCTGCGACATGTACTGACTGATCTAACACTGCTTGAATTTTTTGATCAAACCAAGACTGAATACCAAAATTAAAAAAATAAACAGAGGAGATAGAAATAACTATCGTGGGGATAGCTGCCACAAGAGCAAACATTAAGATCATACGATTTTGCAATCTAGATCCGCCAACTTTCCCGCTAAACCAACGCCCAAAAGCTTTTTGTGCAAATAGAACTGCTAGCGCCAATAGTATTATGAGATCGACTAATATCCACACCATAACCTGATTCGGATTGGGACCAAAATTGCCTCGTCCATCTACAATAGCATTATAGGTAATTCCAAGAGTAATACAGATTGCGCAGGTCAAAATACACATAATCCATGTACTTGCTTTACGCTGACGCAAAAAAGTTATAATTGAATTAGTGGATATACTGGAAAGACTAAATTTCATATACGGAAGATCCTGGAGGATAAGATACAACTAAACGTATTCTCAATGGCTATTTCACTCCTTTATTTCTAGGTTTTTCATCTTTTTGCTAAGGGTATTACGGTTAATACCAAGAACTTTTGTAGCCTTTGCTTTTACTCCGCCTGAATATTTCATGGTCTCAATAATTAATGCTTTTTCTACTTCGTGCATAATATGGCTATATAAATCCGTAGGCTCACCGCTACTACCATGCATATCAAAAAATTTTTTGAGATGGTAATGAATGCACTTCCCTATAGAATTATGCGTATTTGATTCTACCATTCTATATTAACCTATTATTTTATTGTAAAAACTAACAATATTTTCCTTCACTTCCGAGACATTGGTCGTTCTATTAATTGCCGCCCTAAATTCTCCGGAACTCGGAAGTCCAGAACTATACCACCCCAAATGTTTACGCGCCATCTTCATTCCTGTATCTTCTCCATAATGCTGCAGCATGTGATCATAATGTTCTAGTATAACTTGCAGTTGCATCTCTAGGCTGGGAGATTCTATTACCTTCCCAGTCTCTAAATAAGTTGCAATTTGCTGAAGTAACCATGGCTTTCCATAAGCTCCTCTACCCACCATCACGCCATCCGCCCCTGAAAATTGCAGACAATTTTTAGCATCTTCGATAGTTATGATATCGCCATTAGCGACAACAGGAATCTTTACAGCATCCTTCACGGTTCTGATAAATTCCCAGTCCGCTTTACCCGTATAAAATTGACAACGCGTTCTACCGTGCACTGTAAGCATTTTAATTCCTGCATTTTCCGCTATTTTGGCTAGAGCGGGAGCATTACGCGAATCATTATCCCAACCAGTTCTCATTTTCATGGTCACAGGGATGTTTACAGCCCTTACTGTAGATTCCAGGATTTTCCCCGCAAGGACTTCATCTCTCATTAAAGATGAACCAGCATAACCTCCTACTACTTTTTTTGCAGGACAACCGAAGTTTAGGTCGATGATTTTTGCGCCCATATCTTCGTTCATCTTAGCGGCTTCTGCTATTACATCAGGCTCGCATCCAGCAATTTGCACGCAAGCTTGCGTAGCATC
>JAZKAD010000008.1:0-17109 GCA_040389305.1 Pseudomonadota bacterium | reverse complement strand
TTGTAAAATTTAACCATATTAGCTAATGTATTAGGTTATGCAAGAAGTCTATTTTTGAACGCTTAAAGATTTAAGTAGCAATATGCCCGAGGTCTACTTTATCGGTTGAGGCAATTATTAGTAGAAATGCTTGATAGAGCAAATATAATAGATATTTTTAATGATAAAAAGTAGCCACATGTTATATCCAGACCCTAGTACTCTGTATCCTATAAAAGGAGTAACCAGAACAGTTTTTCTAAAAAACATTATACAAAATCCTCTAATTATAGTTGGAGATTATACCTATTACGATGACCCAGAAGATGTGCATAACTTCGAAAAAAATGTGCTTTATCACTTTGATTTCGTAGGAGATAAATTAATAATCGGAAAATTCTGTCAAATCGCTACCGGCGTGAAATTTATTATGAACGGAGCGAGTCACGCCATGCACGGCGCATCCACTTATCCCTTCAAAGTTCTTGGAGGCAAATGGGCTGATGCACCCTTGGAAGCCAAAATCAAAGGCGATACAATAATCGGAAATGATGTATGGATGGGTAATTCTGTTACAATAATGCCGGGCATTAAGATTGGGGATGGAGCCATTATAGGCACCGGTAGTGTAGTCACAAAAAATGTTGAGCCTTACACTATAGTAGGCGGAAATCCTGCAAGGCTGATCAGGCAGAGATTTGATGCGGAGACTACCAAATTTCTTGTGCAGCTCAAGTGGTGGGACTGGAGTATTGAAGTGATTACGGAAAATCTAGAGTCAATTATAAACGGGGATATGAAAAAGCTAAAGAGCGTGATTAGATGATAGCTCTTCTCGAATATAATTAAACAATTTTCTTATATTCCACAGATATAGCCTTCACTGCGTATATCCATAATGCGCATATCACTACAAAGACAATCATAAGAACCGGCGATATAGAATTATATGTCGCCGCTGGCATGATGGTAAACAGAAGAGACTGAATCAGTCCGCTTGATGACTTCCCAATCTTTGAACTCACCACATCTACCGCAGCCTTGCCTTTAGTCCGGAGTTCATCGTTAAGAGGAATGTAGAGCATTGCCGTAGATGCATCCCAAATAGAGTATTTAGCGCCTTTGGATAAAATATTTTGAATAGCTCCGACGCTAACAGCGAGAGCAAGAGGAGTCATCAAGATCGCCCCTTCAAACCAAGAAAGCACAAGCTGGTCAAATACTACAAGCACAAAGAATAGCGTACCTGTGATCATTATCACTATTGGAGAAATCACAGCGGCGACAAACCAGCTGTGGTTACGCATAACGTGATTGCCTATGATCGTCATGATCATAATCGTAACACCAGTCCATAAAATATATAGACTGCTAAATTCAGCGTAGCTATTCACAGTGGAATAAAGCTCTTTAATCTTTGCTTTCCACACTGCCTCAACAAGATTTATACTTAACCCAAAAGCAGCTGAGCATATAAGCATCAGCCACAAATATCTTGATCTGGCGATGTACTTAAAACTCTCAATTACTCCTAACTTTTGTTCAGTGCTACGCTCTTCTTTAGCCCTCGCGTATAATTTTGGATCGGTCATGACTCTTGTGCATACAAATCTCATAAAGAACGCAGCGCAAAGTGAGCCAATCACTACTATCACAACGGAGGCTTGCACAAGCACGATTTTACTTTCAGTGTTACTAAAATAACTATTTAAGAATGACACCTCTGACGAAAGATGCATCATCAGTAGCCCTACAAAAATAAGAGAAGAGTTACCGAATAAAGAAAAAAGAATATAAAATCTCTTAGCCTCTTCTGTCGTGGTAATTTCATTAGCAAACTGCCAGAAAAGCAGAATATAGAAGATGTTCGGCCATAGCTCTGATAGAACATAAAAAACTATATAGCCCCAATTTCCAGCAAGAGAAATATACCACTGTAAATGGGGATATATATCCATAAGCTTCGCCATTTTTAGAGGCCGCATATGAAAAAAATCTACATTTGGATAAATGATAAAAGCAAAAATAATAAAAAACACGACAAAGAAGCTAAGCAGGTAATAGTAAATACGCTCAAAACTTAAATGATTAAGCATTTTTGCATAAATCACTACAAACAATAATGCGGCAGGAGTCACGCAATAAACCTTCGCAAAGCTAGTAACTTCGGCACTAATCTCTGGAATGACTATACTATCTTTTAAAATACGCAAAATATTTTGATTAAACAAAACGCAAAACATCAAAGCGGACATCGGTATAAACTTACCAAGTTCATGCCTGTGGATAGGCCAGAATAGCTGGCGTAGCTTAGAGATAAAAGGAGAAGCTTTCGTTGATATCATTATAAACCCAGCAGGCAAAAAAAAAACTTAACCCAGAGGTGTAAACAAACTCTGCATATAAATTCTCATTTACGCCCAAACTATCGCAAAATCTAAACTTCTTTGCAAAAGGCGGGTATGCCTTCGCATGGAGCTTAAGTAGAAACTTAAAGCTAAAATTTATGGAAGGCTTAATAAGCCTCGCCTTTCTACACAAGATTCATCTATATGTCAATCAAAAAATATAAACATAAAGTACTATTTATAACCGTGGCTTAGCTCCTCAAATGGACTTTAAGTTATGGATGGATTCTATAAAATTCTTGCAAAGCATAAAGTAAGTTCATAGTATTCTAAAAGCTCTTTAATTGACATATTTTGAGGAATTATATGCAGATTCAATTTTCTAAAATCTCGCCACTCGCAGATCCTGATTTCAGCGCAGTTGTGATGTTACTGAACGAAAACCTAACTCTTACTCCAGCGCAATCCGCAATGGACAAAGAATATGGCGGTATCATTACTCAGGTTCTTAAAATTAAAAATGCTTTTAGTGGAGCTTTTGGGAAAGTCAAAGCTCTGACTGTACCAAATATCAATGGAATTCTTCATTTGGTACTCATAGGCCTTGGCGATACAAACGAATTAGAATCCTACAAATTTACAGAACTTGGTGGAATAATTTTTAAACAGATCAGCGCTCTAAAGCTTCCAGATGCTGAAATTAAAGTCGACTGCGATGTTAAAGGGCATGATAAAGCCGAAATTGCTGCATCGATTGCTTTTGGCTTAAATCTTAGATCTTATCGCTTTGATAAATACTTCACTAAGCAAAAAGAGGAAGACAAGGCGTCTCCTCAGTTATTCAAAATAACCCTTGAAGATGCTACCAGCGCAGAACGTGGCTATTCTTCATACACCTCTTTAATCGAAGGCATATTTTTAGCTCGCGATTGCATTAATGAACCTGCAAATACGCTATACCCAGATTCTTATGCCGAAATTATCACAAGAGAACTTGAAGCATGCGGCGTTAAAGTAAGCGTTCTGGGCGAACGCGAAATGCATAACCTTGGCATGGGAGCTATACTTGGAGTCGGACAAGGCTCTATGCGCGAATCTAAACTCGTGATAATGGAATATCGCGGCGCTAGTGACGAAAATGAAGCTCCCGTAGCCTTTGTCGGGAAAGGTGTAACCTTTGACACCGGCGGTATTTCTATCAAACCCTCCGCTAATATGGGAGAGATGAAATACGACATGGCAGGATCAGCTACCGTAGTTGGCGTTATGAAAACTTTGGCTCTACGCAAGGCTCATGTAAATGTCGTGGGTGTCGTAGGTCTTGTAGAAAATATGCCAGGCGGAAATGCTCAAAGGCCGGGCGATGTTGTTACAACAATGTCGGGGCAAACAATAGAAGTTTTAGACACTGACGCAGAAGGGCGCTTAGTTTTAGCTGATGCTCTCTGGTACACTCAAGACAAATTTAAACCACAATGCATTATTGATCTTGCGACCCTCACGGGAGCAATCGTAGTTGCACTAGGCAATAGCTACGCGGGATGTTTTTCTAATAACGATGATTTGGCGGATAAACTTATCATGTCTGGCAATAAAGTGAATGAGAAGCTATGGCGCATGCCACTTTGCAAAGATTTTGATCAAATGATTAAATCAGACATTGCGGATATGGCAAATCTTGGAAACATTAGAGGTGCAGCTGGAAGTTCTACAGCGGCTCAGTTATTGCAACGCTTCGTAAACAACGTGCCATGGGTCCATCTTGATATAGCTGGCATGGCGTGGGAAAAAAAATGCAATCCTATATCCCCTAGAGGTGCTGTAGGTTTCGGCATTAAGTTACTTAATCAATTTGTCAAAGATCATCATGAAGCCAATTAAATTGCCATATGTTTTTGTTATAGGTAATGAAAAAGGTGGGGCGGGTAAAACCACTTGCTCCATGCATTTGATTGCAGGGATGCTAGACTCGGGACTTAAGGTATCCAGTATTGATATAGATTGTAGGCAGCATTCTCTTACAAGATACATACAAAATCGCGAGATTTATAATAGCAAAAATCCCACGAAACCAGTTCCGATGTCGAAGCATTTTTTGCTCAAAGAGGGTACTGCGCCAAATGTTTCTGAGCGCGAGATGGAAGAAAAAGATCAATTTGAAAAAGTCTTTCAAGAAGCATCAAAACAAGGCGATGTGATCATTATAGATACTCCGGGTAGCCATTCTTTTCTATCGAGACTTGCTCATTCTTATGCGGACACCGTAGTCACACCTATAAATGATAGCTTTTTAGATATAGATGTTATGGCCAAAATAAATCCTGATGATCTTAGTGTAGTAGAGCCTTCTATTTATAGTCAAATGATATGGGAACAAAAAATGGAGCGTGCTAAGCGCGATCGTGGGTCGATAGAATGGGTAGTTATGCGAAACCGCCTTAGTAATCTTGATGCCACAAATAAGCGTAGCGTAGCAGAAGTGCTGGACAAGTTATCCAAACGGATTAGCTTCAAGCTCGCCCCTGGGTTTAGTGAAAGAGTGATTTTTAGAGAATTGTTCTTACAAGGCCTTACCTTGCTTGATCTCACGAAAGCTAATTACGAAAAATCTTTCAGTATATCTCACGTTGCTGCAAGGCAGGAACTTAGGGAGTTTTTAAAATGCCTGAATATAGAAGAAATCTTGACTTCTACAAAGGCTTTAGCAAAATAGTATTGGGCTAATGATATTTTGGAGATTGTATCTATGACTAAAATCCTCTCTGTTCCTATTGGAATAATTATAATGTTACTCGCATATACCACTTATAGCCACAAAACATCAGAGGAAATCATGAAACAAAACAGTTACAAAGAAGGCGGTCATATATTTACTATATATTCTATAGAAGGATGCATGTATTGCGAAAGAGCTTTGGAATTTTTTAAAACTAAGAAATTAAATTTCAAAAATATAGATATAACGTCAAACCCCGATCAGTGGAATAAACTCAAAAATGAGACTAAGGCTCACACCGTGCCATATATTTTTATTGATGAAAAATATATAGGAGGTTGCTCTGATTTGATTGCATTGGACTCCAGCGGTGAGCTAGGTAAAATACTTAAATAACTTACTGGAGCTCAAAGTGAAATCTACTATAAATTTTGAAGATTTTGAAAAGGTAGACTTAAGGTCTGGTACTATAATTAAAGCTGAGGACTTTCCCAAAGCCAAGAAACCAGCTTTTAAAGTGTGGGTTGACTTTGGGGATGAAATAGGAATTCTCCAAACTTCTGCTCAGATCACTGCGCACTATACCATAGAATCTTTAAAGGACAAAAGAGTAATAGGATGCGTAAATTTAGAGGATAGAAATATCGCTGGGTTTATTTCCCAGTTCTTGTTAGTAGGTTTTATGGATGAAAATAAAACAGTACGATTAGCGTCTTTTGATAGCGTTCCCAACGGCATGAAATTGTGCTGAAGTGCATTCTCGGCCATCAGATAGCAAAAATAAATTGAAGACCCGTATTACAACGCTGTAATACCACTAGAATACAATCGGAATTATTTAAAATTCTCTGCTTTTCTCGTATATTGCAGAACTGATCTTGCTTCTTTATATCGCCCCCTACTTTCTTCAGAAAACAAGGACATTACTTTAGCCCTCATACCAGTTCTTTTCTTGAGTTCACATTGTATAGCCTCTTGGATAACCTCATCTTGAGATTGATACAATGCTTGCAGACTTAGAGCGTCAAGTTTTTCGATAATTTTCGCTAGAACTTGTTTTGCGCCCATATGCTCTATGGGTACGTCTTCAAACAATCCTCCGATGAAGGCTTTTAAGCTTTTAGTATCAGTTACATCACTTGGGATAATACTAGAGTAATCAATATGCTTTAATATCTCATATACTTCTACAATACCGTTATGAGCCTCGTATATTATCATCGATATATAATTATTTATATACTGCCTTATATCATCAATTTGATATTTGGAGATATGCTGAAGAATTGTAAATTCCTCGGAAACTACTATCTGCTGAAAGGCATCAAGTCCTTTTTGATGCCGCGTAATTGTATGCTCTACATAACTTCTTTCCCGGAGAAAATGTAGTATTAAGTATATTATTTCATCTTGTATAGATTTCATCTGCTTGTCAAATTCAGCAAAACGTTTGGCCCAGATCTTGGTCACTTCATTCGTATCCGCCGCAAGGACTGGCGATGTCATACCGACATCGATACGATGCTTAAATTCTTTGTATATTTTACTTCCAAGCGATATATTTTCTTCTTCTTTTGGGCGAGTATCTTTCGCGCTCTTAGGAGTTTTCGACTTATTCAAAGCTTCCAACACCAATTTATCGTAAGCTACTTCTAAAGCAAAAGCTGAAGAGCGCTCTAAAAGAAGGCGAAGTAACAACGGGTGATGTTCGATTGTATACTGATAGAGCTCTATAATATCATCAACGCTGAGCTCTTGCATACAAAATTGATGCAGCAACGGCCCTGCACTTTCGGGAGAATTATCTTTAAAGCACTGTCTAATCTGAGCGATTGTAATTAAAGGCCTGTCTGGAGCGTTAAAAATCTCAGAAGCGCGCTGCGACATTACGGTTTTTTGCGCATCTTGTATTAGCTTTTGATAGGAAGGCTTTAGCTGCAAAACAGAGTCTTTTAAGACGCGTAGATTTGAATGCTGGATAATTATCTTCAGCATATCGAGGTTTTTGCTTTTACATAAGGAATTTAGCGTGCCAATAAATTGCTCTGGAGTAGCAGTTTTGACTAATTTCTCTACAATCTCATGGAATGCTAATTCAGTTTCTAGGCTCGTTTGGAAAGCATCAAGTCCTAGAGATTCTAACCTATTTAAACTTGGCTTAGTAATATCGGATATTTGCCATAGCACCTTTACTTCCTTTAGTCTCTCTAGAATAAATTTTTTATTGATGGGTTCAAGGGTGGTAGTCCAGATGTCCAACGTGGTTTCTTCTAGCGCAGTTCGGGTTAGAGGTTTATGAGCTCCATACAAAATGGCTTCCTTGAATAAATTTAAAGCCTCTAGCGCTTGTGCTTGGTAATTTAGATTGAACTTGGGCGCAGAATTAGAGGTAGATAGATGCTTGACAATTTTTTGCGCCTCTTTATGCGCCGCTACAAATTTACGTTTTTCTTCGCCTTTGAGATCTCTTTTTAGTAGCAAAATCATAGGCTCTATCTTCTTTAGAAAACCTTCTATGCTTTTATAAGGCAACAAAGGACCTAAACCACTCAAAATAAAAGCAATGTTCTCGGTAAATATATGATTTGAGAAAACAAAATTTAAGAATTTCTTCTCTTCTTTCAAAGCCTGTACAGTATTAATGTAGCTTTTAAGCAAGCGCATTTTGCAGCTAGTTAAAAACTCCTGTATATCAAAATTATTAGAATTATTATTTGGCAGTAACATAGATTATTCCATCCAATAAAATATAAACCTTATCTTGCTCGGCCTTGTCTTACTCGGTTTGGTGCAAAACACTATACTAACATAAATTTTGCTTTGAGCTACTTTAAGTATTTGCGACAAGAGTATACTTATGGAACAAATATTGAGATAAAATTGGTTATCCAAATCTTCATCTGTGGTGGTTAGGCCTACTTCATGGGCCAAGCCACATACTCACCCCCTAAGTTTACTCCTTCTTCTATTGCTCTTGTCGTCTCTTCAACATTTGCCACATGCCTTTGCTCGTCCATTAAATCTGATACCACCGAAGCTCTAGAAGGTTTAGCGAATGATGGTTCTGCACAAGTTGTAATATTTAAAGAATCTAAATCAATCCACGTGCTGTTCTTACTTGGAGGATCTAGAGCTAATTGTGAAGATATCATCTCACGTATATTAGAAAGAATCGAAGCAAATAATTTAGGAAAGTTATCGTCTCGCAGAGGGAAATTAGGGTATATAGAAACTGTAAGAGAGTGAGGCACCCCAGAAATAACATGCCATCCTTCCTGTAATTCGATCTTATAATCCCTGCATATCACAGCAAGCAATGCATTAAGATCATGAGCTGTTTTGTCATCAGCGCATTTGCCGGGATAATATAAGCCAGTTATAGTATATATCGTATGATCTATAGTAAGCTGAATCCTCATTTCTTTAGACATAACTTCCAATCCTTTTAGATAAAATTATACTAATTTATTCTTGCACAATAACATAGGTAGCTACTTAGATAT
Source organism: Pseudomonadota bacterium (assembly GCA_040389305.1). Classification (GTDB taxonomy): domain Bacteria; phylum Pseudomonadota; class Alphaproteobacteria; order Rickettsiales; family Rickettsiaceae; genus JAZKAD01. The sequence continues at coordinate 8,563 of JAZKAD010000008.1, read as the reverse complement.
GACCTGAAAGCGCTATATAACATGCAAAAAAAATCTCCCTCCGCTTTTCTTTCTTGCGAAAAACATCTTAACCTCGCTATAATACCGGAAGCCAACTATAACAACACATTAGATATGTCAGAAAGTTCAGACCCAAAGGACGCCTCACCAGAAGACGCTACGAAGCGTGACTTTATGGTGCTCACTGCATGCAGCATGACTGCTGTAGGAGCCGCATGTACAGCTTGGCCCCTCATAGACTCTCTTAATCCTTCTGCCGATGTCCTTGCTATGTCATCAGTTGAGATAGACATATCCCATGTTGCACAAGGACAAAGCTCTACTTTTAAATGGAGAGGTAAGCCAGTATTTGTATTTAATCGTACAGCAGAGCAGGTAGCGGCCGCAAGAGCCGTTCCTATGTCAGACCTCAGAGATCCTCAAATGGATCAAGATCGTGTCAAAAAAGACAGAGATAACATTCTTGTGACCATTGGTATATGCACTCATTTAGGTTGCGTTCCAATCACCGATATGGGCGGCGAATATGGTGGATATTTCTGCCCATGTCACGGCTCTCATTACGATACCTCTGGAAGAATTCGTAAAGGTCCTGCGCCCTATAATCTAGCAGTTCCTCCTTATGAATTCCTTAGTGAAACTAAAATCAGGATTGGTTGAGCATATGAGCGATAAAAAAACTGGTATCATAGCTTGGATCAATTACAGACTCCCCATCTTTACTTTTCTTGAGCATCTCGGAGAATACCGCACTCCCAAGAATTTAAGCTACCTATGGAATCTTGGTTCCATAGCAGGGATTGCCCTTGTGATACAAATAGTCACGGGCGTTGTCCTTGCTATGCATTACACCCCTCACGTAGACTATGCTTTCGATAGCGTAGAAAAAATCATGCGCAATGTTAATTACGGGTGGTTGATTCGGTACATGCATGCCGTCGGCGCATCTATGTTTTTTGTAGCGGTGTATCTTCACATATTTAGGGCGTTATATTACGGATCATACAAAGCTCCGCGCGAACTCTTGTGGCATATAGGTATAGTTATATTCCTCCTTATGATGGCTACTGCTTTTATGGGATATGTTTTGCCTTGGGGGCAAATGAGCTACTGGGGCGCTACTGTAATTACCAACCTCTTTTCTGCAATACCTGTTGTAGGCGAGAGTATTGTTACATGGCTTTGGGGTGGGTTTGCTGTAGATAACCCAACATTAAATCGCTTTTTTGCGTTGCATTACTTGCTACCTTTTGTCCTTGTCGGGCTCGTTCTTCTGCATCTAGTTGCGCTGCATGTCCATGGGTCAAATAATCCAAAAGGAATTGATGTGAAATCTGATAAAGATACTATTCCTTTCCATCCATATTATACCATAAAAGACTTTGTGGGCTTTGGAGTATATTTTCTGATTTTTGCTTATTTCATTTTCTATGAGCCAAATTACCTCGGCCATCCTGACAACTATGTTAAAGCTAATCCTCTAGTGACTCCATCTCATATTGTGCCTGAATGGTATTTTTTACCTTTTTACGCAATACTTCGCGCGGTCCCATCTAAACTCGGGGGAGTTATACTGATGCTATCATCCATCATAATCCTCTTTTTTATGCCATGGCTTGATCGTTCGAAAGTTAAGAGCAGTAATTATCGCCCATGGAACGCAATAGCTTTTTGGATTTTTTTGATAGACTGTTTGATCCTTGGTTATGTAGGAAGCGCTCCTCCTGAAGAACCTTACATCACCATTAGTCAATTTGCTGCAAGTTATTATTTCTTTCATTTTTTGATATTGGTTCCACTTATTGCCAAATATGAAAAGCCACTTGCTCTGCCGGAGTCCATATGAAATTCATTGTATTGATGCGCAGTATTTTAAGTATATCACTTTTAGCTTTCTCTTCTTTAGCTTTGGCAAATGAGGGGCATAATGCACCTCTTAAACAAATGCCTTGGCCATCCGATGGTCCTTTTGGAAAGTTCGATCGTAGAGCCGCCCAGCGTGGTTTTCAAGTATACAAAGAGGTATGCTCAGTCTGTCATAGCATGCATCAACTATCCTATCGTAATTTAAAAGATCTTGGGTTTTCTGAAGACGAAGTCAAGGCGATAGCGGCGAGCGTTACTGTGCAAGATGGTCCAAATGATCAGGGGGAAATGTTTGATCGTCCCGGCGTCCCGTCTGACAAATTCGCCTCTCCGTACCCCAATGAGCAAGCTGCTAGGGCTGCAAACAATGGCGGAATGCCGGTTGATTTGTCTCTTATCATTAAGGCGCGTCACGACGGATCTAATTATGTACATTCCCTCCTTACAGGATATGAAAATCCTCCAGCTGGCTTTGTATTGACTTCTGGACTGAATTACAACAAGTAGCTATGCCGCCCCCTCTATCTGATGGGCAAGTACAGTATACGGATGGCACAACCGCAAGCGTAGATCAGATGGCTGGAGATGTTACGATATTTTTGCAATGGGCAGCCGAACCTGAAATGGAGCATCGCAAATCTTTAGGACTAAAAAGCGTGATGTTTTTAGTAGTTTTTACCATTGTATTTTATGTTACAAAAAAACGCATTTGGGCAAGATTGAAAGATTAGTTGAAAGATTAGGTGCCTGAATGACTAAGCCAATCGATACATTAATGGTTTTCGCAGCTGGCTTTGGAACTCGCATGAAAGCAGCGACTAAGACTACCCCCAAATCCCTGATCAAAGTCCATGGTAAACCTATATTATACTATGTCTTAGATTCCGCGCTTCGCCATGGTGGATTTAAGAATATCTTCGTCAATACTCACTATCTATCCGATCAAATCGAAGATGCAGTAAGGCATTTTGAAAGCAGCAGAATAGACTGCCCCAAAATCACCTTGCTTCACGAGGAGGAGCTTCTAGATACTGGCGGAACTATCAAAAATGGTCTGAAATATTTCAACTCGGATGCCATAGTCACGCATAATAGCGACGTGATTTTGAAGTCAGATAAGGATTTTTTTGGAAGTCTTAAAGATAGTTGGGATCCCGAAATCATGGATTTTTTGATGCTTGTATATGAGACAGAAAAAGCTGTTGGATATGTAGGTAAAGGAGACTTTATATTATCTAAAAACAATCAGCTTTTAAGGCCGAAGAATGAAAGCAATTACCCTTATATGTATACTGGCGCTGCTATTTTAAAACCGGGGCTTATTGCTTCAAATCCTAAGACTGTTTTTTCTCTTCAAGGATATTACGATAATCCTCAAAATATATATGGATGCAGACATTATGGCAGCTGGTGCCATCTATCTTCCCCGGAAGATATTATCTCGACTGAACAAAACTTGCGGCCTTTTTAAATAAATTCCAAAAATTCTCAGTAGTTTTTTCAGCTACCGCAGCGGGTGTCAATCCATAAATTTCAGCAATTTTTTCCGCTACAAAACGAGTATAAGCAGGTTCGCTTCTTTTTCCGCGCATAGGGATGGGCGCAAGGTATGGCGAATCTGTTTCAACAAGCAATCTGTCTAAAGGTAGCCTTGATATTATCCCCCTCAAATCATCGGCATTTTTAAAAGTAATCATACCAGAGATAGATATATACATTCCGATATCTACGCATTTCTGCCCCAAGTCCTCTGATGAGCTAAAGCAATGAATAAGACCAGGAAAGGGTTTATTTTTCATCTCTTCAGTCAGTATATCAATAGTATCTTCATCCGCTGACCTAGTATGCACTATGATTGGGAGTTGCATTTCTTGCGAGGCATGAATATGCGAAAGAAATGCTTTTTTTTGATTATCCCTACTTCCATGCTCATAGTAATAATCAAGACCAGTCTCTCCTATGCCTATTATTTTAGGGTGCCTAGCCAGATTCTTAATCCTCTCGTCCAAAGTATCTAATTCTTCTACATTATCTACTTCATGCGGATGCACACCGACCGATGCAAAGATATTGGGATATTTCTCGGCAATAGCAAGGATTCCGTCTAAATCTTCAAGTTTAGTGCAAATTGTTTGCATATATTCAACGCCAGCTGCCTTAGCGTTTTGCACCACGACATCAAGATCTTCGGCAAATTCCTTCATATTAAGATGGCAGTGAGAATCTATAATCATAAATATATCAATAAGTTAAATTACTGGAGATTATAGAACATCCTCAGCCGCCGCGCTACCTGATAGTTGAACTGCATGAAATTGAGCCGAAGATAAACCTAGATGCAAATAATTTTTGTGCTTAAATTTTATCTTTTCCCTTAAAAAAGATCTGTATCTACCAAGTACAGCGTTGCGTTAGATTATTGATTGCCTATTGTTAATTAATTCAGATATTAATGGTACTTATATGTCGCTAAAAACACTACTTCATGAAGCACAACAGCGCATAAGCTTATCGTGTAATAAGATCATGCTTGCACTATGTTTTATAATCTATACCACTCTATGTTATGCGGAGAATTCTCGGAAGGATGGGGTAGAAATTCTACCAATACCTTTAGAGCTATCAAATAGTATGAAATCTAAAGGCGTATGGAAAGATTCCTGTCCTATGAAAATAGAGGATTTGATGCTATTAAAAATTCCATATTATGACTTTAATGGCAATGTTAAAACGGGTAATCTAGTAATACTCAAACCTCTCTCAAAAAGAATAGCTAGTATATTCAATGAGCTATTTCAAATTAAATTCCCAATACATAGTATTGATACTATAGACAGGTATCATGGAGACGATGAAAGATCCATGGAAGCTAACAATACCTATGGATTTTGCTGCAGAAAGGATTTAGGTAGTGACGAATTGTCGTCTCATTCTTTTGGAATAGCTATAGACATTAATCCATTACAAAATCCTTATATATCTCATGATGGCAAAGTATATCCAAAACTTGGGATTGAGTTCTTAGACAGAGCTAATATAAGACCAGGTATGGTTGATAATATAGTCAATATTTTTCAAAAATATGGATTTGAGTGGGGAGGTAATTGGAAAAATCCAGATTATCAGCATTTCCAGTTGGAAAAAAATATTGGAATAAAAATTACCACAGTAGGTGAATTCAGGTTTCCATTGAACATAGAGGGATTTCCATTCCGTTATTCGAATAAACCTTCTTCTCCAACAAGGAAAGTGCACCAATCAGAGGGAGGGTCATGAGCTACGCACTTGCCTTCCATCTGTTAAAGACGGAGGCTCAGTATCAACTCTAACAATGCCGAGTCCAGTAATGATTTTCCAACAATACCGGTGTCCAACAATGCCTTTGCTCATCAGTTATCAGATTCTTACTTGGCGCGTTAAATGCGACTACAACTGGGGTTAATGCTAAGAGATTATTTTAATCTTGCCTAGTGTCCAGCTTTGGACCATTCATATTCAAGAGTATGGTCAAATTTATCTAGTACTCCGCCTGCAAGTGCAGTAAAAAAGGTACCAGCTGTAGCGTAATTACTTAAACTCGAAATTTGATAATGCGTTGCAAATGCAGACTCAAGACATCTACCTATTAGGCACATTTGAGTGTCTCCGAATTCTTCGTGCCAGATTCTGGTCCAGCTATATTCTGAGCATTCCTTCAGATAGGCTTTTATTATGCCTTCGAATTCACTCCTTTCATCTTCGGAATTTGGAGGCCAAGTTCCATCTTTTGTGTTGAATAGTGTGTCTAAAATCTCTGCTTGCTCTTCTATTATACCAGGCATGTCACTAACTTTTTAAGTAATACTACAAGTATTTATAACAATAGTATTATTTTTTGTCAATTAAAATCACGGTAGTTGTGTTTATAGGCGTCCTAAGTACAAATCACTTAACCGACGAACCAGATACTCTTGAACGGATTAGATCTTCCACCAAGCGAGTAGCTGAATGCGCAGATTCTTCAGCTATTATGCTTTCAGGTTTTGTGAAATTTTCGAGAACGTAATCGGGGACATCATCGCTATGGTTTGGCCTCCCTATCCCTATTCTAATGCGCCAATAATCTTTACCAATGCAGCTATCAATGGATTTAAGGCCCTTATGTCCCGCATGTCCGCCGCCGCATTTGACGCGTATATCTCCGAGGGCTAGATCTATATCATCATGAATTACTATCACGTCAGACAGGGTAATTTTATAGTAATTATAAACAAGCTGAGCAGCCTCCCCGGAGAGATTCATGTAAGTATCGGGTTTTAGTAAGATCACTTTTTGATCCAAGATATTGCCAGTTGCTATCTCTCCCTTGAACTTAGAGGCTTTAGCAAAGCTAGCTCTTATGTTGCTGGATATTACATCCACAGCTACAAAGCCTATGTTATGCCTGGTCCTTACATATTCTCTGCCAGGATTCCCCAGCCCTATGATTAGCATCATAATAATCCTTTGAGCTGCTTTACATGAGAAATTGTAGACATTTTGTCAGAAGTAAGGTTTGGATGAGGCGCGCATATCATATGATTAAATCCGAGCTTTGTCGCTTCTCTAACTCTAAGATCCGCCTGAGTTACCTTCCTAACTTCTCCAGATAAACCTATTTCGCCAAAAAATATGCTGCCGTCTGGAAGCGGCTTATTACTAGCTGCGGAAATTAAGGCGGCAGCAACGGCTAAATCCACTGCAGGCTCTGTGATTTTGAGGCCTCCAGCTATGCTTAAGTACACTTCGTAAGAAGCAAGGTTAAGGCCATAGCGCACAGCAAGAACCGCGAGGATCATGGAAAGCCTATTTGCGTCCCATCCGACAACAGAGCGCCTAGGCATTGGCATAGTAGAAGGGGCGATAAGAGCCTGGACTTCTACAAGCAGAGGCCTTGAGCCTTCGATGCCCGCAAAGACACTAGTGCCACTCACATTCGAGTCTCTCTCCATAAGAAATAATTGCGATGGATTCAGGACTTCCTGAAGTCCCATGCTGGTCATTTCAAATACGCCAATTTCATTCGCTCCGCCAAAACGATTTTTAATAGAGCGCAATATACGGAAATGATAGCTAGGATCTCCTTCGAAATACAGCACAGTATCCATCATATGTTCAAGCACCTTGGGGCCGGCAATTTGCCCTTCTTTGGTGACATGCCCAACTAGCATCAAAATAATATTATTTTGCTTTGCGTAGGAAATAAGCTCATGCGCTGTCGCTCTTATTTGCGATACTGTACCAGGAGAGGAGGAAAAATCCCCAGAATACATTGTTTGAATTGAATCTATAACAACGAGCTCTATGTTATTTTTTTGGCTCTCTATAGTAGCCAGTATATCATGAACATTAGTAGCTGCTATGATCAGCGCACCGGTCGCATCAAGCCCAAGACGATTTGCCCGAAGCTTCACTTGATCTGTAGATTCCTCGCCCGTGACGTACAAACAACTTGTACCGCTAGCGCTTAAAAGAGCCGAAAGCTGTAATAATAAAGTAGACTTGCCAATACCAGGGTCACCTCCGACAAGTATCGCAGAAGCAGGTACAAGCCCCCCTCCAAGCACTCGATTTAGCTCCGAGATAGGAGTAATTATCCTCATGCTTTCTGTGATACTGCCATCGAAAGTTTCAACGGATACAGCATGGCCACGGATGGATGCCGAAACTACTTGAGGCGTCAAGATCTCTTCTTCTATTGTGCCCCAAGCTTCACAGTCAAAGCATTGCCCGGACCATTTGCTAGAAACTGATCCACAGTTAGAACATACATATTGCTTCTTAATTTTGGACATAAGCATCTTTTATTGATTACTTGCTCTCCTTTATTTTGACCCAAAAGACCTTGAAAGGAGGCGGGCTATTAAAGGTAAATTCACTCCGGCTAATATAGCAAGCATTCCGATAAAATGAAAGTATTCAAACTTTTCTCCAAGAACTAGTGTAGCGGCAATAGAAGTAAACAAAGGAGCCAGATAATATAATATAGATGTAGTGTTTGGCCCAAACTTTGCAATACTTAAGTTCATGGATAGTAAGCCTATAACAGAAACGCCTATACCTAGAGCTAAAATTACAGCGGCATTTATGCCGCTCCACTCGAATGCATTTTCAAGATAAAAAACATCAAATAAATATAATGGAATAATTAGAATTACTCCTATAAGGATCACAGAATATAAGAAGCCTATAGGCGACAAATTCTTAGGTTTAAATTTTACTGCATAAACGTAAACCGCCCAACATAGAGCTGCCGTAAGCGCTATAAAATCTCCGATATTACAAAATAAGCATGATAAATCTTGCAAGATATTCCCGTGACTTACAATAATTAAAGCTCCTAAAAATGAAAGTATCATCGAATAGGCTTGTATTTTATGAAGTTTTTCTTTGCCAATCAGAACTCCAAAAGTTAGTACAAATATCGGAAAAACACTAATAATAATAGATGCATTGGTAGAGGTGGTATACTTGAGAGAGAAATATACGCATAAGTTAAATAACGTCACTCCAGAAAGAGCTATGAGAAATAAAATGCCAATATTAGACCTAACAATCGAGAACTCAGACAAAAATGATTTTAGTGCAAAGGGCGTAAGAACAAGAAAAGCTACAAGCCACCTATAATACCAATCACATCTTATAACTGAACGAATTATCTAGACTCAAAATGCCTAGA
>JAZKAD010000007.1:0-7449 GCA_040389305.1 Pseudomonadota bacterium | reverse complement strand
TGCAAGCCTTTTGCACAAAGGGGTATGTAGATTTCTTATATCAAACTGACGTTAATTTAGTAACATCTTGCAGGATAGTAAATAGATCTTCAAAATCATCAGTCAATTGCCTTTGTAAGATATTGGGGCTAAAGACTGGATGTTTTTGCCTCTGCTGAAATAGCGCCCCTTGTCGCAAGTGATCAAAATCCTGAAAAAGCCCAAGATACTTAGAAAAAATAGAGGGTGTATCGTAAGTATTAAATAACGCATACTTAAAATCTTTATACTGACTTTAAAATACGCTCACTTTCGGGTTGTGACTACATTCGCGGAGTAATGGAGGAGTGTGATTTTGATCTAATACTCTTAAAGCTGAATGCTTTAGTACATGAACTACTGCATCCTCTGTTTTATTCAATTGACGCAAAAATTGTTCACTATATTCTTCTACCCTATCTTGGGTAAATTTAGCGTATTTACCTTCTCCAGGGTTGTGATTAAAGAATACTTCAAATACAGTCTTACCGCTGCTTCTTTCGTAATATTTAAGCGCAGCAGTGCAAGGATGCTGAATAGCCATGCATCTAGCAAATGCGTCTAGCTCTCTCTGATTCTGATAAGGTAAATTATGCGTAAGGTCAACTCTGTCATCCAATTCTTGAGCTCTCATTACATCCTGAAATTGATGTAATTTATCTAGTATCATTCTAGCATAACTTTCTGAATGTCCTGAGGCATGAAACAGAAGAACTTGCGATGATCTAAAGGCAAATTGAAAAGAGTTTATTGGCATAAGAATAAATATTTTAGGCGTTTGTATCAAATAACTGACCAACAAGTTCTATAAAATGGTCGTCAGCATAAAGTGAAGTTCTGATAATGCCAGACATTACGTTATCCATTGGAAGCTTTTGGGTATGACTCAATGTTGGTAGTAGCGTATCTTGTACAAAACCCAATCCTTCATTTTCGAATGCTACGTGTACAGGTGTATACCCATCATTGTTTTTAGCCCCGCAACTTTCTTCAGTAGCGACAAGCTTTGCAGAGTCATACATTCTATGCTCAAGTAAAGTATGTAGAGTTGTATTTCCTGTATCTGGGTCCTTATATGCCCTAAAATATTTAAGATTTCTAGCCACCAGCTCTTCTAAGTCTTGCTTATTACCTGCAATAGAATGTGCGCGGAGCATATTTCCAAGATGTTGTTCGTATTCGGTTATTGCACTCTGCATAGCTTCTTGTGCTGTAGCATATATTAAGTCAGCTTCCTTATACCAGCCTTGCTTAAATAAACAATCTGCTTCATTTAATGCCGCCTTCAATTCCTTCGTATACCTGTACGTGGCATTACCTTGATTCCGCTCATGATACTCGCTGCATTGCTCAATATGGCGCGTAGCATAAGCTTGCGATGATACTGTAGCTGCGGCTACTAATTTCTGTCCTAACGATGGAGTATACTTTCCAGCTAAAAACCTTAACATGCTATAGACTCATATTTCATTACATTAATATGTTTTATAAATAGTAGTACTAGCTCAAGATTTAGTAAAGAAATATATTTAACAAATTTTATCAAAATGCCAATTCAATAATCTATATTTTAGCATATGGAATGGTAATCCCTAATCTCACATTCCAAAAGAATTTCCGCAACCGCATTTCGATGTGGCTTTGGGGTTCTTGATAGAGAAATACCTCCCTCCGAGCTCCTCAATAAAATCTACCTTACTCCCGTACAAATATTCCGCAGAAGCTTTATCTATAATGACTTTGGCTCTGCCTTCTTCAAAGACAAGATCGTCTTCTGCTACGTCTTTAGTCATTTCGTAATTATAAGTGAAGCCGGCGCATCCGCCCCCATCGACAGCTATTCGAAGCGCGCTGCCACTCCCATTTGATAGCTCCCCGGCACGCCTAAAAGCACTTTCAGTAATTTCTATAAAATTGCTTTGATCCATAAAGAGAGACAAATAAATTGCAAGTAATAGCTTTGATTTATATACTATACTAATACTTTAATTTTTCAAGAATAGTAATGTTTTTTATCGCTCCTATTCAATACCTTCCATCCCTAGTGATATTACCTTTATGAATACTTCTGTACTTGCAAGCTTCGCCTCGAATCCTTCCGATACAAAAGGCAGGCTTTACCCAGAAATAGCCACCCCTTATAGAAATGAATTTCAGCGTGATAAGGACCGTATAATACACTCCAACGCATTTAGAAGGCTTGAATATAAAACTCAGGTATTCGTAAATCATGAAGGTGATCACTATCGCAACAGACTGACTCATTCCATAGAAGTAGCAAGCGTTGCAAGGTCTTTGGCTGGAGCTCTCAATGTATCAGAGGATCTTGCGGAATGCGTGGCTTTGGCTCACGATTTAGGTCATACACCATTTGGCCATGCTGGTGAAGAAGCACTGAATGAATGCATGAAGGAATATGGCGGATTTTGCCACAATGCTCATGCCATTAAGTTACTAACTACCCTAGAGAAGAGATATGCTGCATATAACGGCCTTAATTTGACTTGGGAGGTTCTGGACGGTATTGCAAAGCATAACGGTCCTTTAACTGGTAATATCCCCGAAGCTATCGTTCAATATGATATAGTGCACCCGCTTGAATTAAATCAATTCTCTTCCATGGAAGCCCAGATAGCTGCTACTGCGGATGATATTGCATATCATGGGCATGACCTCGAAGATGGTATAAGAGCTGGAATGTTTGATCTTCAAGACTTAGCAGAACTGGACTTTATGGATAAATATGTAAATATAGTACGTAAAGAGTTTCCAGAGGCGAACAGAAACATAATAATATATGAAGCAATAAGGCATTTGACTCACTCACTTATCAACGATTTACTCGCAGAATCTCGGGGCAATATCGAAAAGCATAAGATACGCAGCAGTCTGGATGTCAGGCAACTCGGCACTTCCTTAATTGCTTTTTCGGAAGAGGGCAATAGCAAGATGGCAAGCATCAAGAGTTTTTTGTTCCGCAAAGTATATCGTAATCACCGAGTTGCGGTCGTTTCATTTAAATGCAAACATGTAGTGACAAAACTCTTTGAACTCTATATGAATAACCATCAATGCATGCCTCCTGAATGGCAGGAACGTATAGCGCAAGGCAAGTCTCCAAAGCCTCGTATTATCGCAGATTATATCGCGGGTATGACTGATCGTTATGCGATCAAAGAATTTCAATTATTTTATAACATCACTTTCGGTAACTTCTAAATATGAACATATTCAACCTCCTTAAACAAGATGTGCTAAATGCCGCATCAAAGCTTACACAAAACGCAGCAGAGTTAGCTAATATAGTAATAGAAATGCCAAGAGATTCCCTAAACGGAGATCTTTCAACAAACGCAGCGATGCTACTTGCCTCTAGTCTTAAACGCCCTCCTCGCGATATCGCCATGGAGCTGAAAGAGGCCTTACAAACATTGCCATATATTGCTCATATAGAAATAGCTGGCCCGGGTTTTATTAATTTTATCATTCATGCAGCATTTTGGCAGAAAACTTTATCCAACATTTTAACCCAAGGCCTTAGCTATGGAACTAGTAATGTTGGGAATGGCAAAAAAATAAATGTTGAATATGTATCCGCGAATCCTACCGGCCCTATGCATATAGGTCATGCTAGGGGTGCTGTATATGGTGATGCTCTTGCAAGGCTACTAATTAAATGCGGTTTTGACGTTACAAAGGAATATTATATTAATGATGCTGGTGCTCAAATAACCGTCTTAGCAGAGAGTGCATTTTTAAGATATCAGGAATATTGTACGGGAGAAAAAGCTCATATACCAGAAGGCATGTATCCTGGTGAATATTTATGCTTGGTCGGCGAGAATTTAGCTGAAAAATATGGCAAGCAACTTCTTGGCATGAAAGCGGAAGAATATCTGCCCCTGATAAGGCCATTCGCCGTAGAAGAAATGCTTGAGCTCATTAAACGAGATTTATTGCAGCTAGGTATTGAGCACGATGTATTTACCTCGGAGCAAAAATTGCATGATGAAGGAAAGATTGAAAAAGCAATAGCCACAGTAGAGGACTTAGGGCTGCTATACGAAGGAACATTACCCATTCCCAAAGGCAAAGCACAAGATAATTGGGAAGAAAGATCTCAGCTACTTTTTAAATCCACCGCATATGGTGATGACCAAGATAGGGCGCTTAAAAAGGCGGACGGGTCATGGACTTATCTCGCTGGTGATCTTGCTTATACTGCAGATAAAATTGAGCGCGGGTTTGATAGTTTAATTCTGGTACTTGGAGCTGATCATGGCGGTTATGTGAAGCGTATGGAGGCTATCACCAAAGCTCTTAGCGGCGGCAAGGTGGAGAGTGATATCAAGATATGTCAGATGGTCAATTACGTTGAAAATGGTAGCCCAGTTAAAATGTCTAAACGCGCTGGTAGTTTTTCTACAGTCAGAGATGTGGTGCTAGAAGTTGGCGGGGATATTATACGCTTCATGATGCTGACTCGTAAAAACGACGCAGTGCTAGATTTTGATTTGGTAAAAGTAAAAGAACAATCTAAAGATAATCCTGTTTTTTATGTGCAATATGCATATGTCAGGTCAAAATCTATACTTGCTAATGCCAAGGAGAAATTACCAGAAAGCTCAAAAATGCTAGATGAAAATAATATTGATCTCACATTACTCTCTAGCGAGGAGGAGATACGTCTTATTAAACTTCTTGCTGCTTGGCCTAAAATAGTAGAACTAGCGGCTATCCATTTTGAGCCTCATAGAATAGCTTTGTACTTACAATCCGTAGCCAGTACTTTTCACTCCCTATGGAATCTTGGTAAAGAGAATAATGACTATAGATTTGTTATTGAAGATAATAAGGATCTAACAGCAGCAAGGCTCGCGCTTGTATCTGCTATGGGCTATGTCATACATTCAGGATTTGACATTATTGGAATAGAGGTTCTTGAAAAAATGTAATATCATGCTCTAATTTATCTAGAAGCTGGTATCATACCAAGTTCCAGATTAAATTAGATAATTGATTTTTTTATGAAGGCTGCGCAAGCCTATAAGTAATAGGTGCGCAAAGCCGAGTTCAAAAATCGATTAGATCATTTAAAAATGGAACTTGGTATGAAGTATAAAGAGATTGAAATTACTTATGAAGGAGCAAAAAAATACAAACCCTGATTTTTCAGTAGAGACTCCGATGAGTCCTGTTAAGATAATGCTTGTAGCTGGGTTTATTTTTTGCCTATCCGTAGCATGCTGGTATTACTATGAATATCACTATCTTCCTTCTCGGCCAATTCCGCTGCTTAAAGCAGATAACGGACCAACTAGAATAAAACCAGAAGGCAATGACGGAGCTTTGGTGCCAAATACGGATAAAATGGTTTATGAAAACCTAACTTTTGATCGTAAGGAGGTTACAAAATCATCGGTATCCATCATGCCGGAACCCGAGCAACCTCTGCATATTTTTAAAAAAGAAGAGAAGGAAAGCCCTGATGTTATAGAAGACATCATAGGGAAAATTTTGATGCCAGAGGTGGAGATGCCTGAAGCATCAATCCAACCAATAACTCAAGACGTTGAAGCTCCTAATTCTACCCTAGACACTCCAGCTCAAGGCACGAGTAAAATCCTCAATATTGCATCCGTTCCCAAAGAAAATCCCAACTTAAGGCAGAACTCTGCCTCTAAAAAGACTAAATTTCCTTATAAGATACAATTAGTGTCTGTGCGCAGTATAGCTGCAGCCGAAGCAGAATGGGAACGCTTAAAAAAGATGCATCACAAAACACTTGGGCATCTTCCGCATGTTGTAAAAAAAATGACTATAGAAACTAAAGGAGTGTTTTATCGCTTGCTAGCCGGAGAGTTTGTGAGCTTCGGCCAGGCTAAGGCTGTTTGTAGAAAGATTGGAGCTCAACAAGGTTGCTTGGTTACTTCAGAGTAGAGGGCGTTCTATGAGGGCGTTCATTAAACTACGTCATCACCATTTTCATCCCATTACTCAGCTGTGAAATGGTAAGCGCCCAGTTTGGGATAGGCGTATTCCATTTCTGCGTTAATTTAAACAAAGCGTTGTCGCTATAGTGTAAAAGTCCAAATGATGAGGGTGGAGAGATAGGAACGAGGAGAAGATTAAGTTTTTTTAAGCGGATATCTATCAGGAACCTAGGTTAACAAACTCTTCTAGCTCTTCCAGAAACTTCTCTCTTTTAGAGCCTACCAAATAACCTATGTGACCAGTATCATATTTCTTAATTACTGCATCTGGTAGTAAAGCTCCGAGAGCTCTAGTGGAGTTAAAAGGTACAATCTTGTCACGAGTTCCTGATACCAGCATTACTCGTTTTTTAAATAACGAAGGATCGATTGGCCAATTATCTATATTCCATAGATTATTAAGGAGTATATTCTCGTCAATGAATTTAGCCATTAACTGATCATAGGCAGCTTTTGGTATAGGATGTCCGCTAAATTGCCAAGCCTCAATCTCAAAAAATTTGGTCTCTTCGATTGTTTGTTGATTGAGTCTATAGAGATCGAGTTTTTGATCTAAACTTTGCGGATGCAATAAAAAGAATAAGATCTGTAGATATATAGAGGGAATGTAGCCCTTGTTTAAAATAGACTCATCGAGGTCTAGCATTTTATACGAGGCTCGATAGTTTTGCATATAACTAAAATCCCAAGGGCATGTGAGTAGGATTAAGGAACTCACTTTTTCTTGCTGCATAATTCCAGCAGCTAAACTAAAAACACCCCCAAGACAATGTCCAACTAGTTCAATATGCGTGTTACATAAATTGCTAAGATACAGAACAACATCCGCGACAACCTTCGTATAACTGGTTAAATCAAAATCCGGGTTTTTTACCTCCCTCCATTTAAGAACATATACATCTCCATGCTGGCTAAGAGCGGTAATTATGTCTCCTGGAGCGCCTATGGTTAGTATCTCATAAGAATTAAAGATTGAGGGAGTAACGAGGAATACTTTATTACCTTGGGCATTTGTAGACTCAAACTTCAAAAGATCAGATTCTGAATTAAATGCGATTATTCTCCTTGCTGCCTTTGGATGACTCTGAGGCCTCTTAGAGTTTTGGTAAGCCAACTTATATTGATCAATGATATTCAAGTTTTGCATTAGGAATATTTTAGGTGCAGAACTTAGCAATATACTGCAAATATCTTTGGTATGAAAGGACATAACAGGGCAGCGAATATGTTTATAAAATCCTATCTCCACTCGCCATTTTATGATATATATGCTACCTTTATAACACATCCCGCATAAAATCATGGCTAGCAA
Source organism: Pseudomonadota bacterium (assembly GCA_040389305.1). Taxonomy (GTDB): domain Bacteria; phylum Pseudomonadota; class Alphaproteobacteria; order Rickettsiales; family Rickettsiaceae; genus JAZKAD01. The sequence goes on along the minus strand of JAZKAD010000007.1, from coordinate 126 downwards.
AAAACTTTTTATTAAGACATACGGTTGTCAGATGAATGTATACGACTCCCTGCGTATGCAAGATCTCCTTTCAGAGCATGGGTATAAAATTTCTGAGACAATGGACTTTGATACTGACATGGTCAT
>JAZKAD010000006.1:0-2687 GCA_040389305.1 Pseudomonadota bacterium | reverse complement strand
AGGTGTTTTATAGCCAAACTATGCGCCTTGTTGCGTTAGATCCTTGAATTCACCCATTATGGGTGCATTATGAAGCAACAAATCTTTAGATTAGACTTGTCAAAAGTACCAGATTCAGTTCCAGCTCCCACTGAATTACATCCAGGAGATGCTGATTATGAACGTGTTAAGTTAGAGATAGATAAGTATTCTATCACTCCACGAACTTTTGAATCTAGAACTTTAATACAAGAGGGCTTGACCTGCTCTAGATTTATAGAAGAGTATTCTAATAGCGCTACTAGAGTCCTTCGCTTTGGCATTGATCCTTTGTCTCCTGATATACAAATAGAAATTGCAAGAATTAATGCTACGTCGCACAAATTAACTGAGGTAAAATCATCCGTGGCTAGTGGGAGTAAAGTTCTTGCTACATCGGCAAACCCTCGAACGATAGAGATCGAAGCTCAAAGGGAGGATGCTAAGTCTCAGATAACTAAACACGAAAAAGATAATGTTCTTGAAGCGATAAAATATATTACCACAAACAATTCTTCCCAATCTCTTCCTAATACCGTCATTGTTGATGTCTTGGAAAGAGATATAAATGGATTAATAAAGCCTAGCACTCATACAGCAGTAATATTCGCACAAAACGGTAAGTATTTGGTGATAGATCCAAGTAATGCGTCTTTTAGTCATATCTTGGCTGGAGCAAGTGACGATATTAGATTATGCTTTAATAAAAAGTTTCAAGTTTATAGCAAACCACAAGGAAGTGCTACAGGTCCAAATCCGGATGAATGGCGTGATTGCATCGATATTGCTATAAAACTCGCATTTAATATAGAAGTGAATTTAAAATACGGGATGTTTCAAGTAGTCGTCAAAAATGATGCCGATGTAACAAAAAATGTCGGAGAGATCGAAGCAGAGACTTTAAAAGCTAGCGTTCCAGTGAAAGAAGTGACTAACCAATCAGAAGTATATAGAAAGCTACCCGCTGAAATTAGTTGGCTTACTACGAGACTTAAACAATCTTCTGATGTCATAATCGAGAAAAAAGTTACCGCTTGTTTAAAAATACTGAGAAAAACATCGGATGATCTTATGAAGAAGCTAGAAGAAGCAGATGTATATGAGCTACTTCCAGAAACGAGACAAACTATAGGAAATTTTTATAATAAAATTGGTTCTATCGTGCAATATAACGACTTTACTATAGAGTGCCAGAGATTTGGTGGATGGATAGATCGCACTTCTGGCAATACAGAATCCGCAACGCTTTTAGGCTGGGCACAATCAGCTATTGACCACTTACCCTGATGAGGCGATATGGTATACGATCGAAATGTATACATAGATTTGACTAATAGAGTGAATAGTGAAGATCCAGAATTTTTAGCTAATTTTTTGGCAAAATATAAGGATCTAGATATAACATACTCAAATGGACGTAATTTTGATTACGGTACGCTTCTTATTGCAGCCGTCGAAGGAGATACAAAAAGAGGAAATACAAAAATTACCAAACTCCTCATTCAATATTACGAGACAATGCAGCTGCCAAAGCTTATAAAAAATTCTCCAGAATATAACAATATACAATGTCGCTTTAAAGAATCCTTAGTCCTTGCTATCGATGGTGAAAAAATCTCGGAAGAAATGAGAAAACTGCTATCTCCGTATATAGACTTCAATCCAGAAGAGTATGATTCTCTCGACGATAACACTGTATGTAATGAGGACGCCGCGAAGCTAACTGAAGAACTTTATAATACAAACGACGATCATAACACCTCTAATACACTAACTGCAGAAGCTATAAATCTCTGCGGTCGAGGCCCAGCATCAGAAGTTGAAGCAATGCACTCATGGTTATCCGGATCTTGCGCACCAAGTTCTGCAAATAGTGAGCTCGAAGCATAGATTACTTCTTAAGCACCACATGCAGCGCAATAAGAAGTGCAATAAAAAAAGATGTGTGATATGCTGCATTATTCATATATTTACATCACCTTCTCATGCCTTTTTCTCCTGCATTACGCTCTAATTTTTCCAAACTTCAAACTAACCCCTATGCTATAGGATTTGTAGCATGCATTGTGGTTTTTCTTTGTTATAAATTCTATGTCTGGACTAAAACAGAGACTACGGATAACGCTTATGTTGAGGCGGATATTTCTATAGCCAGCTGCGAAGTAGGGGGTGTAGTTACCAAGATATTTTGCACAGAAAACCAGCTCGTAGAAGAAGGTGAGGTCCTAGCGATTATTGATGACACTGATTACAAAGCAGGTCTAGAGAAGGCGAGCTTTGCCGCCGAAGCGGCAAGATATGGAAGAGAAGCAACATTACAAAAACTCGATATAGAAAAAATTAATATAGAAAAATTAGAAGACAATTTGCAGTTTGCTAAGGAGAATTATGAAGTGTCGCAGAGGGACTACGACAGAACTTCAACACTTGCAGATGATAACTTTAGCAGCCGTAAAACGCTAGATAATGCAAGCATTGTATTCAAAAAAGCTAAGCTTGAATTTTTTCAAGCAAAATTCAACTTAGATACAGCGATAAAAAATGTCGCATTACTAGAGACTCAGAAATCCATAGATGAGGCCAATGCTTCCGCCTTACTCGAGGCGCAAAGTATAGCAGCAAATGCACTGAAAAATACCGCGATCCGAGCGGGTGTAGCTGGAGTTGTG
>JAZKAD010000005.1:9493-11702 GCA_040389305.1 Pseudomonadota bacterium | reverse complement strand
AAACTGGCGCCCAATGGGACCACTGTTTTAAGGAAGAAAGATAATATGAGGACAATGCCATCATTGGGCCAAAAATTTTTCACTATATCTGATTACCGTGATTATAATTTGGGTTAATAATTGCAAACAGGAACCTAATGAGAAAAAGAATGTTGCTTACCGCGGTCTTGCTGATAATAGGTGCAGTTATACTGATTGTATACCGGGGAAAATCAATAGATATTTATATTGGCTCCATCGGTGATACCGATATCAACGGAGTTGACATACAATTGAAGATTAACAATAAGACGGTATGGGAAAACAATATCCATTCGGGACTGAACAATTATACAAAACTCCACCATAACTTAAAATTCGGGTACAATGCTATAGAAGTACTATCAAAGAATAAAGACCTGTTGATTAAAAAAAATGTATTTATTTTGACTGGAAATGGAGATGTCGTAGAGCCTGAAGATGGGGTCGCGGCAATAGGTTCCGGTGGTACCTACGCCCTTGCTGCTGCAAAAGGCATTATTGGATCATCGAATGGACTACCTGCCGAAGAAATAGTAAAAAGAGCTATGCATATCGCGGCTGATATTTGTGTATATTCTAATCATAATATAATCATAGAGAAAGTATCGAAATGACCCAAGAGAACATAATGGTGAGTCTTACACCAAAGCAAATAGTAGCGGAATTAGATCGTTACATAATAGGACAAAAAGATGCTAAAAAAGCAGTGGCAATTGCACTGCGTAACCGCGCGCGTCGTAAATTAGTAGAAGATAATTTACGAGAAGAAATAGTCCCTAAAAATATTCTTATGATTGGCCCTACTGGCGTTGGTAAGACTGAAATCGCAAGAAGACTTGCAAAACTTTCTGGCGCTCCCTTTATTAAAGTAGAGGCTACTAAATTTACTGAAGTAGGCTATGTCGGGCGTGATGTTGAATCTATCATCAGGGACCTTGCTGATATAGCGATTAATACATTTAAAGCAGCTGCAAAAAAGGAAATAGAAGAGATAGCGAGGCAGAAGGTCATCGAAAGGATATTAGATGTACTAGTGGGCGCTACTGCATCATCTGAAACCCGCGATAAATTTCGTAGCCAAATCGAAGCTGGTAATATGCATGATACTGAAATAGAACTTCATGTAGCCGATAATAGCCCAGTAGGCGGAGGCAGCTTTGAGATACCAGGAATGCCCGGAGCTGCTATGGGCGTACTTAATATGAAAGATATATTAGGAAAAGCTTTTGGTGCAGAGCGCACAAAGCTACGTAGCATGAAAATCTCTGATGCTATGGAAATCTTATTGCAAGAAGAGTCTGAAAAATTAATAGACGAAGAGAAAGTGGCTCATAATGCACTAAGAGCTGTAGAGAATGACGGGATAGTTTTTTTAGACGAGATAGATAAAATTGCATCTAGGAATGACGTTCGGAGTGGAGAAGTAAGTCGCGAGGGTGTGCAGCGCGATCTTTTACCCTTGATAGAGGGTACCGTTGTCTCTACTAAGTATGGTAGCATCAACACTAACCACATACTTTTTATAGCATCGGGAGCTTTCCACCTTGCTAAGCCTTCAGACTTGCTCCCTGAATTGCAGGGAAGACTGCCTATCAGGGTTGAACTTAAAGCTTTGTCCGTAGAAGACATGGTGCGAATATTGAAAGAACCCGAGGCAAGTCTGCTCAAGCAATATATTGCATTAATTGGAACGGAAGGGATAAAGCTCAGATTTACTGAAGATGCGATAGAGCGCATAGCAAACTACGTAGCTGAATTTAACGAAGAAGTAGAGAATATTGGTGCAAGAAGACTGCATACTATTATGGAAAAACTTCTAGAAGATATTAGTTTTGAAGCTAGCGAGATGAAAGAGCAACTATCAGCTCTTAGTAAAAATGTAGATCTAGCAAAGTTTATTTTGTGATACACGATATGGATAGCGTATCTTATATTAAGAATTTGGATGCGTTTCAAAAACTCACCAATCTTGAGTTTGTTGATGAAATTTGGCTTTATGGTTCGCGTGCGCGTGGTGACGATGCAAAAACTGCTGATATAGATCTAGCAATTCTATACACTGAATCTGCAGATTGGCAAAAAGTTGTCGATATTATCGAAAATGCAGATACGTTGCTCAAAATTGACTACATAAATTTTGGAACTCTGCCAAGTAATTCAGAATTCAGGAATAATATACTTCGTGATA
>JAZKAD010000005.1:0-9483 GCA_040389305.1 Pseudomonadota bacterium | reverse complement strand
TTATTTGCGAGATAGCTTTATGGCAAACAAAATAAATCAAAAATTACAGTACTTAAAGAAAGCATTGCTTCGCCTAGAGGAGATGATAAATGAGCCAGTAAGTGAAAAACGCGCCGAGATCGATTCGGTAATCCAGCGTTTTGAATTTTGTTTTGAGCTATATTGGAAAACTTTGCAAGCTATATTAGAAAGCTTAGGAGAGAATGTTGCTTTTCCTAAAGAGATACTGCAATCTGCCTATAAGGGTGGCTTAATTGTAGACGAAAAAATTTGGCTTGCCATGCTACGAGATAGAAATCAAACTTCGCATGTATATGACGAAGGTGCCGCAGATGCGATATATACTAACATCAAACAAAGCTACGCCCATGTGCTGGCAAGCACTTTTCAAACCCTAGAGGGGAAATTCTACATCCATGACTAATCGTAAAATTTTGACCAGACTTCTCTCCTATCTTATGCCATATAAATTTGGTATCGGTATGGTGCTGCTCAGTTTAACTGCAATAGTGGCTACAACTTTATCTCTAGGGTCTGCATTACAAGTTCTTATAGATCAAGGCATTAAAGAGGGGAATCAAGACTTACTTAGTAATGCAATATTGCGTATTATATGCTTAATTCTAACTTTAGGATTTGCTAGTTTTATAAGGTCATATTTTATATATGGCATCAGTGAAAAAGTTACGATCGACATAAGGCGCCAGATATATTCCCATCTACTTACTTTAAAATATCCAGAGTTTGAGACGCTCAAAGTCAGTGATATAACAAGTAGACTTTCTAGTGATATGGATCTTGTATCACGCATCATCATAGATGCATTTTCTTATTGCATTAGAAATAGCATGATCTTTATCTGTGGCATCATCATGATGTTTACGGAAAGCGCGAGGCTAGCCTTTATAGTGCTCATAGCCGTGCCTCTGATAATACTTTGCCTTCGCAATCTAAGTACAAAAGTTCGCGCTTTATCAAGGAAAACTCAAATAGGTGTAGCATCTCTTACTGAAAAAGTAAGCGAAACTTTTCAGGGTATTCAAACTATATATGCTCTTAATGCACAGGAGCATAAAAAACTAGAATTCGTACAAAATACCGAAGAGTTTTTGAATCTATCTTTAGAGAGATTGCGTTATAGGTCTATGTTTTTTGCTCTCGCCATTACAGGTATTATGTGCTTGATCACCTTCGTTATATGGCTTGGAAGTCTAGATGTTTTAAGCGGAAAAATGTCCGCAGGAAGCCTAGTATCTTTTATATTTTATGCAGCATATAGCGCTGCCAGCATAGGAGGAGTCGCGGAAATCTTTGGAGAAATGCAAAGATCTTTAGCGGGACTTGAAAGAGTCATGACGCTGCTGGAGATAAGTAACAGGGAAGATAGTAACGTCTCTTGTGTAGATTTCAGTGAGAATAGCGGCTCAAGTATTAAATTTCAGGATGTTTCATTTGCCTATCCTTCAAGGCCAGAGCTAGAGATCTTGCATGAAATATCGTTTAGTATAAAACCCGGAGAATTTGTAGCTATTGTTGGTTCTTCTGGATCTGGTAAAAGCACAATAGCGCAGTTGCTTTTAGGTTTTTTTGAGCCCTCAAAAGGCCAAATTCAAGTCTTTGACAAAGACAGAGAGTCTATAAATCCTCATGCACTGCGCAAGCTCATAGCTTATGTTCCACAAAACCCATTTATGTTTTCTGGCAGTATTATAGAGAATCTAAATCTGTCTGCTGACACCTCAAAAGATATAGAAGAGGCTGCAAAAGTAGCTGGCTTAGATGATATAGCGCGCGAATTACCAAATGAACTAGAGACGTTTATTGGGGCTGCCGGAACTCAAATTTCAGGAGGGCAGCGCCAAAGGATTGCTATTACAAGGGCTGTTTTAAGTAAGGCAAGAGTGTTATTTCTAGACGAAGCTACTAGTGCTTTAGATCAGCTAAGTGAAAGACTTGTAATGCAGAGAATTAAAGAAGCTATGCAAGGGGCGACTATCATCTCTATTGCTCACCGTATTTCTTCTATAGAGCATGCAGATAGGATTCTAGTCATGGACAGCGGCAGAATTATTGCAGAAGGGACGCATACAGAGTTATTGAATAGATGCTCTTTATATCAGCAACTATGCCACGAAGAAAAACTCACCTGATGTTAAGATTATAGGGTGACAGACAGTTTAAAATACGCTACTAGTACTAACTTATAAGTAACCAGTGGGTACAAATGGTAGTGCATATTTCTAGCTTAACTTTCTCAGGCGTAGAGGTTACTGACGTCGATGTTCAGGTGCAAATTACCCCAGGAATGCCAAATTTTACCATCGTTGGGCTCGCTGATAAAACAATTGCGGAATCGAGAGAGCGGGTAAAAGCGGCACTTTCATCTATGGGCCTTGCACTCCCCGCCAAGAAGGTTCTCGTGAATCTTGCGCCCGCAGATCTTGTAAAAGAAGGTAGTCACTTTGATCTTGCAATAGCCGTTGCGATTTTAGCTAGTATGAGGATTTTACCTCCCGAAGAAATATCGGAATATTTGGTAATTGGAGAGCTATCTTTAGATGGCGCAATACTTCCGGTATATGGAGTGCTTCCAGCTGCGATGGGAGCAACCGCTAGAGATATGGGGCTTGTTTGCCCTGCTGCCAACGGCAAAGAAGCGGCTTGGTCTGGTAATACGAGTATTTTAGCACCAGATAATTTACTTGCTCTTGTAAATCACTTCAAAGGTACGCAAATACTTACAGCTCCCATTATTGAGACAAGCGAAGAAAAAGTCTTTTATCCAGATTTTGCAAACGTTGCTGGTCAAGAGCAAGCAAAGCGCGTCTTAGAGATAGCTGCAGCTGGTGGGCATAATGTGCTAATGTTCGGCCCTCCTGGGGCGGGTAAGTCCATGTTAGCTCAATGTCTTCCAGGAATTTTACCTCCAATGTCGGTACCAGAGATATTAGAATGTAGCACGGTCGCAAGTATAGCGGGGCTTATCGTCCAAGGAAAACTTACGCGCTCCAGGCCTTTTAGAGCTCCTCATCATTCTTGCTCAATGGCGGCTATGGTTGGAGGTGGCATTGGCAAAAGAGTGAAGCCCGGAGAAATATCTCTAGCACATAACGGTATATTGTTTCTCGATGAACTTCCTGAATTTCCCTCAAGCGTTATTGAATCCCTAAGGCAGCCAATTGAAACTGCAGAAGTATTGATTTCGAGATCTAATTCTCATGTCAAATTTCCAGCGAATTTTCAGCTTATTGCTGCGATGAATCCATGTAAATGTGGCTATCTTGATGATGAGTCAAGAGCATGTAATAAAGCCCCTATTTGTGGAGAGAATTATCAAATGAAAGTATCGGGCCCTATTATGGATCGTTTTGATATTCATATTGAAATTCCAAGTGTTGATATTCACTCGATACGCAATGCGGAAAAAGGAGAGAGCTCTGATTCTATAGCGGCCAGGGTCCAAAGAGCGCGAGATTTACAAGAAAGTCGTTACGAAGGTTACGGACTTCGAACAAATAGTAGGCTAGATGGAGGGCTACTTAATGATTATGCCATGCCATATGACGAAGAAGGAAAAGTCATGCTGAACCAAGCTGCTACTCGTTTTAAGATGTCCATGCGTGGGTACAACAGAGTGCTCCGTGTTGCTAGAACTATTGCCGATCTAGAAGAATCAAGGTATGTAAATAAGATGCATATCGCCGAAGCTCTAAGCTACCGCCAAATGGATTATAGGTCAATGGCTCGTAGTTCATGAAGCATAATCACCTGGATCGCGACGCAGCGCTTAAAGTGACAAGCTTTGTGGATTGTTTTGCTTATTTTTTAGGGCAGCAAAAATCACGAGCACTATCTTTGCTCATAAATTCGACCATTTGTTCCACGGCGTAATTACCAAAAAATGTTTGTTTTACGTTTTTGATCCTATCACGCATAAGTCCGCCTTCGCCAAAAAGAATATCTATAGCTCGTCTAGCTCCAATAATTTGACTCTTGTCGAATCCTCGGCGCTTCATCCCCGTCATATTAATACCTTCCAAACTAGCTCTTTCTCCGACGGCCATGCCGAAAGGAATAAGATCTCGTACAACGGCAGATACGCCACCAATCATAGCATGAGAACCTATTCGTACATATTGGTGTACAGCAGAAAGTCCGCCTATCACCACAAAATCTCCTAGCTCCACATGTCCTGCAAGACTTGCATAATTTGCAAGCACAGCGTTATTTCCAACTTTACAATCATGCCCGATATGAGAACCTACCATAAATAGGCAATTATCTCCGACTGAGGTCACCATCCCACCAGCTTCACTTCCAGATTGAATAGTAACATATTCTCTGATGACATTATTATCTCCAATAACTACTTCAGATTTTTCTCCGTTATATTTGAGAATTTGCGGAGGTTGTCCTATAGATGCAAAGGGATATATTACCGTTCCTTCGCCTATTTTTGTTCTACCTTCAATTATTACATGGGATTTTAATTCTACATTATCTCCAAGGATAACGTTTGGACCTATTACACAAAAAGGTCCTATTTTGACATTGTGTCCTATAGAAGCTGATGGACTTACGATAGCGTGTGGATGAGCTGGCATAATTTATTCCTCTTTATTCTTGACCATAGCCGTAAATATACTTTCTGCAACGATCTCGCCATCTACTTCCGCGCGAGCTTCAAATTTCCATACTTGAGATCTATGTTGTACAATTTGCGAATACAAGTGTAGCTGATCCCCGGGCTGTACTATTTTACGAAATTTTGCATTATCAATGGACATAAAATATACTATCTTATCGCCTGGTCTTGCATTGAGCGTTTTAGAAACTAATACAGCTGAAACCTGGGCCATTGCTTCTACAATAAGAACGCCAGGCATAACGGGGTTTCCAGGAAAATGCCCCGTAAAATGAGGTTCATTGAAAGTAACATTCTTAATGCCTACGATAGATTTGGCATTTGTATATTCAATAATACGATCTACAAGCAACAAAGGATATCTATGGGGTATCATCTCCATAATTTCACCTATATTGATCCTTTCTAGCGTCATTATTTCCTCGATTTTACTAGGTTTCTAAGGGCAATAGATTGTTTATGCCAGTCACGGATGGGTACCGCTGGTGTTCCGCCTAAAATAGCGCCACTTTCAGTCACGTTTTGTATGATCCCAGCTTGACCTGAGATTTGCACTTTATCGGCGACTGTGATATGACCCGCAACTCCTACCTGTCCGCCAAGCGCACAAAAATTACCAATTTTAGAGCTACCAGCAATGCCAACTTGCGCTACTATAATAGTGCCTTTGCCTATATGTACGTTATGCCCTATTTGCACTAAATTATCAATTCTCACGCCATCTTCAATTATAGTATCCTTAAGAGATCCGCGATCGATTGTGGTATTCGCTCCAATTTCTACATCGTTTCCTATAATAACTCTACCAATATGGAAAATTTTATGATGCTTTGTCCTATATGTAGCAAAACCGAAGCCATCTTGACCAATTCTTGCTCCAGGCAAGATACAGACATCATCGCCTATGATAGAATAGCTGATAGTTACATTCGAAGCTATTTGAGCATTTTTTCCAATCTTTACCCCATGTCCTATGAAAGACCCTGCGCCAATATGAGAGTTTTCGCCTATTTCTGCGCCATCTTCAATAACAGCGTTTTGTCCTATCGTCACAGATGGATGAATTTTGCGCTCACCATGTTGAGCGCCGTATTGAGATAGATTAGGAATATAAAATAATTTAAGAGCTAAACTATAAGAATAATAAGAATTCTCGCTTTCGAGAAGCCACATACCCTCAGGCGCTTTCCCTTGAAAGCTTTGATCTACTATACAAGCTGTTGATAAAGAATCTTCTAAGGACTTTGAGTATTTCGCGTTACTTAAAAAACTTAAGCACCCCGAAGATCCAAAATCTAAGGGCTCTATATCAGAAATCATTACATTTTCTGGAAATACTTGCTGTGAATTTGCAGGCTTTACTATGGTAGCATCAATGCTAGCAGCTATTTGTGTTAGAGAATATGGTGATTTATTAATATAAAAGCGTTTATCTATCATCTCTGCCGTAATATATAATATGCTACATCATCATTGATAAATAAGATATCATTTCAAGTCTTAACTAGCAATGCAAAGATCATTTTTCTATTATCTCCACATCCCTTTATTATCTCTATCTTAAAATACATTTGTTTTTAAAGACATAATACTTTGGGGCAAATAAATTTCTTAAAAAAATAGGCCTTTATAACTAGCATAAAGATAGGGTTTACTATAAATATAAAGGGCGATAATTAATTACGCTTCATAATTAAGTAATTTTCTCTTGTTATTTTTTATAAAATCCATTATAAATGTCCTTGTAAATAAATATCTTAAGGTAATAACTATGACAAATGTGTTATGTAAAGCAGAAAGCGATACAGCGGATATCTTTGAAGATCTAAAATATATTTGCCATTCCACTAATTTAATTAGTGAATCGTTAAAGCGTGGATGCGATGTAACGCAGATGTCTAATGGAGACCTTATCATTACTGAAGTGAAGGTAATAAACACTCAATATGTTTGGGACGCAGCCAAGCAAAGAATGGTTAGAGTGACCAAGATAGTGTAATCAAAGATCTCTTAAGGATGGACTACTACTCCTGCTACTGTATCCCTGCTTACTCCAGTTGTAGTCTGAAAACTGGAGGGCAAATTTTTGATACATCTGACTGCTAAAAAGGCAAATGCCTGAGCTTCAATGTAATCTGATTTATATCCGAGCGTATCGATAGATGAAATATCGATACCTTTAATTTTAGAAGATAGCCAAGAAACAAGGGTAATGTTCTTAGCTCCCCCTCCGCATAAGTAAATAGCCCGAACATCTGAAGGTACTCCCTTTGCTATAGTCTCTACTGTCAGCATAGTAAGAGTTGCGATAGCGTCTTGAGGTGAGAGGTTTGAGACCAGGTCATTTACAAATCCAAAGTGGTTTCGGTCTAATGATTTGGGTGGGGGTTTGCGAAAAAATGAATCCTGCATCACCTGTTTGATTATATCGTAATCTACGTTACTAGATTTCGCAATCTCCCCGTCTTTGTCATAAGAGCGGTTATAACATTTGAGCATCATATCGTTTATTAAGGCGTTACCCGGCCCTGTGTCTCCACCTATTAGAGCCTCCTCGCTGACATAAGTTACATTTGCCAAACCGCCTATGTTAATTACAGCAACCGGGTATGGTTGCCCTTTCATAAGCGCTTTGTGGAAAATAGGAACGAGTGGTGAGCCCTGTCCACCTCTAGCGACATCTCTGCGACGGAAGTCTGAAACTACTGAAGTTCCAGTGAGGTGAGCAAGCAAATGTGGATTGCCTATTTGATGGCATATGCCATCCTTCGGGTTATGAGCTACAGTTTGACCGTGAAATCCTATAATTTCAGCTTTTGTTTGGCCTAGTTGCTTGATAGTCTCAAAATGGTAATAGGTGAGTTCCTTCTCTATTTCAGCAAGATTGCCTTGACCTTTCATGAGATTTAGTAATTTTGCCTGAAATTCCATAGGGTATGGGATATGCGCTTCCACAATGAACTCTTGAATGCTTTCTCCGTCAGTTTCTACAAGAGCGGCATCAACACCGTCGCAAGAAGTACCGCTCATCAACCCTATAGCTAGCATATATTCCGCCTCTTTATCTATCGTTTAGTATTATTTTATATTAAAATATAGTATAATGTTTGGTTGTTAACGCAAGGATAAATATGGCTAAATCCATACTGACCATTACAGAAAAAGCCACCCATAGGATTAAACATCTTCTAAGTAAGCGCAAAGATGCAATAGGGTTAAAGGTCGGAGTAAAAACTGGTGGTTGCTCCGGTATGTCATATGTCATTGACTATACAACCGAGAAAAATGCATCTGATGAAGTGGTTCAAGCTCAAGACATACATATTTTTATTGATGCCAAAGCCATTATGTATTTGATTGGTACAGAAATGGACTATGAAGAGGGGCAATTCAAAGAAGGCTTCGTTTTCACCAATCCAAACGAAAAGGCTAAATGCGGTTGTGGCAAATCTTTTGAGGTGTAGTAATTTCTCGATAAGAGATTACTTAGCCGCATTTATATGAAGCTCTTTGCTTTTGCGCAAGATTTTTGCTTCTAGCTCTTGTTCTTGACTTGGCCTTGTTGCTATTTCTAGCCACCTGCCTTTTTGAAAAACTCTTTGTTTCATAGTTATTTCAAGTACGGATTCATCTAGACTGATAATTTTAACTGTCGTTTTTGTAGCGTGGTTCGGATTCTCTTTTTCGCTATACCAATCCGTCGATATTACGCCAAGCTTTTTATCATTGATTAAGAGTGGGGCCACGCTAAGCTCATCAAGAGCCGCTTCCCATAGATAATTATTATTCTTTCTATCTTTGTCGCTATGAGTTTTGTCTGTTTCGGATTTAGTTACTTCGTTTTGAGTTTTGTTTGCACGGAAAACAAGACCTTCGCCGCCAAGAATTGAGCCCATCTCATCCGCGCGTCTTTCAGCCCGAGTTTTTGGATATTCGCTAGCCTGCGCATATGAAGATGTGGTTATCAGAAGCGCTACACAAAGTGTAGAAAAGTAACCCTTTATAAAATAACCGCGCATAATGGACCCTTTATAGATTTCCCGCTAACTTTAGATATAAAAAGCAAAAATGTAAACTGATAATTGAGATGCGTTATTAAGATAGCGTTGTTATTATAATATATCCCTAGGCTATAAAGGTAAGATAAATTATTATCTTATTTGTTATTGTCCTATTTATTCCGGTTGTATATGGCACAAGAGTCCAAGCTACGGTATTACATTATCGCTTTAATTCCATCGGTGATGGGAGCTGTAAGCTACGTATCTTCTAAATACGTGATAAATGATATCTCGCCAATTGCTTTATTGTTTTATACCAATCACACTTTATAATTGGACAAATAATCTAAGTTACAAATACTTCTGATCGTTGTCTCGCTTAAGCAGTTGATAAAATCACATACTGCATCCTCTAAATCTTCTATAGTTTTGTAGACCCGATTTCTTATGATAGCCCTCTTAATATATAGCCAGAGTCTCTCTATTGGATTCAGTTCTGGCGAGTAGGCGGGTAGGTAGACTAAAATTATATTCTGCGGTACTATTAGAGTAATCGATTTGTGCCAACCAGCTCCATCTACTACAAGTACAACCTTTTTGCTTTGAAGCTCATCTGCAAGCCCCTCTAGAAAAAGATTCATACAAGTCGTATTTGCCTTTGGTAACAGCAAACTAAAAATCTTCCCAGTTGTTGGACTAGTACACCCATAGAGGTAGAAGTTTTTATACCCTAACTTAACTGGAACTTGCGTTCTACTACCTTTTTTGAACCAGCCATGTCCTAGTTTAGAATGAGTACCAAATCTTGCTTCATCAGAAAACATGATCTCAGCTGAT
>JAZKAD010000004.1:0-3375 GCA_040389305.1 Pseudomonadota bacterium | reverse complement strand
ACCGGCATATGCCCTAGCTGCTGCACAGTAATGTAAGGATTTTTGAGTGGATTGGAGTGTGATATTTCATGACATATGAGACATTTACAGTTTCAAAATCATCTATTCACATTTATAGCTCACTCTGGAAAATTCTGCATGTATTCTTTGTGGCTTTGAACTCATTTCAGATAAATACTACTTCTTGGAACTAAACGATGTGAGCTTTTGAATACCAGTCAGTGACTTCTGGCTGTATAGGGATCTAGTTTTCCAGCTCTAGATATTTTTCCCAAGGAGTAATTCCCTGGCGCAAGAAGAAATTTAACATATAATAATATTATTATACACGAGAGAACTTACAATGTCATGGTTTGAAAAACTTAAAGGGGCTCTTGGTAAAACCTCCGAAACAATTTCCACAAAAATAACAGATGTTTTAAACAAAAGGAAGCTCGGGCAAGATAGCTTGCAAGAATTAGAGGACCTTCTAATTTCGTCCGATATGGGAGTGCAAGTAGCGCAGAAAATTATTGAAGATTTCAGTAAGCTTAAATTCGAAAAAGATGCAGAGATTACCACGATAAAGAAAGCCTTGGCGGATATTATAGCCGAAACTATATCTCAAAAAAATCACGACTTTATCTTGGCTGAAAATAAACTCAATGTAGTTTTGGTATGCGGCGTTAATGGCAATGGCAAAACCACTACTATTGGGAAATTAGCGCATCTCTACAGCGCTGCCGGTAAAAAAGTAGTAATCGCAGCATGCGATACCTTCAGAGCAGCGGCGAAAGAGCAGCTAATGGAATGGGGTACAAGAGCGAACGTTAAAGTTATTACAGGCGTTGAAAAAAGGGATCCTGCGAGTCTTGCATATGAAGCCCTAGAGACTTCAATGCAGGATAAAGCGGATATCTTGTTTATCGACACCGCAGGCAGACTTCAAAATCATACTAATCTTATGGAGGAACTTTCTAAGATTATTAAAGTAATCAAAAAGCTAGACCCAGATGCCCCGCATCATACATTGCTTGTTATTGATGCAACTACGGGACAAAATGCTTTTAGCCAAGTTAAAGCCTTTTCAGAAGCCGCTAGTATTAATGGCCTCGTCATCACTAAGCTAGACGGAACGGCAAAGGCTGGGGTAGTTGTAGGACTCAGCAAGTCCTTTAAAATCCCCTTGCATTTTATTGGCGTTGGAGAAGGTATCAACGATCTTAAACCTTTTAACCCTCAAGAATTTGCAGATGCATTAGTTGGCGTTCGGTAGGGCCTAATGCTTCTATTGTAAGTATAGTAAAAACAGTTGAATTATGGTGCAGCAAAAAATGCGCATAAAGCTTAAGTATAAATCTGCATATAACTGAATCTGTTGCGGGAGTCCATCTCTTTATATTAGCCCAAAGCTTTTCAATTGGACTGCCGATCTGGACTAGATGGAGGTGGGAAAATTACTTTGCATCCCACGGATTCTATTAGCTCTTTGGTTTTTTGGAGATTTATGAAAGCTAGCATTATCCAGTACGACAAACTGTCCAGACTTCAGCTCCCTGATTAGAAATTGCTCTACCCAACCATTAAAGACCTCAGTATCACAAGAGCCGTAGAGCGATGACTCTATTAAGCCTTGAAGCCCTTTCAGAAATTCAGTACACTAGACTATAATGCAATTATTTTGACTTAAATCCAACTATGAAAGCGATAAGATCTATTATACGAAATGCAGCGACTATAACCCCCGAAAAGGCTGCAATGTTTTTTAAAACTGGACCCGGAGATTATGCAGAACACGATCAATTCATTGGCGTACCTGTACCTATTCTACGCAAAATAGCGAAGGATTTTGCATATCTATCTCTTGAGGAATTAGAGGGTCTTATCAAATCTAAGATTAACGAAGAGAGGCTGCTAGCGCTAATAATCTTAACAGAGCAGTATAAAAGAGCTAAAGAGCGTGACAAGGAAATGCTTTACCTGTTTTATATGGATCATCTATCATATGTAAATAACTGGAATCTCGTAGATTCTTCCGCACATCTTCTCCTAGGCGCTCATTTATTAAACAAAAATAGAGATATCTTACTTAGCTTAGCCAAATCAGAAATTATATGGGAACGCCGCGTAGCTATTGTAGCCACCTGGATGTTTATTCGATGCAATGATTTAGAATGGACATTTAAGATAGCAAAAATTCTTCTCAATGATAAGCATGATCTTATTCATAAAGCCTCTGGATGGATGCTGCGTGAATTGGGTAAACGAGATGAAGTAGGGCTTATGCAATTTCTAGATCTTTATGCTGCAGATATGCCAAGAACAATGCTTAGGTACGCCATTGAAAAACTCCCTCCAGATACAAGAAAGTTATATTTAAGAAGAGATGCACTTAAATGATTTCGTATCCGTGAAGTTTTAAGGCGTCCGGTATATTTTGATTTGATCAGCATTTACATCATTTTTGAGTATTAATATAAGGATGCAAGACGATATTTTACATTGAGCTAGCGCCTAAGAAAATTATTTACTATTTTCTGCATAAACATCTCTATAAATTTTATCTATACAAATTTTGGGTTAACGGTTTCCTGTGTATCACCGCTCTTGCTACAAGCGAGCTTTTGAATAAATGAGTGATTTTGCCAGGATTGGCTTGGATTTGATATGATCATAAAGCTACAGCTATGATCTATGACTTACATTCTATAAATCTATGGTTGATTTTAAAGTTCAAGCAATATACTATCATGCAACACGCAAACCAATATTAAAGGGAGTTTGTCGTGCCTCTAAACCAATCGGAATTATCTAAGATATCGACCCAAGTTACAGATCTCAAATCACAGTTATTAATAATCAGACAAGATCAAACATACAACACTGATACTAAAGTCGGTCTTCTCACCAGTCTTGAAGAGAGCGGCTTTATCAGGACTAGAGGAAGCGGGCAGTAATATTGAGCAAGCATCAACAGAACTAGCCACAACGTTAGTATTATCGCAAAACATGGAGCAAGATATAAATACGTTTGTTATGGGTGCGGATGCGGACGCGGCATAATAATGACTATCTTTTAATAATATTAATATGAGTTATGTAGATGAAAAATCACGCTCTAATATTCCCAAGCCATCTCTATACAGAGTATCTTTTGGCAATTGATGGTATCAAATTTACTCCAAGAGAAATAGATATTATCTCTTGTCTAGTGCAAGGAAAGGGCTTAAAGGGGATAGCAAGATTTTTATCCAGTGGTTCTAAGCAAATTAGCGACAGGTCTGTCGAAACTCACATCTTAAATATTCGAAGAAAAATTGGTGGAGGTTCTAGGGAGAGCATAATAGACTTCTTGCATAACCTCAGGCTTTCAACTCCCAATTATATATTCCAGCA
>JAZKAD010000003.1:37734-43130 GCA_040389305.1 Pseudomonadota bacterium | reverse complement strand
GTGACTACTACTTGAACTGGAGCAACTGCAAGAGTTCCTGTTTGCACTGGAGCTGTTGGGTTTTGCATAGTAGTATTAACTACGGCTGGAGTAGGTGCGGGGGTTCCAGCTGGGACTGCGGGAGTTGCTACAACTAAGTTAGCTTGTGGGTTTTGAGGAGCTACTGCATAAGGAGTTGGTCGATTAAATGCCTGTCCAGTTGGAACAGAGCCTGCGATATTTAGGTTAGCTGTAGGATCTTGCATAACCGCTTGAACTGGAGTTGGTTTAACTACCGCGGATCCTGCCGGAACGGAAGTTGCGATATTTAGGTTAGCTGTAGGATCTTGCGTAACTGTTTGAACTGGAGTTGGTTTAGGAAAAGCTAGGCCTCTTGAAACATTACCAGCAACATTTAAGTTAGTAGAAACTTCCAAAGGAGCGGCATTAACTGCATTCGGCTTAAGCGCAAGAGTTCCCGCCGGAAGAGAAGTTGCTATAGCCAAATTAGCCTGTGGATTTTGAGGAGCTACTTGAACCGGAGTTGGTTTAACTACCGCGGATCCTGCCGGAACGGAAGTTGGTATAGGGGCGTTGGTTGGAATATCTAGAACATCTTGAAAGAAGATCTCTTGTGTTATTGAGTCTATGGCTCTATCGGATTTTGCTTTTTCAAGAGCTTCGTTTTCCTGACCTTGGAGGTTGCATGGTAAAGATGAAGAGCTACTATATCTTTGAGATTTGCGAGAGTCTAGAGTATTTGCTTTTACCGAAGAGGGAGGAAGAGTTGGTATAGCGTTTTTAGGGATGGTAGATTTATCTACCCCGACTGAGGCCTCAATTGAGGAATCCAAAGTTTGAAATTCGTTTGCTATAACCAGTCTTGTTTCTGCAGGCCTTAGAGTCCTATCTTGTGGAATATAAGCAACAAAAGGAGTTATCTTTGTTGTGTAAGGAGGAAGGGCTTTTGTTTTTAAAGGTATATTTACGTCACGCGAAATGAATCTTGCTTCTGTTGGCCTTAGGTTTAGGTCGTGAGGGGTGGAGTAAGCAAAAGTAGTGAGATTCTTTCTTGCTGGGAGTGGAAAAGCTTGTCTTCCTGATGCTACTACCAATAGAGGATTAAGTATTAGCAAGGTTAGAATAGAAAAAAATATACATATTCTTAGCATGATATTTCTCTATTCTTCTGCGTGAGATGAGAGTGCAATACCCAAAAGATCTGCAAACTCTCCAAACATACTGGTCTCTTGGAATATACCAGTAAAAGATTCTTGTAGTATCTGTGATTTATCTTTCATTACACAAGAATTATCTACTCCGATTTCTCGCGCTAGTTTTACTTTATGTAAGATGAATTCGTTTAAATCATGACATAGAACTTCTACAACAAATTCCATCAACTTCATCTCGGCTTCCAACATATCTGCTATCTGAGGAGAGACTTGGCGCAGATTCGTTAAAAATATTTCTTTTATGTCATTAGTGTTGGGACAATCGTCTGCAGAGCCTACGGTAAAAACGCGCTTTATAAAGGAATCATCAAGATCAGAGAGACTCTTTACTAATGAACATGCTTCGGCATTAAACGAGTCAGAAGCAAGCAGTCTCCATCCAGCTATCTCTGCTATTGCCTTGCTATTTTGCAGTAAGGAGGGGTAACGCTCGGGGTGATTTTGAACTATATGAACATGACGTAAGGCAGACATTAAGTCCTCTATCGTAGCATCGCTTTGCTGGATGTAATAATAGTCGCGATTGAGAGTTAAGGCTAAAGCTTCGGCTCCGCGAGGTCCACCAAGTTGAAGTAATTTTTCTATATATTCTTCGACTCTAGAAAATAAATAGCCTTTTGTTTTATTCGCATTAGACTTAAACATTAGATCTAGCTGCTCTAGG
Source organism: Pseudomonadota bacterium (assembly GCA_040389305.1). Lineage (GTDB taxonomy): Bacteria > Pseudomonadota > Alphaproteobacteria > Rickettsiales > Rickettsiaceae > JAZKAD01. The sequence goes on along the minus strand of JAZKAD010000003.1, from coordinate 41,252 downwards.
CCACCCTCTACGCCACCCTCATATTTCCGACTCATGAAGTCTTGCAACTTCTGGTTGAATTCTAAGCGAGATAATTTTTTAGCAGTGAGATCTACTTGAAATTGATATTCTTCTGTTATGATGCCCCAATAAGCCTCTCCTAAATTCTGATCGAGGCCTGGAGTTCGTCCCCAAGATTGAATATGCGTCTCAATGAATCTAATAACATCAAAAAGCTCATTAGAAGATTCGTTTAAAGGCTTAAGCTCAGTGTATTGCCTAAGAAGTCCGGAGGTATAGCCTATTGCCGCTTCATTTATATTGGAGCTTGCATGAGAATCTTTCGCGAGTCCAGATCGAAGATATTGGACGTATTGAGTATAAGATTTAGCAAATAAGGTTAAAGCTTCCCCAGAATCTTTTTTTTCTACTGCCTTTATCAGATAATGGTCTGCATATTCTCTTTTTAGACTACTTCTTGCAATCATTTCTTCTCTAGCTAATGCTGATCTTGACGCCGTTTCTATTGCTTCGATTCCGAAAAGATGATAGCGACTATTAGAACTAATATCTTCTGGAAGAAATGAGGCGGTAACTGAAAAATTACGAGTTTCGGTAGAAAATACACTACCTTCTGTGGATTTAGACATATCACCCCTCGCTCAGTTTATATAAAGAAAATTAACTATTTTATAATACTTATATTAAATTATTCTCGATGACGTATTTAAGGTCGGAGCTTATTCAATCTAGGATTTCGAGCCTTTCACTAAAAATCATAGAAGAAAGTATAATGAATTTTTAGGATTTGTCTATAATTAATTAAAAATATTAGCATGATCTTGTCGAACCTACTCAAATGCAAAAGCTGCAATCTAAGAATGCATACATGTTCTTGGATTTGGGAGTAAAGATACTTCAACCAGAGCGGCAACTAGAGTGGTATCTCGTAAAACCTTAATCGTGGAGAGGCGGCAGTTATGTATTTGCTTATAAATCCATTGCAATAGAAGAGAAGAAGGGTTATAAATTATGTACATATAAAGTAATGGCAAAAATTCATGAAACCCTTGGCAGTCCATATAGATAAGCTTTTTATAAAATCCCCTTGGGACAATGACTCTAATGAAAGGGAGAATATATTTGCTAAGCAGCGCAAGAATGGCTCTCAGTTTTTTAATAACTTTAAATTTGAATTTAATCCAAAAACTATTCTTCTAGCCTGCGTTGCATTAGTTTTACTTTGGTTGGCTTCTGGTATTTACCCAGTTAAAGAGGGTGAAGAGGCTGTGGTGGTGCGATTTGGAAAATTTGTACGCACGGGTACTCCTGGTTTAAATTACCATTTACCTGAGCCATTCGAGAAGGTAGTGATAGAGCGCGTGAACCAGTCTCGTCGCGTAGAGATCGGATATCGTTCAACTACTTCTACTAAAGGATCACGCTCTGAGGCAGCTAGATATATCACGGCAGAAAGTATTATGCTCACTGGTGATGAAAACCTCATGGACTTAAACTGCGATGTGATGTGGCATATAAGAGATCTTGAAGCTTTCGTATTTAACATCGCCAATCCTGAAGTAGCCGTAAAAAATGCAGCTGAAAGTGCTATTCGTGAAGTAGTAGGCAATACTCCTATTTCTTCCATTCTTTCAAATCAAAAGCAAGAAATTGCAGATAAAATTGAGCGTCTTATACAGAAAATTTTAGACCAGTACAAGGCGGGGATTGTAGTAGAAAAAGTTCAGCTATTGAAAGCAGAGCCGCCAACAGATGTCATTGACTCTTATCGAGATGTACAGACGTCAAAAGCCGACAAAGAAAAGGAAATAAACCAAGCTCAGTCTTATAGTAACGACATTCTACCTAAAGCTCGTGGTAGAGCTTCAGAAATCATCCAAGAAGCGGAAGGGTATAAACAAGAAGTTATCTCTAAAGCTGAGGGCGATAGCAAAAGATTTAGCGCCATTTTGGATGGATATTTACATGCCAAACAGGTCACTAAAGATCGCTTATATCTCGAGACTGTGGAAGAAGTTCTGAAAGGCAGTAATAAAACAATTATTAGCGCCGAAGGACTTTTGCCTCATATGAATATAGCGCCCAAATAATAGTAAGTTTTATCGGAATAACATGAGCTTAAAGCTCACTCCAATGGATATATAAAATGCAAAAACCTTCTCTACCTATACTCATATTTTCAGCCTTCTTAGGCCTTGCTATAGTAAGCAGCCTGTTTTTTACCATTGATCAAAGACAATATGCTGTGGTTTTCCAGTTTGGAGAGGCTATGCGCGTTATTACGAAGCCTGGACTTAACATCAAAGTCCCATTTATTCAAAATGTAGAATATTTTGATAATAGACTGCTTAGCATCGATGCTGAAGCCAAAGAGCTCACGGCTTCCGATGAAAAACGTATTATTGTTGATGCATTTGCAGAATTTAAAATTACAGATCCAATTACATTTTACAAAACTGTACATAATTACCAAGGGCTGCGTTTACGTTTAAATAAAATCATAGAAGCCTCTATGCGTAAAGTCATTGGCCGTGTGCCGCTTACTACACTTCTTTCGGGAGAGAGGAGTAATGTCATGATGGAAATACATGACTTAGTCAATTCCTCAGCAAAAAACTTCGGTATTGATGTTATAGACGTCAGAATTCTGCGCACAGATTTACCAAAAGAAAATAGTGCTGGTATCTACAGTCGTATGCAGACTGATCGCGAGAAGGAGGCCAAGCAAATCCGCGCCGAGGGCGAAGAGGAGGCTGCAAGAATTCGAGCCAAAGCCGAGAAAGAAAGTAAGATTATTATCGCAGAAGCTTACAGGAATGGACAAATTACTAAAGGCGAGGGTGATAAAGCAGCGGCGTTAATATATAATGATGTATATTCTAAAGACCCTGAATTCTTTAAATTCTATAAATCTTTAATGACATATAGAAACACATTGAAAAAAGAAGACACTACTTTTATTTTATCTCCTAATAGCGAAGCTTTAAAGTTTTTGAACATGGGTAAATGAGGTTTTTTATGATGCGCAAGATCGTACTTTGTATTTTAACCTTTTTGTTTAGTAGTAATATAAGTTTGGCAAATATCGCTATTTTGCCCAGTTTTGCAGATATCATTGAGCCATTGATCCCAGCTGTTGTTAACGTCTATACAACGCAGTATAAAAAACAAAAGCGCGAGCCTAGTAGAATTGTTCCTCCGGGCTTTCCATTCGACCAATTCAACGAACTCTTCGAGCGTTTTGAGATTCCGTTAGAGGCAGAAGATATGCCAGTAGCACCAAGAACCTCTCTAGGATCTGGATTCGTTATCGATGCTGAAGGGTATATAGTTACAAATCACCATGTTATAGATAATGCAGATGAAATATATATCAAATTAGGGGGTGGTAAAGAAATCAAAGCCAAGCTCATTGGTAGTGACCAACGCACTGACCTTGCCCTACTTAAGATAGATTCTAAGGAGCAATTGCCCTTTGTAAAATTTGGTAGCTCTTCCGAGGCCAGAGTAGGAGATTG
>JAZKAD010000003.1:29647-37724 GCA_040389305.1 Pseudomonadota bacterium | reverse complement strand
AGATCCAGTTCATTGATACATTGGTTTTTCTATGGGTAAACATCAAAAAGAAAAAGGTATGGCAGTTGCAATGCTATGTTATGAATTTTTGAGTAGAAAGGAAGTGAATTAGATGTAATGGTAGAGTAGGAGATTGGATTATTGCTATTGGCAATCCATTCGGTTTAGGGGGGACTGTCACTGCTGGTATTATCTCTTCTAAAGGCAGAGACATTGCTCTGTCAGAAGCTGGGGTAATTGATGATTATATCCAGACAGACGCAGCTATTAATAGGGGAAATAGTGGTGGTCCTATGTTTAATATGAAGGGCGAGGTTATAGGCATTAACACCGCTATCTTTGCTCCGAATTCAGGAAATAATATAGGCATTGGTTTTGCTATTCCATCAGCTACTGCGCTTAGTATTATTGATCAGCTTAAAAAGCACGGAAAGGTCAGCAGAGGATTGTTAAGTATTAAGATTCAAGACGTCACAGAAGAGATCGCCGAAGGACTTGGTCTTTCAAGTCCTTCGGGGGCGTTGGTTTATGATGTCGAAGAGGGCGGTGCTGGAGCTAAGGCTGGTCTAAAATCTGGAGATGTTATTTTGGAATTCAATGGAGTTGAAGTTAAAAACTCTAGGAAATTACAAATTGCAGTTGCGGAAGTTCCGGTAAATAGCGATGCGAAGATTGTAGTGCTTAGGAATGGCAAAAAACATGAATTAATATGCCGCATTACGGAGGATGATAAAAAGCAGAAAGCTCCCAATGAAGTGCAAGCTAAAATTAATACACGGATTCCTGGTCATTCATTAGAGAAGCATGGGGTAATTTTTAGTGATATCTCGAAAGATCTAATCAAGTTCTTTGGCCTTAAAGAGGATGTTCGCGGTATAGTGGTTAGCGAGCTCAATGCTACAGACCTAAAATGGAAGGGTCTCGTCCGAGGAGATGTTATAGTCTCTGTCAACCAGCAACCTGTCTCGAGTATTAGTGAGTTTGATAATATTTACGCTGAAGCTAAAAAACAAGGTAGAAAGAACATCGTTTTATTAGTACATCGTCAAGGAGTGGTGCTATTTATGGCTATGCCACTGTAAAAGGCTTTTAGAAAGTGACGATCTCAAGCGCCGTCACTTTTACGAGCGGCGCATCAAGTCATTGTCCGGAAAGCGCAAGGATCCCATTAATACTCAGATTGCTGCTAACGCAGATTGCCACGCCTAAAGCCTATGTCGTACAAGAGAGTTGGATTGTTTATGCTTTCCTCGAGAATGGTCTTAGGTTTCCTTCATTGAGATGCTTGTTTCTTATTACTCTGGATTATCTAAGCTAAATATTTTTTTGTATTATGCATAGATTGTACTTAATTTTGAGAGGTACCAATCATATTACGTCTCTTGCAAAGCTTTTGCGGTTTGCCCTTTAAAAGAAAGGTAAATATGGCTGATATAGAGATATAATTATTGCACATATCATAATTATACACATTTTAGGATGTTATTTATTACGTAAACAACAACTCAAGATTTATATGTTTATTTTTTTTAAATAGACGTAGGTATAAGGTCTTTAGGGCAATGCTTATTTTTTAATCAAACCGATCAGGGGGCTTATTACTCTGGGTAGATACTATGTATATCCTCCTTTCTTCCACAAAGTTATCCACAATTTTTGTGTATATGTATTATAGGCCTATTTCATTTGCAGGAAGCATAAATACTGCGAGTTATATGAATATTATAGGCATGGAATTACTAATAATAGACTTATGCAAGGACTTTAGGTAATCTTAGCGGATTATTAATTACTAAGGTGCGTTATGGTAGGATCTCTCCAACTTCTTATTATTGGAGTAATATGCTTTCCCCTTCTTGCGATTGCTGTATATTTTCGCAAAGCGCGCTCTAAGGGCAAAGAAAAAGCTGAGGCTAATTTATCATATATACATAAAGGCGATCCAGCAGGGGAAGTAGCTTATAAAAAAATTAAGAATGCATCCAAGCAAACATTCGCAGATTTAGTAGAAAAATCATGGCAGTTTTTGTATGATATCACTGATATTGTAACGACAAAATTTTCTGATCAAGATCGTGAGGAAGCATTATCACTTGGTAAGATTTTGATCGAAAGCGGCGGTAATTACGAGCACGTAGTAGAGTATGGTATAAAGCATAATTTGGGAAGGTCCGGTCAGGAAAGCGAACAGACCAAAAATATTTAATACCTTTAACTTTTAAACATACACATCTTAGCGGGGCTTAGGCGAGCTCTGATATTGATCTCGCTTCTTGAGGGTTCAGTAAATCCGTCTAGTTTAATTCTGAAAATGTATAACAATATGATTAAAGCCCCATTTTATGTAGTAGCTTTATCACTGTCATTAATAATTTCGGGCTGTGGTACAAGCCACAGAGCGTTATTCACTAAAACCCCCGCAACCTATTCTTATATATTTGGAGAAGCCCAAGGCTCTCGCATTACTGCGGATCATAATGCAGACATCTATATTACCCCAGCTAGCTGCCTGAAAGTTCTTACCGCAGCCCTTGCATATAAAGTACTAGGCGCGGATTACAGATATGAAACAAAGTTGTATCAAACTAAGAAGGGCAACAAAATAGAGGATGTTGTTATATCCTTTGCCGGAGATCCGACTTTCTCTTCGGAAGATTTAGAGCATTTGTTTGAAGAGTACAGTGGTAGGAATGTTTCACGTATTATATTAAACAGATCTTTATTCAAAACTCCCGATTACTCTAATGACATTATAATAGGCGATATAGGTAGTTCCTATGCAGGCCCTGTATCTGCAGCCAGCATAGATGGCAATGCGTTGCATTTATTGGTAACCCCAGGGGTTTGCATTGTCCAAGATGGGTTTATGAAATGCGTGAATGCTGAGATTGTAAGTGATACAAAATATAAACTAAGTGCATCAGTTGCCACAGATGATAAACCTACTTCCATAAAGCTTACTTGGTGCGAGAATTCGCTGCACATCTCGGGAAACATCAAAAACACAGATAAACCGCGAAAGCTAAGACGTTATATACGAGAATTAGACCCTTATTTACTACATAAAACTCAAAGTATTTTAAATAAGCTAAAAATCCGTGGCAAGATAATGGTCGTAAAGGATGAAAACTTACTTCCAAAGAATATGCAGTTTATTAAGAGTCATAGATCTAGAATCCTTGCAGAGATTGTGCCTCCAGCCTTTAAGAGCTCAGACAATTTTGTCTTCGATGCAATCTATTTAACTCTAGTCCACACCAAAAAGAATATCAAAGAATGGAGTGAGGGATCTGATATTATTAAAAATATGTTTAAAGAAAGCTTCGATCTTGATCTTGGGGGAGCATTGATTGTTGATGGTTCTGGACTTTCTAGATACAACAAAATCCAAACGAAGCAGCTATATAACATTTTGACAAAAGGAAGTGCTACTCAGGAATTTGTGGAATCCTTCGCAAGACCTGGCGACAAAGAATCGACTGCAGAGAAGAGAACCGACCTCCCAGAAGGGGTCAGAGTCAAAACAGGGGCATTGCTTGGCGTTAAATGTTTATGTGGATATGACTCTAGCGTCTCTAAGGCTTTCGCTATTGTGGTTAGCGGATATAGCGCAGATGCTCTTGGTATCGAAAGCGATGTATCGGCGTTCGTAAGCGAGAAGCTGCGCTAGGGGTGCCGAGCGCAGGGGTTGAGTTTAGTAATGACTTTTTTAAATCAATAGCACTATATCACCCATTTATCACCTCTTTTTCTTATGTCTATTCGGTAGTTGTTTATGCCGCAGGCCTTTACACAAGCTCTACAGTAGACATTGCAGCGATATTAAGTATATCACTCGCGGAAGACCCCATTTGCACAATTTGTACCGAATGCTCAAGTCCAGTAAGGATTGGGCCGATGAAAGTGCCCCCTGATAACTCTTGCACTAGCCCGGTGGCAATAGAGGCGGTGTGAAGTCCTGGCATAATCAATATATTGGCTGGACCCGAAAGTCTACAAAACGGGTATAATTTCATTAAATTTGGGTTAAGTGCAACTTCGGCTGACATTTCGCCATCATATTCAAAATCAACCTTCTGGCTGTTTAAAATTTCTATTGCAGCGCGAATACGATCGGATTTTTCCCGAAGTGGATTTCCAAAATTAGAGAATGAAAGCAGTGCTGCTTTTGGATCATATCCCATATTTCTTGCTATTTTTGCGGCTTGCTTTGTAATGCCCACGAGCTCTTCTGGCGAAGGAAGTTCATTGACGCTGTTATCGGCGATGATAATATTGCGGCCCTTAGAAATGAGAATAGAATAACTAAGCAGAATATCCTTAGCCTTGACATCTATTACTTTACGGATGTCTCCAAGGCATGAGAAGTAACTTTTGGTAAGTCCTGTGACCATAGAATCTGCATCACCGCAGGCAACCATGCATGCTGCAAAAATATTCCTATCGGTTTTAACCATGCGCGCAACATCGCGATACAAAAATCCTTGGCGTTGTAGGCGCTTATAGAGAAATTCAATATATTTCTCTGTGTTAGGAGTGATTGCAGCATTCATAATCTCTATGCCATCTAGGTTATTGTCATACCCCATATCTTCCACAATTGGCATAATCCTGTCTGACCTTCCTATCAAAATGGGGTGACCATAGCCATTACTAGCCATTATCATTGCGGCTTTTATCGTCTCTTCCTCTTCTCCTTCTGCGAACACTATGTGCCTTGGCTGGGCTTGCATTCTTTCAAAGATCCAATTCATGTAATTCGATGTGGGGTTCAGACGCCCCTCTAGCTCAAGTTTATATTGTTTAAGATCAACATGCTTTCTCGCAACATTGCTTTTCATAGCAGCGCTCGCTACTGCCATAGGCACTGCTGTGATAAGTCTTGGATCAAAAGGCACGGGGATGATATAATCTGGTCCATATTGAAGCTTTGAGCCTGAATATGCTGCAGATACTTCGTTTGGCACTGGTTTGCGCGCAAGATCCGCAAGGGCAGTCGCTGCCGCAATCTTCATTTCTTCGTTGATGGTAGTAGCCCTAACGTCTAGCGCTCCCCTGAAGATATAAGGAAAACCCATAACATTATTGACTTGATTATTATAATCAGACCTGCCGGTCGCAATGATAGCATCGCTCCTGACGACTTTTATTTCATCTGGAGTGATTTCTGGATCGGGATTAGCCATTGCAAAAATAATAGGATTCGCCGCCATGCTAGCCACCATTTCTCTAGTAACCGCACCTTTGGCAGATAGCCCGAGGAACACATCCGCTCCTATCATTGCTTCGCTAAGAGTTCTAGCGCCTCCAAGGGTTGCATGCTTCGCTTTCCAAGGATTCATGCCCGCCACTCTGCCTTCGTATATAACTCCTTGAGTGTCACATAAAATAATATTTTCGCGCGAAGCTCCTATGCTTTTAAGAAGATCAATGCAAGCAATTGCAGCGGCTCCAGCGCCATTGACTACAAATTTTGTGCTTACGAATTCACGTTTCGTTATGTGCAGTGCATTGATCATGGCAGCCGCTGTGATGATCGCTGTCCCATGCTGATCATCATGAAAGACGGGGATGTCCATGAGCTCTTTGAGCTTAGCTTCTATGATAAAACATTCCGGAGCTTTTATATCTTCAAGATTAATCCCACCCCAGCTATGTCCTAAATATTTTACGACATTGATAAATGCTTCGGAGTCTTCTGTATCAACCTCAATATCTATTGCGTCAATATCTGCAAAGCGCTTAAATAGCACGGCCTTTCCTTCCATCACAGGCTTGGAGGCGGCAGCCCCTAAATTTCCAAGGCCCAGTACTGCTGTTCCATTAGAGATAACGGCAACCATATTGCCTTTGGATGTATATTCATAAATATTTTCTATATCTTTAGCTATCGCAAGGCATGGTGCCGCGACCCCGGGGGAATAAGCAAGTGATAAATCTTGTTGTGATATAAGAGGTTTGGTCGCATGCATTGCTATTTTACCCGGCCTTTTATCCATCTTGTGATATTCAAGGGCGGCCTTCATCATACGATCTTCTGCTGTCATAAACTGATCCTGTATATTGATGAATTCAATAATATCATATACATCTTCAAAAGATAGAGAGTTTTTGGGGTTGATAGCGTCATTTCTCTCTCGAATCCGACCAAACAGTAGAAGCTATGCAAAAGCACAATATTTCCCTCTTGCATGCTCTTTATCAGTCTGAGGGGCGTGGTTTTGCGAAACCAAATAAATCGTCTATCATTTTACACAATTACTGAGCAGTTTTTGTCTGGGATTTTAGGAGGCAAAGACGAGTCTATCGGTAAGGATTTATAGGGCGTAGTAGGATCATTCTAGCGTCACCCCCTCAAAGGAGGGGGTTCAAACAAAGCTATATTTTCGCGGTCGCTACGCTCTCTCGCAATGACTGGACTCACGTTTTTCGTGGGATCTTACCAATAGCAAGCCTATGCTCAGAATGATGACAGTAATGATGATGGATACTAGGCTGTCATCAAATGAGCCCAGGGATAAGGCGGGGGAGGCTTGAGTGAGGTTCGGAACATCAGGATTTGATAGCGTGCATAAATAAGTTACTATAGAGGAGGCAAACATATATACTATAGACATCAGTGCAGCTCCTATATGAAGCCTCCACCTCTGGAATTTATTTGCAGCGGATCCAAGGAATATAAATACTAGACCCACCCCTCCAAACGCCATAGCATATGTGAGTTTTATTTGTAGGATGGCATTGGGATTTATAGAGCCTGGATTAGGGAAGTTTATTGGCAACATGCACAAACCTCCGAAAATGCACAAACATCCTAGGGTATATAAAGTAATACTTATAATTTTTAGTATCGCTTTTAATATTAGCTTTATCCTACCCACTCTGTGATCATTTTGCGTTGGATTTGTGAATTGTCTAGATTGAGTAAAATAAGCGTTTGCCTTAGATCGGAATAGAAAAAATGTCATAAAGGCGATCGTGAACACCCCTGGAATGAGTGATATTTTCTCTGAGATAGTTGCAAACCCTATTGTCATTTCAACTACGATGGATCCAATGCAGAAATACCTAGACCAATTTGCCCCGCGTAATATAAAAATACTGCAAATAAGTGAGATCAACATATTTAAAACGAAGATTATATATTGGGTAGATAATGAAAGAGAAGAGGTAGACATAGACGGCAATAACTTCGCGTAGAATTGGGCTTTTAATTCATTTGACCCAAAAATCAAGAGTATCCCTGGTAGGATTAGCATGCAGACATTACTTATAATGCCAAGCCAGCACATTATTGTGATTGAGATAGGTCTTTCTTTCATAAATTACCGATATTTATATTGAGCTTGCATAATACTATAGTGATATTTCAATTAAATCAACTAGTGGTAATTAATTATTAATCTTTTTTCATTTCACATTTAGAACATATTAGTATACAATGCGCGTCTTTGATTTTTTTAGAGTTTCGGATGTCAAATCTTCGTAATATAGCCATCATCGCCCACGTAGATCATGGTAAGACTACTTTAGTAGATAATATGCTAAAGCAAAGTGGTACTTTTCGCGATAACCAAAGCGTTGCAGAGCGTGCCATGGATTCCAACGATCTTGAGCGTGAGCGCGGAATTACGATCTTGGCAAAATGTACTTCAGTTGCGTGGAAAGACATGCGCATCAACATCGTAGACACTCCAGGACATGCTGATTTTGGTGGTGAAGTAGAGCGTATTTTGAGTATGGTAGACGGAGTTGTGCTTTTAGTGGATGCTTCAGAAGGCACCATGCCGCAAACTAAGTTCGTTTTGTCTAAAGCTATTTCCTTGGGCCTAAGACCTATAGTTGTAATCAATAAAATTGATCGTCAAGACGAAAGAACCGCAGAAGTGGTCGAAGAAGTATTTGAGCTCTTTATGGCGTTGGAAGCGAATGACGAGCAGTTAGATTTCCCAATAATATACGCATCAGGACGCAATGGCTGGGCTATCAATAATTTAGCAGATGAACGCAAAGACTTAGCTCCGCTATTTGATACTATTGTTAGCTACGTTAGGGAGCCTAAGGCTGATATAAATGC
>JAZKAD010000003.1:27855-29637 GCA_040389305.1 Pseudomonadota bacterium | reverse complement strand
TCTTGGACGCATTCTAACTGGCCGTATTTATAGCGGAACAGTTAAAACTAACCAAGCGATTAAAGTCCTCAGCAGAGAAGGCGCTTTTCTTGAAAATGGAAGAGTAAACAAAATACTAGCTTTTAGAGGATTAGAGCGCGTGCCAATCGATATGGCAGAAGCTGGTGATATTGTAGCTATAGCAGGAATTGAGAAAGCAACTGTTGCGGACACAATATGTGCTCCAGAAATGCTTGAGCCCCTACCTTCAAGGCCCATTGATCCATCAACACTAGTGATGACATTTTCTGCTAATGACTCTCCTTTGGTGGGTAGAGAAGGCACGAAGCTAACATCGCGTATTATCGGCGAAAGACTGCATCTTGAAACTGAAAGCAATGTCGCTATCAAAGTTTCTAACGCCCCGAATAACGAAGGCTTTTTAGTGGCTGGTCGTGGTGAGCTTCAGCTCGGAGTATTCATTGAAACTCTAAGACGCGAAGGTTTTGAGCTTTCTATAAGCCGCCCAAGAGTAGTGACGCAAACTGCTGCAGATGGTAGCACGGAAGAGCCAATCGAAGAAATTATGGTGGACGTTGACGATGACTTTGTGGGTGTAGTTGTAGAGTCACTCAGCGGACGCAAATGCGAGATGCAGGATATGCGTCCTTCTGGAGGCGGGAAGACTCGTATTACTTTTCATGGTCCAGCTAGAGGGCTTATCGGATATCACGGGCAGTTTTTGACTGAAACTCGTGGAACTGGAATCATGAATCGTTCTTTCCATTCATATGGCCCGCATCGTGGTCCTATTCCTGGTCGCCGTAATGGCGTGCTTATCTCTAATGGTAGTGGCAAGACTTCGGCTTACGCTATGTGGAATTTACAGGATCGTGGCAAGATGTTTATCACCCCAGATACAGATACTTATCAGGGGATGATCATAGGCGAACATAATCGTGATAATGACCTAGAGGTAAACCCTCTTCGCGCTAAGCAGCTTAGTAACGTGCGTGCCTCTGGGAAAGATGAAGCGATTGTAGTGACTCCTCCTGTGATTTTGACATTGGAACAAGCAGTTGCTTATATAGAATCGGACGAGCTTGTGGAAGTAACTCCAAAATCTATCCGTCTTCGTAAGCGTCATCTCGATCCGAATGATAGAAAAAGAGCAAAGAGTTCCGATAAGTAATTAGCAAGCGTTATTGCGAGCTATAGCCTGGTGGTCCAGTTTAAAGTATTTTTTCTGGATCCCTCGTCTAAGAATGACACGAGAGCGCAAGGTACCTCGCGCTACATTACTCTCTCACTTGCAAGAGGTAAGTTTATCCTTACAAGCAATCCACCGAGGTCCTTGCTATCTAGCATTGTGATATCACCGTTATGTCCTTGGATAATTTCTTTAGTAATCGCAAGTCCAAGACCAACATTGCCATGGGTATCGTCAATATGCCTTGATTTATCTGATCTATAAAATGGCTTGAAAACTAAAGTCTTTTCCTCGTCCGATATACCACTACCATTATCCTCGATTTCAATTCTTATTGTTTTTGACGTTTTGAAGGCAGAGATTTTAACCTTGGATGCATATTTTGCAGCATTTCCGAGTATATTACCAATGGCCCTCTTAAAAGCTTGAGACTTGATATTAAATGCTAAATCCGTATCAATTGTATGCTCTATTTGAAGACGCGGCGGAGAAATGCTAGGTAGCACTTCCATAAGCCACGAAGATATATATATAGTTTTTAATTCCTCTCCCCCTTCGCCTCTAGCGAAATCCAGGTAGCTAGCTATCATTTG
>JAZKAD010000003.1:4804-27845 GCA_040389305.1 Pseudomonadota bacterium | reverse complement strand
ATCTCTTCTTTTGCGTCAGAAGCGTCCATGAGCTCTAGCTGCAATTTAATACGGGTCAAGGGTGTGCGAAGATCATGCGAAATCATAGCAAGCATCTGAGTGCGCTTTGTAAACTGCCTTTCTATACGGTCTCGCATTTTCATAAAAGCTACGCCAGCTAGCCTAACTTCCTCCGCCCCCGATGGTTTGTAATGCTTCGTAGACTTAATACCCCGGCCAAATTCATCGGCAGCTTTTGTCAGCTCTAAGATTGACTTTAGCTGATTTTTAGAAAAAATGAGAGAGGTGGTGAGTAGGAGTAGCGTGAGTAGTAAAATCCACAAAACAAAGACATAAGTAGATGGGTTCATCAATGGTTTTGAGGGAAATTGTATGCACATTACCCCATCACCTAACTGCAAATCTACCATCACCTTATCTTCATCTGGAGATAGCCTTACATAACTTTGATGCTTTACCTCCGAAGATAATGTTTTTTGAAAAATTTCAAGTTCCTCAAGGTCCGGAGTGTTACTGCTTTGCAGAGTTGTATTCGGACGAAAGCTATAGTTTAAGTTAAGGGTTTTTTCGACCATGGCCGCCCCGTCGTAATCACCTTTTTCTAAAAAATGGGTCATTAAAACTATGTCACGCGCGATGATTTTGCTCGTATGATGCAGAACATTAGACCAATGCCTATCATAGAACAAATAAATCGCTGCAGCTTGGCCTATAATCGTAGGGATCGTGATGATTAGCAAAAACCTAGCAAGTAGAGTTTTTGGCACAAACCTAAATATTGAGTGCATATCCCTTTCCACGTATAGTTTGAAGGAATTTCGGATTTCTCGTATCATCCTCTATTTTGCTACGCAGCTTGACAATTTGTACATCTATAGAGCGCTCATTTGTAAGATTCATAAGCCTTGCAAGCTCTTCTCTTTCTATTGGAATACGTGCTTGAGATATCAATATTTCAAGTAATTTTTGTTCAGCTGAGCTTAAAGATACCAAAATCCCATTATGAGTTAATTCTTTACTGGTCATACTATAAGAGCGAGAATTTCCAAAGCTCACTGTTTCTTGCAAGTTCTTGTTGTATCCATAAAGATCTATGAGGTTTTTCATGCGTAGTAAAAGCTCTTGCGGTTCAAATGGCTTAGAGACATAATCATCAGCCCCAGAAGAGAGTCCAGCGACCTTATCCGCGGTTTCTGATAGAGCGGTGAGTAAGATAATAGGTACATGCTCTCCGCTTTTTTTTACAACTTCTGCAAACTCTATACCAGTGACGTTTGGCATCATCACGTCCAAAATAATTAAGTCGAATACAAAATATTTCATATATTCTGCAGCTTCTTTAGCAGATTCTGCGGCCGATACATGATAGTTATGTTTTTGCAAAAATTGCTTGAGGAGTTTTAGAATCCTGACATCATCATCTACTATCAAGATATGAGGCTTATCATGTGATTTGCCGTCATTAATATCAGGAGATTGTATAGAGGACATAATATTTTCTGGAATCGTTTTGATGTGAGTTTACCCGAGTTAAATTATCAATGCAAAATGTTTATACCGGACTAGGATTATAGAGCATAATTAATTGATAATTATTTAATTTTGTAAACTATTTGGCACCTCTAGGTGCTACAGCACCTGAAGCAGATATAGCGTAATTAAATTGTGCAAAGCGCTAATTTCAAAAAGAGATTAGTGCTTTGCGTATACTAAGCTTTTGCGTAACCTCATCCTTGAAGGTTACGCATAACTGCGTAGGTTATAAATATACCTCCATTTCCCCTCGCTTCTTGCTTTTTAGTTCTAATATGCTAGACTTCTGCGGTTAAAACTCAAAGCAGAGGCGTATGATTAAGATTAAGTTTCCAGATTCCTCAATTAAAGAATTTGCGCATGGTATTACGGGTGCTGAAATTGCATCTAGCATATCTACGTCTCTTGGCAAAGATGCTCTTGCCATTGTTATAAATGATAAAGAATGTGACTTATCTTTACCAATCACAGAAGATTCGTCTATCAAAATTATCACTCCGAAAGACTCTGAGGCTTTAGAAATCCTTCGTCACGATGCTGCGCATATTATTGCAGAAGCGGTAAAAGAGTTGTGGCCAGAAGTGCAGGTGACCATTGGGCCTGCTATTGAAAACGGTTTTTATTACGACTTTGTACGCGACATTCCATTTACTACAGATGATCTTGGCAAAATTGAAGAGCGCATGCGTGAGATTGCAAAACGCGATGAGAAAATTACAAGAGAAGTTTGGAAGCGTGATGATGCTATAGAGTTTTTCAAAAGCATAGGAGAGTTTTATAAGGCTGAGATTATTGAGGCTATTCCTCAAGATCAAGATATTACCCTTTATCGCCAAGGTAATTTTATTGATCTATGTCGTGGCCCTCATGCTCCGTCAACTCGCCATGTTAAGCATTTTAAACTCATGAAAGTAGCGGGTGCTTATTGGCGTGGCGATAGCAACAATGCTATGTTGCAGCGTATATATGGAACAGCATGGGCAACTAAGGAGCAGCTCGAGCAATATCTCTTCATGCTAGAGGAAGCTGAAAAACGTGATCATAGAAAACTTGGTCGTGAACTTAACCTCTTCCATATTCAGGAAGAAGCTCAAGGTATGGCTTTTTGGCATGATAAAGGATGGACGATATATCGTATTATTGAAGATTATATCCGCAATAAACTTCGTAAAAACGGGTATATAGAAGTCAAAACTCCTATGTTACTCGATAAGAGTCTTTGGGAAGCGTCGGGGCATTGGGAGAAATTTAGAGAGAATATGTTCGCACTTGATGCGGACAATAAAGTGCTTGCTCTAAAACCTATGAACTGTCCTTGTCATATTCAAATTTTTAACCAGGGTACCAAAAGTTATCGCGACCTTCCTCTACGCATGGCAGAATTTGGAACTTGTCATAGGAATGAATCTTCTGGTGGGCTTCACGGTCTTATGAGGGTGCGTAATTTCACGCAAGATGATGCTCATATTTTTTGCACTGAAGAGCAAATAACAGACGAGACCGTGGATTTTTGTAATCTCCTCATGGAAGTGTATAAAGATTTCGGATTTACAGAGGTCAAGATAAAGTTCTCTGACCGCCCATTAGTGCGCGCAGGTACTGACGAAACATGGGATAAAGCTGAAAATGCACTCAAAGAAGCTGTAAAAACCGCTGGACATGAATATATTCTAAACCCAGGGGACGGAGCATTTTATGGTCCCAAGTTAGAATTTCATCTCAAGGATGCAATCGGAAGAGAGTGGCAATGTGGGACTTTGCAGGTAGACTTTGTGCTTCCTGAGCGTTTAGGCGCGAGTTATATCGCGGCTGGGGGCGAGAAAAAACGCCCAGTAATGCTCCATAGAGCAATTATAGGAACATTTGAGCGCTTTATGGGAATTTTAATCGAAGAATATGCTGGCAAATTCCCTCTATGGCTTGCCCCAGTACAAGTTGCTATTACTACAGTGACGAATGAAGTGGATGGTTATGCACGTAAAGTTCATGATCAACTTTTAGAAGCAGGCGTGAGATCTGAGCTTGATATCTCTGGAGATAAAATTAACTACAAAATCCGTAATTTATCAATGCAGAAAATTCCTCTTATCGCGGTCATAGGTAAAAAAGAAGAGGAGAGTGGGGTTGTAGCGATACGTCAGCTTGGTGGAGAAGACCAACAAATTATGACGGTAGAAGAGCTAGTTAAGATGGTTAATCAGAAGTAGCCATTGCTGCTTGACCTCGCACCCTAAATCCTATAGAACTTTTAACGAAATATGACTTTAAAGGCATAGTACATGAACAAAAATAATCTAAATTTGATCGCGGCCATTGTTTTATCCATCGGTATAATGGCGGGGTGGCAGTATTTTTATGAAAGACCGCGTCTTGCAGAGAGCGCCGAAGCCATCCAACAATATAACAACCAAATGGAGCAAATCAAAGAAACCCAGCTTCAAACTGAAAGCCAAGCTCCCGCGACGAGGAGCGAAGCAGTTGCTCAGAATAAGCGTATTCCTATTATAAGCGAGGCCCTGCGTGGCTCTATATCTCTTAAAGGCGCACGTTTCGACGATCTAACTCTAATGAATTACAAAGAAACTATTGACAAAAATAGCCCTAATGTAAGCCTGCTATCGCCTGCTAGTAGTAGCGATGCTTATTTCGCAGAAATGGGGTGGCATAGTAAGTCTCCAAATCTTATCTTGCCGAATGATCAAACGATTTTCACATCAGATAAAGAAGAGCTTACCCCTGACTCTCCTATAACTTTATCATGGACCAGTCCTGACAATATCGTGTTCATGCTCCATGTTGCCGTAGATAAAGACTATATGTTCACCATAAAACAGTCAGTGGTAAATAATAGTAATGCACCTATCAGTCTAGAGCCATACGGCCTTATTAATCGTAGCTATACAGAGACAGAAAAGGCTATGCAAATTTTGCATCAAGGTCCTATTGCAGCAATTAACGGTGAGCTTAAAGAGCATACATTTTCGGATATTAAAGATAAAAAAACAGAGCGCTTGAATAATGCAAATGTAGATTGGATTGGCATCACGGATAAATACTGGCTAACAGCCTTTATCCCAGATCAAGCCTCAAATTATAATGCAAGCTTTTCTTATGCCATGCAAAATGCCAAGGACAAGTTTCAGGTGGATTTCTTAGGCAAGACGCAAATTGTTGAGCAGGGAAATAAATTTGAGGTTACGAATTACCTATTCGCCGGAGCTAAAAAAGTTGGACTACTAGATAAATACGAAGAAGAATATAATATTAAGCTTTTTGATCGCGCCATAGACTTTGGAATGTTTTACGTTCTGACAAAGCCCGTTTTTAATGCTTTGAACTTTTTTTATAAATACTGCGGTAATTTTGGTATCAGTATTTTGATAGTTACTGTCATAGTGAAGCTTGCAATGCTTACAATGTCTAGCAGATCATATAGAGCGATGAAAAAGATGAAGGCTTTGCAGCCTGAAATTGATCGCTTAAAGTCATTATATGCAGATGATAAAGCCAAGTTTAATCAAGAAATAATGGAGTTATATAAAAGAGAGAAGGTTAATCCGGTAGCGGGCTGCCTACCAATGCTTATACAGATTCCAGTATTTTTCTCACTCTATAAAGTGCTATATGTCACTATTGAAATGAGGCATGCACCATTTTTTGGATGGATTAAGGATTTATCAGCTCCAGATCCTACCACTGTATTTAACCTCTTTGGTCTCTTGTCATTTACCCCGCCTAGCTTCCTGATGATTGGCATATGGCCACTTCTTATGGCGGGAACGATGTATATGCAGCAACGTATGAGCCCAGAGCCGGCAGACCCTGTTCAAGCAAAGGTGATGCGCTTTATGCCCTTGATGTTCCTTTTCATGTTCGGGAACTTCCCAGCTGGGTTACTCATATACTGGACATGGAACAATATACTTTCCATGGGTCAGCAATATTATATCAACAGACTGGAAGGTAAGGCGAAAAAATAGGCATTGCTAAATAGGAATTGTTCTTGTGGGTATTGTTCTCGCGAGCGACTTTGTGGGGATGATGATCCTCCATTGCCCTAATCTTCGTGAGAATAAAGGAAGGGCCAAGAAATTCTAAATTCTTGGCCCAGCAAGAGACAGCAGATCTTCGAGATGATAGGATTTACGTTCCTGATACTGTTTTAACCAATTCTATAATTTGTTGGCGTTTTTTAGGGTCTTTGATTTCTTTATACGAGCGTATTAAAGAAATCAACTCTCTTTCCGATAAATCTACTCTTTCTGATTCAAAGCTATCTTGTTCCTCAGCAAAAGCAGCTCCTCCTTCATCTACACTTTTATTGTTGTCAAAAAAATAATCAATAGGTACTTGAAGTAGTTGAGATAATCTATATATCTTTCCACATGAAATCCTATTAGTAGCTTTTTCGTATTTTTGAATCTGTTGTACGCTAACCTGCACCGCTTCTCCAAGTGCTTGTTGGCTTAGCCCAAGTAAAATACGCCTTGATTTTAATCTCATGCCAACATGATGATCAATCGTATCTGCTTTACCCTTTCCGCCAACCGATTCTACCATTCGAAGTTCTCTCTCAAAATTTTAAGTTTTCTAATCAAGGATGATTATATATCAAGCAATATTCAGCGCTTCAAGGATAAAAAATAGAGAATGCTATAAATACACTCAATAATTTTTCTAAGACACGACATGCCCACTACAATTATTATAAACATCCATTCGCCAAACATAGAATATAGTGTATGCCCTTGCATTCTGGAGGGTATAATTCCATCTAAAGCCGTTATATGATTTAATTTTGTTTCGGCAAGAACTCTGCCCATAGGGTCTATAATAGCAGAAATACCGTTATTTGCCGCTCTAACAAGAGGTGTTCCGTTTTCTACAGCGCGCATTCTCGATATCTGTAAATGCTGATAAGGCCCCGAAGAGTTGCCGTACCAAGCATCATTCGTGATATTAAATAAAACATCGTAATTTACTCCTCTTACCTCGGATGGGAAGATGGCCTCGTAACATACAAGTGGCCTAATACGCAAGCCACGCAGATCAAATACCTGCGCTCCAACGCCAGGAACGTAATCTATAAGACCATGAGTAAGCTTTTTAATGGGCAGGAATGATTTTAATGGCATATATTCGCCAAATGGAACAAGATGAGATTTGTGGTATTCAAACAAAGACGCTCCTTGATAGTTGAGGGCATATAGCCCAGAATACAGCTCATAATCCTGCCCAGGCTTGCCGTTATCGGTGATGCCTCCAGTAATTAATACTGTCTTTGGTAAAATAATAGAGTCTTTCAGCATAACCTGGATTGATGGAGTGTGATAGGGAGCAGTGACGGCTGCTTCGGGCCAAAGTATAATATCGGGATTAAATCCTGTATTGATTCGCGACAGCTCCACATGATCTGATAAATTTTTCCAAAAGATTTCCAGACTCCATTTTCCTTCTTGCGAGATACTTGGTTGCACTATACGTATTGTAGTATTTGTAAAGCTGGTAGGGTTATGGCTAAGGCGCCAACTTCCAAAGGAAATTATGCTGATTATTGAGGTGAGTGCAAAAATTAGGTAAGAATTTTTATTGGCATTGCACGATATCCCCGCCATAAAATAAACAACGATAAAGCTCATGCCGTAAGGCCCGAAGACGCTGCCAAGCTGCACAAGCTCATCAGAGAAGCATAAACTATATCCTAGTAAGTTCCAGGGGAAGCCTGTGAAAATCCACGACCTTATCCACTCAAGTAAAACCCAAGAGAGACTAAAGTATAGAGAATAATTGGGACTTGCTCTGAAACGCCAGGCAATCGCAGAGGTAATTGCTATAAAAAATCCTAAAAAAAATGGTAGCCCAAATAGAGCGAAGGGTAATGCCCACCAAAAATCATCGATATATACGCTAACTCCTATTGCAATCCAATAAAGACTAAAGGTAAAAAAACCAAAGCCAAACCATAGCCCATATTTGGCTGCAAGCTTTATGCTTTCGGCTTTTCGAATATAATGAGCAAATACAGATAGCACGAGTAAAGCCGGCCAGAAAAATACTGGTGCAAAAGCAAGTGCTAGCAATGCGCCTTGAAAGAAAAATGATATTTTATAATAACTTAAAAATCTATTCATGTAATGATTCGCAATAATGACATTGGGATGATATCTCTTCAAGGCGTTATGACGAAGGCATGGTTTTATTAGAAAAAACTAGTGGCATTATAGGTTTTTTACGCATATTATTGCAAGCATATTAAGCAAAGAGCAATAAATATGGCAATGAGTTTGAATAAAGTAACCCTTATCGGAAATGTTGGTAAGGATCCAGAAATTCGTAATACCAGCGATGGCCGCGAGATCGCGAGTCTTACTTTGGCTACCGGTGAGTCATGGCGCGACCGTGCTACTGGCGAAAAAAAAGAGCGCACTGAATGGCATCGTATATCTATTTTTAATGAGGCTCTTGTAGGCGTTGTTAAAAATTACGTAAAAAAAGGAAGTAAAATATATCTAGAAGGCAATCTCCAGACAAGAAAATGGGTGGATAATGCAGGAGTGGAGAAATATACAACCGAAGTCATTCTCCAAAACTTCAATTCCGCTCTTATTTTGCTAGATAATAAAGGTAGCACGCCTTCTGATGGCATGACACAATCTGACTCTGGTAAAGCTGGTGCTACTTTTGATCATAGCGAGATGGACGATGAAATACCTTTTTGATATCAAGAACTTTTGTGTACTTTTTTTTGTATGTTTTTTTCTGAGCGGATGTCAAACATACGTTCTTGGTAGGCATAAAGCTGCTGAGCGCATTGGAGAGAGATATCACATGACACAGCGCCTTGTGAAGGGTGATAAATTTTGGCTCATGACTTATCAAAGAATCACTAATCCGCAGGCTCCTTTTGTTGTCTATATAGAAGGTGATGGTTATGCATTCAAAACAAAGTACACTATTTCTGAGGACCCTACACCTATCCGCCCTATGCTTCTTCGTTTAGCCGCGGAGGATACCAGGCAGAATGTGGTTTATATCGCGCGCCCATGTCAATATACCATGGAAATGGACAAAGCTGTGTGCGATGAGAGCTATTGGAGCGATAAACGCATGTCCGATGAAGTAGTACGTTCAATTAACGATGTGATTATCGAGCTAACTAATAAGGCCCCAGTGCGTCTTGTTGGTTTTTCTGGTGGAGGTGGAATAGCTGTGCTGGTCGCTGCTAGAAACCCTCAGGTGCGTAGTATCCTTACTATTGCTGGAAATTTAGATCATGTAGCCTTTAATAATTACCACGACTCTAGGCCTATGCTAGGGTCTCTCAATCCTATCGATTATGTTTCTAAGGTTCGGAATATTCCGCAGCTTCATTTTTCTGGGGGAATAGATAAAATAGTTCCGCCATTTATTGGAGATAAATTTGTACAAGCGGCAAATTCTCCTTGCGTACATCAGGAAGTGATTCCGGATGTAGAGCACAGAGAGGGGTGGGAAAGAAGGTGGGATTATATACTATCCGCGCCAATAAAATGCTACTAGAGCGCTATTCATATAGTGAGGTCTTGCGACCTCACTAATACTTTGCTGATGTACTTTGCTGATGAAAGTCTGATCTTCGAGAGTGATAACACACAACAAAAATACAGACATAGCATTAGATCAAAGTCTATTTTCCATTTAAATGAGTTGCAAAACACCATTTATAATTATCAAGATCCAGTAAAACACACATCCTGTCGCCCCAAAAATGATCTTCCGGTGACATTGGCGATGTAGCGCCGTTTTTCATGGCTTGCTCATATACTTTGTCTACATTCTCACAATAGCAATATAAGCTGATTGCTTCCTCTGTACCTCTTGATGCGGGAGATTTTGCAGTTGTACCCATAGCGCCTTCTGGGCAGAACATTATAACTATTGGACCTCTTTGCATTTCAACGTGCTGAAGGTTACCAGCGTCATCCAAGACTTTATCTATCACCTCAAAACCGAAAGCGTTTTGATAAAATTCTAGAGATTTTTTTGGATTCTGTACAACGAGATAAGGTATCATATCTGGTAAATTACGTGGCTTATAAGATAATGTCATTTTCTCTCCTAAGTATATTTAGAAATTAAGGTGTACAACCATAGATTACTAAAGTCAACAATAAATCATATAGCAAACTGAAGAATTGTAGAGTATTTTATATCATACCAAGTTCCATTTTTAAATGATCTAATCGATTTTTTAACTCGGCTTTGCGCACCTATTACTTATAGGTTTGCGCAGTCTTCGCAAAAAAAATCAATTATCTAATTTAATCTGGAATTTGGTATCAAACATCTATATGAGATTCCGATGATTATCACAAGATTTGCACCTTCTCCCACTGGTTATCTGCATATCGGGGGAACAAGAACTGCGCTATTTAACTATCTCTTTGCGAAGCATCATGGCGGCAAGTTTTTGCTTCGCGTAGAAGATACAGACAAAGAGCGTTCAACCGCATCAGCGACTGATGCGATTTTGACTAGTATGAGATGGTTAGGTCTAAATTGGGACGATGATGTGGTATATCAATCTCTGCGGGCAGAGCGACATAAAGAAGCTGCTTTGGAGTTAATAAAGTCGGGAAGGGCGTATTATTGTTTTAGTAGCAAAGAGGAAATAGACGCAGAAAGACAGAGTGCAATAGCTCTAGGTAGGTCCTTTTTATTCAATAGTCCCTGGAGGGATGTGGATCCGGCTGAGTATCCTAAGGATCAGCAACCCGTAGTTAGAATGAAGGTGCCACGCTATGGTGAGACCATAATACATGACCTAGTTCAAGGGGATGTTGTGGTTGAAAATTCCCACATAGACGACATGGTTCTACTTCGCGCCGATGGCACTCCTACATACATGCTAGCCGTTGTTGTGGATGACCACGATATGGGAATAACGCATATCATACGCGGGGATGACCATTTAACAAATGCTGCAAGGCAAATTGTTTTATATAAGGCTTATGGCTGGAAAGTTCCTGAGATGGCTCATATTCCTCTGATACATGGTCCAGACGGCGCAAAGCTTTCTAAGCGCCATGGGGCGGTTGGAGTAGAGTGGTATAGAGACTCAGGATATTTACCAGAAGCTTTATGTAATTATCTTTTGCGTCTTGGTTGGAGCCATGGTGATGACGAGATTATATCACGCGAAGAAGCCATTAAATGGTTTGATGTTAAATCAATCGGAAAATCTCCTTCCAGATTAGATTTCGAAAAACTCAAGAATGTAAATGGCCATTACATCAAGAATGCGGATGATGAGAGACTGACGCAGTTGATGGAGAGCTCTCTAGATGACGATATATCCTCAAAGTCAAAGGCTTGTATGTTGAGAGGCATGGCGGGGCTCAAAACGAGAGCTAATTTAATCTCAGATCTCGCGTCCCTTGCAAAGATTTATATCTTAGATCAAGATATTGATATTAGCGCAGAAGCTGAGGCGGTAATTAAAGAGACCGCGCCAGAATTAATCGAAGAAGTTATTGAGATGGTGAAGGACCTAGATGTCACGTCTCATGACATCGTGCAAGAGGCCTTTAAAGCTTTTGCAGTAAGCAGAAGCATGAAGATAGGAGAAGTAATGAAGCCAATAAGAGCTCTTCTTACTGGCTCCTTAGCATCACCTAGCGTATTTGAGATTATCTCGATTATAGGTGCGGAACATAGCATTCAAAGGCTGAAGAGGTATAAAGATTTGTAGATCTAAGGTATCTCGGCTTTGTGCACTTATTATTTATGGGCATGTGTTGCCTTCATAAAAAAATCAATTATCTAATTTAATCTGGAGCTCGGTATAAGAGCCGTCGCTGTGCTTAAGATTTATTCAGAATGTCAGAATCAGAATGGTAGTGTAGTTTTAGCGGCGTAGTTCAGTTGAGGTTTAGTTGCGCTAGAATGAAAGATATCTCGCAGAAGGGTAGGGGGTGTAATACTCAAGGATATGGGTGTGATAGTAAGATAAGTTGGTTGCGGGGGTAGGATTTGAACCTACGACCTTCAGGTTATGAGCCTGACGAGCTACCTAGCTGCTCCACCCCGCGTCAAATACACTTCCTCTTTCGAGATATGCTCTTCGAAAACTGCCTATCTTCAGGATGCTCACGTACTTATGTACGCTCCGCTCCTTCGCTAGTGGTTTTCAAATTCATACCCGCGAAATAGTTTGTGTACTTATGATCATTTACTCTACAAAATCGAATCGTGCGAAATCCGATTATAATCACTGGAATTAACCGAGTAAGCCAGCGTATTTATCGTTAAACGTACTAATATTTTTGTTGGAAGAGTTAGCAGTACTAACACCACCACCATTCCATGCTGGATGAGTACGAAAATCCACGTCCATTAGTATTTCACTACCATGGTAAGTGGAATTAGTTTTAAAAGAATCCTTGCCAATTTTGACTATGAGTTCTTTATACTTAGGATGAATTTCTTTTTTCATAATAACTACTATTTAGTCAAAGCTGTTTTAATACGTTTTTTAAGGTCTATTGCTGATTTAGACAGACAACAGTCCTTAGCTTTAAGTAAGAAGCCATCAAGGCCGCCATGCATTTCGATGCTTTTGAGCACTCTTGCAATAACCCTGAATCTATGACTACTACCAAGTGAATCACTCACTAAAGTAGCACGACGTAAATTTGGCAAAAACTTACGGTTTGTTTTACGCTCAGAGTGTGATACTTTATGACCACTCATTACTCCAACGCCGCTAAGCTCACATATTCTAGACATTTGCTTACCTAATACATAAATCTATTTAAGATCGCGATGATAATGATTAGTACTATAGTTGTCAACCGTTTTAATGCCCGCTATAATAACATTTTAAAATATACAAGGTAGATGCGTACTAAAAATTTAATTCTAGATTTTTTGAGCTACTGCCAATATAACTAACTACATATAAACGCCTCTACTGCAAATTAAGTATTTATGGAGCTTCGCTAATGAATAAAGAACAAGCCTTGGCCGCTGCACTAGGTCAAATAGAAAAAAGCTATGGTAAGGGATCGATCATGAAGCTTGGTCAGCGCCCCGCTGTAGATATTGAAGCTATTTCGACTGGGTCCTTGGGTCTTGATATAGCTCTTGGAATTGGCGGTATGCCAAAGGGGCGGATAATTGAAATTTTTGGCCCAGAAAGTTCAGGTAAAACTACTTTGACTTTGCATATTATTGCAGAAGCTCAGAAAAAGGGTGGCACCTGCGCGTTTATAGATGCTGAACATGCACTAGACCCAGCTTATGCTAAAAAATTAGGCGTTAATATTGATGAATTAGTTATTTCACAGCCCGATACAGGCGAACAAGCTCTAGAGATAGCGGATACTTTGGTAAGATCCGGTGCTATAGATGTGCTTGTAGTAGACAGCGTAGCGGCTCTTGTACCCAAAGCGGAAATAGAGGGAGAAATGGGCGATTCTCATATGGGTCTTCAGGCAAGACTTATGAGTCAGGCCCTTAGAAAACTTACTGCCTCTGTATCCAAAACTAATTGTATGATCATTTTCATCAATCAGATTCGCATGAAGATTGGTGTAATGTTTGGAAGCCCTGAAACAACAACTGGTGGTAATGCTCTTAAATTCTACGCATCAATTAGGATAGATATTAGGCGTATAGGCGCTATTAAAGACAAAGAGGATGTAACTGGCAGCCAAACTAGGGTGAAAGTCGTAAAGAATAAAGTCGCTCCACCATTTAAGGTTGTTGAGTTTGATATTATGTATGGCTCCGGTATATCTAAAACCGGTGAAATCTTAGACCTTGGAGTGAAGCTTGACATAATCGAGAAGTCAGGAGCGTGGTTTTCTTATAATAGCATACGCATGGGCCAGGGACGTGAGAACTCTAAGCAGTATTTACTTGATAACCCAGTTATCTCTGATGAGATTGAGAAAAAGATCAGGCAAGGATCGGTAAGTTTAGCCGACGCCCTTACTACTACAGCAACCGAAGAAGAGATATTAGATGCTTAATTTATCCGGTAAAATAGCTTTAATTACAGGAGCTTCGGGCAGTATAGGTTATGCCTCTGCAAAGCTATTACATGAACTTGGTTGCCATGTAATTATTAGTGGTACTAACGTTGAAAAGCTTGAAGCCCTTGGAAGGGAATTAACTGACCGTTATACAATCAAAGTGTGTAATCTCAAAGATACCACAGCCTGTACGGAGCTGATCGATGAAATAGAGCATCTAGACATCTTAGTATGCAATGCAGGTGTTACTAAAGATATGCTAGCTATTAAATTGTCGCTTGATGCGTTTAAAGAAGTGATAGATGTAAATCTTATATCTAGCTTTATACTGAATCAAGGTGCTATCAAAAAAATGATAAAAGCCAGATACGGAAGGATTATCAATGTTTCTTCTATAGTTGGCGTAATGGGTAATCCAGGGCAGTCTAATTATTGTGCTTCTAAGGCTGGAATTATTGGTATGAGCAAATCTCTCGCTATGGAAGTAGCAACAAGAGGTGTAACTATCAACTGTATTGCGCCAGGGTTTATCGCCTCGAATATGACGGACGTCCTAAGCGACGCTCAAAAAGAAGTAATATCGCAAAAAATACCCATGAAGCAAATAGGGAAGCCAGAAGATATAGCAAGCGCCATAGCATTTTTAGCAAGCGATCAAGCTTCCTACATTACGGGGCAGACGCTACATGTTAATGGTGGGATGTTGATGGTGTAACTATATCGACAATTAATACTGGCAATTAAAAAATTTTTGTGCTAAAAGATTTCCTAATTGCATAAAGATTGCCTAAAGAACTCAAAAAAAGGATGCTACATATGACTGATGTCGAATCAAAAATTATCAAGATCACAGCTGAGACTCTAAAAATCGACGAAGGCAAAATCACACGCGAATCAAGCTTTGTGAGTGATTTAGGCACCGATAGTTTAGATATGGTAGAATTAATGATGGCTTTTGAAGCAGCTTTTGATTGCGATATCCCAGATGAAGAAGCAACTAAAATAGTGACTGTAGCAGACGCTATTAAATATATGGAGCAAAGAGCTCAAGCTTAAGTAATTAATGCTATCACCCATTCTTAAAATTTTTGGTCTAGATATCATTCTAGCTAAAGGCCAAAATCCCGTAAGTAGAAATTCTTATTATTTCTTGGATCCCCCCTTGCGCAAGGGGGGGTGATGAGGTATGTTATATCAACCCTCAGAAATATTAGCACTCTCTCGTCAATACCCACGAGAGCGATATTAAGTAATTCTTTGAATTCTTGCGTTCTCCTCCTAGCCAAGATAGCACTCATCTTTCGTATAACAAAAGTATAAATTGTCCAAGATTTGCAATTAGGAATTGAATATGTTAGGCTACTTTCATATTCATTTTTGAGACTAGTATTATGTCTAAAACCACTCCCGCTTCTCCCGAGCTTTCCGATATGAGTATCACTCGTTTGACTGGTGCTATGCTTAGTCTTAAAGAATCAGAATCTACAATGCCTCCAGAGCAATTAGCCGACTCTCAAAAGCGTATGGATGAAATAGAGAGAGAGCGAGAAGCTAAGCAGCCCGATGGTAAATTTCCACTTGGCAAAGGAACGGCATTGCATGATATGCTCACTAGCAATACTCCAGAGGAGGTAACTCGTATTATTTCCTCCGAGAAAAAGCGAGAAAATCCAGAAGAATCAATGTCACGTTTTGACACCGAAACTTTGCTGAAACATGCGCCATCAGAGCTAGTGGATAAAATTTCAGAGGTAGGTCAAATTGTATCTAATCAGCAAAGCGCAGCAAACAAGAGAGAGACGAAGCAAACGCAGCAAACAATATTATATTTTGCTAGTGAATTCGTGAGAGCGATAGATGAGCTAAGCGAGGCCCATGTAACAAATGCGCAACTTAAAGCGGTACTTAGCGAAACACCTACTCTGCTTGTGGATGCCCAGTGCAAGTCCATGATAAAGACAGAGCAGGCAAGGCAGTCCGAAGGAGCGCTGAGTAAGTCGGCGAGTGCGTCTCAAGAGCTACCTATGAAAGCGCATGGCACTTCAGAATCTCGAGGAAGGTAAATATTTATGTTACGCATTAAACAAGTATGTGTTATTGGAGCGGGTGTCATGGGCTCTGGTATCGCTGCGCAAATAGCAAATTCTGGCATTAAGGTTCTACTTCTTGATGTTGCATCTCAAGAGATCGACCGAAGCTCTATAGCAAAATCTGCAATTGCTAAAATGCAAACTATAAAACCAGCTCCTTTATCTCATCCAAGTCGATCTGAGTTGATTACTCCTGGTAATCTAGAAGATGACTTGCATAAAATAGAGGATTGTCAGTTGCTTATTGAAGCTATAGTGGAAAAGCTTGATATTAAGCACGCGCTATACAAAAAACTACTGCCTTATTTAAAGTCCGATACAATTCTCGCATCCAACACTTCAACCCTGCCTTTGACCCAGCTTAAAACGATTTTTCCTCAGGATATAGCTGCTAATTTTATAATTATACATTTCTTTAACCCTCCTCGGTACATGAAGTTAGTTGAACTTGTAACGGATAGTACGACTACTCAAAGCATCGTTGATGAGATTCAATATTTTCTTTCCCATCGTCTTGGAAAATCAGTGGTGCAATGTAATGATACTCCGGGGTTTATTGCGAATCGCGTGGGATGTTTTTTGTTAGAACTCGTGCTGCGTAAGGCTATAGAGCATAAATTAGACATAGATATAGTGGATCATATTTTTAGCAAATGCCTCTTTTTTCCAAGTACAGGGATATTTGGTTTGTATGACCTTATAGGCTTAGATGTCATGGGTCTTATATCTGATTCGCTAGTAAGCGCCTTAGATAAAACAGACCGTTTTGTAGCTATATACAAGCCCCTTCCTCAGGTTCAAAAAATGATCCGAGAAAAATACACCGGGCGCAAAGGTCTTGGAGGTTTTTATAGAGTAACAAATATAGAAAATGCCAAAGTCAAGGAGGTTATGGATTTAGCGTCAATGACATATCGTCCTTTGCAAGAAAGTCTGGAAGATTTTGGGGCTATATCAGATGTGCTGGGTAGGGGCGATAATATTAGCTTAGCATTTAAAGAGATTCTTGAGGAGTTTGGAGCATATATCACGTCACTCATCCCTTCGGTCACTGATAATATATACGACTTAGATCTTGCAATGAAGCTAGGTTATAGCTGGAAATATGGTCCATTTGAGCTATTCTATAAATTCCTCCCTTCTATAATTAAAACCTCTGTACCAATAGACGGGGCAAAATTTATTACAAATACATCAGTTCTGCATAGTACAAAATCCAGGATATTATCGCAGAATTCTTCGACGATTTTAAGGGAGTTTGAAGGAGGTGCAGAAGAAGGGTTATGCCTGTCTTTTGTAAGCAAGGTGAACTGCCTGAATCACGATATATTTAATCTTATTATCTTGGCAGTCAGCTCCTCTGAGAAATTACAAAAGCCGCTTTATATCTATAGCGATACCCCTCATTTTTCAGCTGGAGCAGACCTTAAAATTTTCTTGTCTGCAATAGAAAATAAAGACTGGGAAGGAGTTGAAGCCTTCTTGCTTCTTGGACAAAGAGCTATGCAGGCAGTCAAATATTCTAAAATGCCAGTAATTGCTGCAGCTAGTGGAGCTACTCTTGGGGGTGGGTGCGAACTTTTATTGCATAGCCATTTTGTTGTTGCAAATCAGCAGATTACCGCAGGTCTTGTGGAGGTCGGAATAGGATTAATACCAGGTTGGGGCGGATTAAAAGAGATGGTGCTACGCTCAAAGGGAGACAAAGATCTTTTGCTGCACAATCTTAAGAATATCATCATGCAAAATAGAACTACCTCTGCAGATTATTTAGCTTCGGATTACCTCGTTGACTTAAGAGTTAATATGAATGCTGATTATCTACTAAAAGAGGCTATGTCTAGCATGCCTCTACCTCTGCGTGACTTGAATGAAAAAATAGATATACCAGAATTTGCTTTGGAAGAAGCGCTAGATATGTCCTCTATAGATGCGCATACCAAAGGCATAATAAGCATGTTGCAGAAACTATCAGGACGCTCTATGACGGAGGATGATTTACTGCTTTTTGAAAGAGAAGTATTTATGTCTCTTATTAAGACTCCTGTAGCAGAAGAGAAGATTAGAAAAATACTTAAGTGATGCAGTATTCGAGCTTTCATATCACATAGCTTAAAAAGATTTTCTTTAGCTTCTTAGTAAAGATGACAAATTTTTTAGAGTTTATGTTATACTCATAAACTTCAAATTTAAGCACGAGACAATATGTACAATTACGGCAATCCATTATATTTCATCCTCGAGGCCGCTAAGTTACAATTATCTCCCCTAAGAATGGGGCTGACGGGTATGCAGCAATATTTCAATAACTGCGATAACTCTTCTTACCATGATTTTTACCATACTTTGCCTATGCGTAGCATGCGTGCCTCTGTTGAAATAGCTGAGCGCATGACAAGGCAATATTCTAAGCCAGAATTTGGCATTACGGAAACTATTGTTGATGGCAAAACTACTTCGGTAGAACAAGTAACTATTCTCAAAAAATCCTTTTGCAATCTATTGCATTTTAAAAAAGCGGGGATCAATCACCCTAAGTTACTGATAGTTGCGCCTATGTCCGGCCATCATGCTACTCTTCTTCGTGGTACGGTAGAAGGTATTTTGCCACATTGCGATGTATACATTACCGATTGGATATGTGCATCGCAAGTGCCGGCATCCGAAGGATCATTCGATATGGATGATTATATTAATTATGTTATAGAGTTCTTAGAGGCTTTGGGGCCTGATGTTCATGTGATGGGTGTATGTCAACCGGCAGTACCGGTGTTAGCGGCGGTAAGCATCATGTCTGATGGGGGCTCTAAAGCGCTTCCTACAAGTATGATACTTATGGGAGGGCCTGTGGATGCGCGCAAAAGTCCTACTATTGTAGATACTGTGGCTACCTCGCATGATATAGATTGGTTCAAAGATTACCTACTTAGCACAGTACCCGCTAATTATCCAGGATTTGGTCGCAAGGTGTATCCAGGGTCCTTACAGATCGCAGGTTTTGTAAGCATGAAATGGAAGGATCACTTTAAATCGCATATTGATCTCTTTAAGAACTTACTAGTCGAAGACGACGCGGCGGCCACGAAGCAAAAAGATTTCTACGATGAATATTTTGCCGTTATGGATCTTACATCAGAATTTTACATTCAAACTATCCAAGAGGTATTTCAGAAATTCTCTTTAGCAGAGGATAGTCTAGTTTCTCGTGGACGCAAAGTGCATTTGGGAAATATTCATAATGTTGCTTTGCTTGGTATCGAAGGCGAAAATGATGATATTGCTGGCCTTGGTCAAACAAGCGCAGCTTTTGCTTTATGCAAGAATCTCCCAGAGTCTTATAAAGAGTATTACTTACAAAAAGATGTGGGGCATTATGGCGTGTTTAGTGGTAGTAAATTCAGAAAGTACGTAGTTCCCGTGATTAAGGATTTTATCTATAAATGGGATGCATCTAGTAAGTCTGTTCAAGTAAATCCCTCTACCGCTCAAGTAAAGTCGCGCAAAGCCTCGAAAAAATAGATTTTATCATTGATTCTTCCTCGTATAACTCAAATTAGGATATGGATTTAATTTTGGAAAATAGTATAATGCAGAGACGCGCCACAAGGGCCTTGTCATTGTTTTAATAATTAAATCATGTCTGTAATTGTAAGAATTCTTTTGCTCGTGCTGTTTGTTTTATGCGACATCTTAAGCAAAATTTCGGTAATGAGTTATCTCAAAACTATGCCTGGATATAGCAAGCCAGTGACATGGTTTTTTAACTTGGTATATACCTGGAATTATGGAATGAGCTTTGGCCTATTTCATCAATATCATAAATATAGCAATATGGCGTTTATCGCGCTGAACTCCAGCATCGCTTTGTATATTTGTTATTTATTATTTACTGTAAAATCTAGGCTAGAGACTTTAGGATATAGCTTAATCGCTGGTGGTGCGATCGGTAATTTGTATGATCGTATACTAAACGGCGCTGTATTTGATTTTTTGCATTTTCACTTTTATGATTATCATTTTCCTGTATTTAATATCGCTGATAGCTTTATTTCCCTGGGAGTAGCTTTATTAATTTTGCAGCATTTTTTTATGAGAGAAGATGCGTCAAAGCAAAAATAGAAAATTATACTCACGTTGTAGTGGAAAAGTTGTGGTAGAAAAAGTCTCTGCTATACTTAGTCTTTAAATTAATTTAAATGGGAATGTTACTATGGCTTTAGAAGTAAATGATGAGAATTTTGAGCAAGAAGTATTACAATCCAAACTACCTGTACTTGTAGATTTTTGGGCTGAATGGTGCGGTCCTTGCAAAATGCTTGGCCCAATAATTGATGCATTATCAGAAGAGCTCAAAAGCACTGTCAAGATAGTCAAAATGAACGTTGATGACAGCCCTAAAATTCCATCTGGCGTAGGAATACGCAGCATTCCTACAATGATTTTGTATAAAGATGGCAAGCAGATGGGGACAAAAACCGGAGTCTTTCCAAAAGAATCTATCAAAGAGTGGATTGGATCTTTGTTGGCTTAAGGTTCGACTTAGAGCCATCCAAATCTTTTTATCTCAAGTCTTATCCAGAGCGAATGAAGTGAAATGACAAATCTAATATTTTTTTATTAGTTATACCAAATTCCAGATTAAATTAGATCATTTAAAAATGGAACTTGGTATTATTTGCGCTTAGCATCATTCGCAAATCTCTACATTAGCTTTGACTATAATACAGTGAGTCTCTTTATTCATTGCAGATCGATATTAAGAGATAAATTCACAACATCTTTAGTATTTTGATTTTTTATGGAGTGGGCGTTATAAAAATCTATAGCCACATCTGTATTATAGGATTAATTATAGCTATATCGGTGCCATTACTTACATTCAAATTTAAGGATTTTTTTAAAGACCCTTATGCTATCCGGGGAATAAAAGTAACCAATTAAAGGTATGTACAAATAAACACACCAAATGATTGTGCGGTTGAGCGAATATATAGCAAGGAAAGAGATTTATGCAGAGATTTACGCAAAAATATATACGCAAAGAAACCTTATCTTCTATTTTGCTGTTCATCTGCGTGATATGCGCTTTAATCATTAGTAATAATGATTTAACTTTATCTTATTACAGAAGCTTTGTGAACTACAAATTTAGTTTGGGAGTGGGGGCGTATTCTTTGCCTAAAACTGTTCTAAAATTTGTAAATGACGGACTAATGGCTATCTTCTTTTTCTTGCTAGGTCTAGAGATGAAGCATCATATAACAGAAGGAGAGTTTCAAAATAAGAGAAACTTGTTATTGCCATGTATAGCGGCAGTTGGGGGTTTTGTCGTGCCAGCCCTTATTTACTTAGCCTTTAATTGGAATTCAACAGAGGGAATTGTAGGTTGGGCTATTCCTGTAGCCACAGACACTGCATTCGTCCTTGCTATTATATCTTTAATAGGTAGTCGCATTATATCCAGCAGCATTAAAGTCTTCGTTGTGGGTCTATCTATTATAGACGATGTGCTGGCAGTAGTTGTATTGGCTTTGTTTTATACTCCTGGCTTAGATATTTGGTGGTTATTGCTATGTATTATTCCCCTTGCCTTCCTCGCTACTCTCAATTTGAGGAAGTCGTATAATAAGTATATGTACTATGTAGGGGGGATAATATTATGGATATTGATAGTTAAATCAGGAGTGCATGGAACAATATCGGGCATTTTGCTCGCGCTGTTTGTGCCGACAACCATAGAAATGGGTGATAACAAAATACATTTAGTAAAAGAGATGGAGTCCTCCATACATTCTTTTGTCACTTTTTGCGTTCTGCCGCTATTTGCTTTTGTAAACTGTGAATTACCATTACAAGAAATGGTCATGAAAGATGCTTTTTCATCGATTAGCATGGGATGTTTTTTTGGTTTATTAATGGGCAAGCCATTGGGCATCTTTGGAAGTGCATTATTAGCTAGGCATCTTGGCAAAATCTCTCTCCCCGAAGGAACTAATATTATTCAGTTCCTAGGTATTTCCTGTTTATGCGGCATAGGATTTACTCTGAGTATTTTTATAGGGTTGTTAGCATTCGACCCCACAGCGCTAGAAAATCAAATGAAATTGGGTGTGTTACTTTCATCGCTATTTTCTGCAATTATAGGGACGATAATAATAATTTATGAAGACGCTAGAAAAAATTACTCTAGCTAATATCATTATTTTCGTCGTAATATTGACGTTTATATTGCTTACCCATGTCAGTATCTGGCGTAGATCTTAGGGCGCTACTTCCCTCTAACTGAGTCCAAGAATTCTTGTCTGTATTTATGGTCCTCTGAAAAAACCCCGGTGTAATGTGTAGTCTCCATAATACTTGCGTCTTGCATGACGCCGCGCATTGTCATGCAACAATGAGTTGCTGAAACTTTTGTGGCCACTCCCAGCGGACTTAAATGCTCCTGAAGCGCCTCGGCTATTTGAACCGTCATTTTTTCTTGCACTTGCATCCTTCGCGCAAATATACTCACAACGCGTGCGAGTTTACTAATTCCTATAATGTGGTCTTTGGGTATGTATGCTATGTCTACAGCTCCAATAATTGGAAGCATGTGGTGTTCGCAGGTAGAGTGAAATTTGATATTTTTTAGCAGTACGAAATCTTGAAAATTGCCTACATCAAAAAATGCATTAGATAACACTTCAGATACGTTTTCCTTGTACCCTCTAAAAAGTTCATCATAACTTCTGATTACTCGTTCCGGTGTAAGCTTCAAGCCTTCCCGTTCTGGGTTTTCTCCTATGTATCTAAGAAGAGTTTTTATTGCATCTTCTGCGTCATGTTTAGATGGTTTTTCCATGAATGTAAGCGCCATATTAAAACCCGTATTGTATACAGAACTTAAGACTATGACAACTGGAAAGGTTGATGGCGAGATGATGTTGGGTTATAAGGTAATTTGACTAATTATACAGATTCTTCAGCAGATACCCTGATAATAAAAGTATTATTGGGGTAATGATAAAAGCAAAGCCTAGCAATATGCTTATATATAAATACGAAGACTCTGGAGAATATATCACCATGCCGCTTATTATAATGCTGGGTATAATTAAGGGGAAGAGTATAAAAGAGATGAGGTTTGTATTGCTTCTGAAATATCCTTCTATACATCCAGTAAAAAGAGATATAGCAGAAATTTGCACTAAAAGTATAAAGCGACTTAACAGGTTTAGCATAATTTGATCAAAAGAGAGGGAGTAGGATATAACTATAAAAGGCATAGAGATAACAAGCGCTAATGTATTATTTAAGCATAGCGCTATAAATTTTATAAATACTATCCGAGGAGAGCTTGTGGTAATTATTAACATCTCCATATACCCATCAGCAATATCTGATCTTATTATATCTCGGGGG
>JAZKAD010000003.1:2479-4794 GCA_040389305.1 Pseudomonadota bacterium | reverse complement strand
GGGGCGGAAGTGGCGGCGAGAGGCAAGATAACTAGTAAGAAAACTAAGCCTGACTCAGAGATGCTTGCCCCTCTTGGGTGCAAAAAAATTAAGCAAATAAGACTAAGGAGCAAAAATTGTACATTATAGCGCAAGATATGGTGGATCCTGTTTTGAATCAGAATTTCGTGATATAACAAGGTTATAAAATTAACCACTAAAATCTCCCATTTCTATCTCTATTGCATTCTTTATTTTTGATTCTAGATGAGAGCAGATAATAATAATACCGCCGTTATTAGCTTTGACACTGATTAAATTGTTGAGTAAGGCCTGGTTTTTATCATCTAAATGCGTCTCTACTTCATCAAGGAGCCATAAATCGGATGCACAAGATAGCAAACGCGCAAGAGCCACTTTTTGCCTGTTACCCTTGGACAAAGTATAGGCTTTGTCATGCAATATTTCAGCTAAACCAAAGTAATGAATAGAGCTAGGAAGGGCGATAGAGGAATTATAAAGGCGTGACCATATTGCAAGATTTTCAAGCACAGTCAACTCATCCTTGATGCCAATATTATGTCCTATGTAATTCGCATAAGGTTTGTCCAAGGTGCTTATAGGCTTTCCGCAGAATAATACTTCGCCTTGCGAGGGCGCTTGAATTCCAGAAATTATACGAAGCAAGCTGCTTTTACCCGAGCCATTTGCGCCGCGTAAATATACTACAGATCCAGAAAACAAGGTAAACCCAATGCTGAATAGTATTTGATCGTTGATTTTCAGAACCACGTTATTGCAAGAAAGCATGAGATATGATGACCTTGAGTTATGCCTTGTGCGTGTTACCCTAGCTAAGTACTGTCGCCACTTATCTCCTGCGGGAGAGGGCGGGTCTTAAATGCCTCTAGAACCTCGCCTTTAGCTAAGGATGCACTTACTTACGTTATTTTAATCTCTTACTTTAATCTCTTCAGCGCTTCTTCTCTACCTATAAGGGGAAGAAGGTACTTCAGTTCTGGTCCGGCCTCCATTCCTGTAAGAGCTATGCGAAGAGGGTGATACAAATTCTTGCCAGATTTTCCAGTAGCATCGCAAATCTTCTTAGTCCAATCCTTCCAAGTATTCTCCGTAAACTCACCAAGAGGCAATAAATCGGCTGCTACTTTCATGTAATCTTTATCGAGGTCGTGACCTTCTTCTGCATGATGGTTACATATCTGCCACCAATCTTTAGCTTCATGAATTTTATGTAGGTTAGGACGTACTGCGAGCCAGAAATCCTCGTCAATTTTTTCAGCACCAAGCTCTCGAAGGCGGTCTACGACATCCTTATATTCAAGGGATAAAATGAGTTTGTGATTTATGCGGTCCAACTCCTCTGGAGTGTATGTAGTAGGACTTTTAGAAAAAGTTGTGATGTCAAAATCTTGGACAAGTTCTTGTAAATTTTTCTTTGCAGTTACTGGCAAAGATGTACCTATGCTCGCAAAAAAACTATTAATTGCCATAGCTTCTAAGCCTTCTTCGCTATGCAAGGAGTCTATTTCAAACCCACCTTTGCGTTTTGATATCTTCTCTTCTTTGGTTTTTACTAAACTAAGATGACCAAAAGATGGAAGGGTTGATCCTAGGGCTTCAAAAAGCTGAATCTGAATTGCGGTATTTGTTACATGATCTTCTCCGCGCAAAATATGACTGATATTATATTCCATATCATCCACAGTCGAACATATCATGTAAGTCATGCTTCCATTTTCGCGTATCAATATAGGGTCACCTATATGATGAGCTTCATAATGCATCTCCCCTTTTATCATATCATTCCATCTGATTGGGGTGTCCTTCATTAAAAAGCGATAATGAGGCTGCCGTCCTTGCGCTTTGTAATCCGTTTTTTGCGCATTAGTTAGAGCAAGAGCAGCGCGGTCGTATAGAGGGGGTTTACCAGACACGAGTTGAAGTTTGCGTTTTACTTCCAGCTCGCTTTGAGTTTCGTAGCATTCATAGAGCCTACCGCTTTCTATCAACAGCTTCTTAGCAGCCTCATACTTATCCAGCCTGCTTGACTGCGAGAATTTAGCGTCCCAATCAAGGCCTAGCCATGTGAGATTACGGATAATTGCATCTTCATATTCCTTTTTACTGCGCTCTATGTCCGTGTCGTCAATACGAAGAATGAATTTGCCACCCATTTTGCGCGCATATAACCAGTTGATAAGAGCTGTACGAGCATTTCCAATATGAAGCATGCCAGTAGGGGAGGGAGCAAAACGTGTTATAACCGTCATGGGTATATATCCATATTATAAGATTTAAGATGCGATATCTTCCAT
>JAZKAD010000003.1:0-2469 GCA_040389305.1 Pseudomonadota bacterium | reverse complement strand
ACAAAAGACTCAAAAGCCTCTTTATGCTTCATAATATCTTCCATTACCACATCTCTCCATTATCACATCTCTTTCACCCTCGCAATGATTTTATAGATAAAATACACAAGTAAGAATAAGTATATTACTAAATCACGATTATCCTACAAATTTGTTAGATATCGGCATTCTCCAATCAAGGTCAAAGCTTCTTTTTCTTATCTTAGGTCCAATAGGAGTTTGGTGCCTCTTGAACTCCGCTTTTTGAACCAAGGCAAGGAGTTCGTGAGTGAGATCTGATGAAGATTTATTACGTTTTGCAATAGTCTCGCAGGTCATGCCTTCCTCGATATAACTTCGTAGAATTTCATCTAGGATGCGGTAATCGGGCAAAGTACCAGTATCTTTCTGATTGGGCGCTAACTCTGTAGTTAGAGCTTTAATCATAATTGATTTAGGGATGACGGGACCTAGTTTATTTCTCCATAGCGCAAGCTCATATACATCTGTTTTGTACAAGTCTTTAAGAAGATTATACTCGCCGTTAAGATCTCCGTATAAAGCGCCTAATCCCACAGCAATCTCAGACTTATTGCCAGTGGCAAGTAGCATATATCCATGTTCGTTTGACAGGGCCATAAGAATCAGCCCGCGAATACGAGATTGCAAAGACTGCTGTGCTAATTCTCCAACTTTTGTAGTTTTTATACTTTCTTCGAACATGGGTTCTATGGGAATATTAGTAGCTTCCATTCCAACTCCAGCCAAGAACTCTTTGGTATCCTTCAATATTTCTTCTGAAGTATAGCGAGGAGGTATAGTTACCAAATGTACTCTGTCTTTGCCAAGGGCGTCTATCGCAAGTACAGCGGTCATAGTAGAATCGATACCCCCAGATAATCCAATTACTACATCAGTCAAATTATTTTTACGCAAATGATCCTTAAGAGCTAGTAAAAGAGCTTTGTATATCAGTTCTGTGCCATCATATTCCGGTATTTTATCATCATCAGCATCCGAATTCTTTGCAAGAGCTCCGAAATCGTCCGGATTGGCATTCATAGGTTTTGTGCTTTTATCATATAGAGTTATCATGTCCATTTTTTCTTCAAAAAATGCTGATTGGTGCAATATTGTACCGTCTTGCATTATGACCATAGAGCCACCGTCATACACCATAGAATCTTGGCATCCCACCATATTAACATACACTATATCGGCCTGATAACTCGCGGCCTGATATTTCAATAATTTTATTCTTGTTTTATACTGATCTACTGTGAATGGAGCTGCATTGATGGCTATAATTAAGTTGCATTTTTCTACAGAGTAGATTCTATTTACCCACAGATCATCGCAAACTAGTAGACCTATGCCTTGATCCTTAAATCTTATAGTTTCTAGAGTTTTGCCGGGTGCAAAAACCCGTCTCTCATCAGATGGACCGTCTGTTGGCAAGGCAATTTTATTATGTTGATGAAGGATATGTCCTTTATGTATAAGAAATGATGCGTTACAAGGCTTATGCTCTATCTTACCAGTAATACTGCTAACACTTGCTTCATATTCAGCTTCGGCAAAGCACTGGTCTAAGGCCGCTAGTCTTTCGGTTAAAGTCGGCTGCTTTCTCTTTGGATTTTTAGCTTCGAGTTCACGTCGTATCTCCTCATCCGTAGGCTCGGGGTTTAAAAATACTGCCCCAACAACAATAGCAACATTCCACTTATCACTAGCTATAACTAGTTGATTGAGCCAATGTTTTGATTCGTCCATAAAAGTTTTCCGCAGAGCTAAATCTTCTGGGTTATATCCGGAAATAGCAAGCTCTGGAAAAACTACAATATCTGCGCCATCTTCGTTTGCTTTCGCGCAGTATTCGAGAATTTTTTGATAATTACCCTCAAAGTCACCTAAGGTAGGGTTAATTTGTGCTAAAGCTATTTGCATAATTAGTTACCGCTATGTTTAAAATAATATAATATACCAATACTGACTATAGCAGCCCCTTGCAGCACTACTCGCATAATCATGAATTTGTTGCTGTATTTTCTATTCATCTTGCCACCCCGTGCCATAAGCAACACACCAAAAACAAGTACAAGGAGGGTAGATGTGATGAAGATAAAAGGAAATATCATTACAGACCGTATATTTTGCTTAAAAAAATATTCTACCTCAATCTTTTTAAAATACAATTCCCGCTTGCGTTAACCCTCCAAGATGCTAAGCCTCTTCATGGAGCGTGTTATAATCTAGAATTTGGTATTACTGACAGATGGAGAGGCTCCTAACTATCATCAAGCCTCACAAAAGCAATATAAGGAGTAAGGTCATGGCGTCAATAGAGCAAATAATACAACGCATTAGAGTGGGTGATGCGACTCTTACATCAATTAGATTATTTGATTATACCTTAAGCAAGTCAGAGGTGTTAGAGGTGGCTAGCTTTATACGAACTAGCAAGGCTGTAAAAATTCTGCATCTTAAAAA
>JAZKAD010000002.1:26215-62279 GCA_040389305.1 Pseudomonadota bacterium | reverse complement strand
GCTCTAGGCATTTTGAGTCTAGATAATTCGTTCAGTTATAAGATGTGATTGGTATAATACCAAATTATGCTTATTAATTTAAAAATAGAATTTAGTATTAAATCTAATTTGACGCACCTTGCCTATCCCTCTATGATAAAGACTTCCCTTATATAAGAGGCATAGATGAAATACGATAAAGAAAATGTTTTTGCTAAAATAATTAGAGGCGAAATTCCATCTAAAAAAATATACGAAGACGACAAAGTTTTAGCTTTTTACGATCTGTATCCTATATGCCCTATTCATTGTATTGTAATTCCAAAGGGAGAATATGTTGACTATGCTGATTTTGTTCAAAATGCTGGAGCTGAAGAAATTAGCAATTATTTTACTAAAATAAATGAAATAGCTAAAGGCCTCAGCCTATCAACAGATGGATTTCGTTTATGTACTAATCGCGGGGCTTTGAGCGGACAGACTATATTTCACTTCCACACCCATATATTAGCTGGCGCAAAGCTATCTAACCCATGTTAAATTATATCAATATAAAAAATTATAAATTATGAAATACAATATCGCAGTTGTCGGTGCCACAGGTAATGTTGGGCGCGAAACACTAAAAATCTTAGCAGAAAGAAACTTTCCAGTAGATGAGATACATGCAATTGCATCTCCAAGCTCTTTGGGTAAAAAGCTTAGCTTCGGAGAGGATAAAATCATAGCTGTAGAAGCCTTGGGGGACTTTGATTTTAGAGGGATTGATATAGTCTTTAGCTCTGCTGGATCTAAAATCTCCAAGCAATTTGTTAAAAGGGCAGTAGAGGATGGAGCAATAGTTATTGATAAAACTTCCCTTTACCGCATGGAAAATGATGTGCCCTTGGTAGTTCCCGAGGTAAACGGAGCCGAAATTGCTAAATTTAAAAAATCTAAAATTATTTCTAACCCCAACTGCGTAGCTATCCCTATAGCTACGGTACTTAAACCACTGGATAATGTAGCTACTGTCAAAAGAGTGGTTG
Source organism: Pseudomonadota bacterium (assembly GCA_040389305.1). Taxonomy (GTDB): domain Bacteria; phylum Pseudomonadota; class Alphaproteobacteria; order Rickettsiales; family Rickettsiaceae; genus JAZKAD01. The sequence continues at coordinate 61,272 of JAZKAD010000002.1, read as the reverse complement.
CATCTACTTACCAATCCACTTCGGGAGCGGGAAGAAATGGAATGGATGAGCTCTATGAACAAACAAAGTCCAAATACTCCTATCAAAACTCAAGCGTTAGCTCCTTTGAAAGACAAATTGCTTTTAATGTAATTCCAAAAATAGATAACTTTGAAGCCAATGGATCTACTATGGAAGAGAGTAAAATCGCAAATGAGGTGCGCAAAATCCTCGGGAGTCATATAAGAATCACTACAACATGCGTTCGTGTGCCGGTTTTTATTGGTCATTCTATATCTTTAAATGTAGAATTTAATAACGAAATGAGCGCAGAGAAAGCCTACGAGATACTTTCTGGGACCAAGGGAATAATTACTTTGTCGCAAAATAGTAAAGCGAAATATACAACTCCTTTGGAAGTGGTGGGAAAGGATGAAGTGTTTGTGTCCCGTATTCGAGTAGACGAATCACAAAAAAATACTATTAATATGTGGGTAGTAGTAGATAATTTAAGAAAAGGAGCGGCATTAAATGCGGTTCAAATAGCAGAGGAGTTAATTAAGCATATATAATATAATAAAATCCTTGCATATTTGATTTATTTACATTAATATCTTTAAATGAATAAGAAGCTACTACTTAATAAATATTAATTATATTAGCTTTCGCACATTTTAACATCATCTGGCTAATAAACGCTTATAAACTTTTGAAGATAAATTATGCAAGTACAAAAATCTAAGAGCCCAAGCATTACTCAGCTAAACCCCCTAGAAGATGCTTTAGCTAAATGCAAAAAAGCCTTTCAGATAACTTTTGTTTTTGCATTTTTCATTAATTTAGCGATGTTAATCACCCCGCTCTACTCTCTTCAGGTACTTGATAGAGTTATCGGTAGTGGTAGTATGAATACGCTTCTTATGCTATCTCTCGTGATAGGATCGGTTTACTTGGTATATACACTTCTGCAAATAGCGCGTTCATTTACTTTAATTAGAATAGGAGAGTGGCTAGATAACAATCTATCACCAATGCTTTTTTCAAGGGCGGTAGCGGCTGCGGCCAGTAAGCATGGCATGGCAGCCAGCCAATTACTTAGAGATTTTCAAACTGTTAAAACATTCCTCACAAGTACTGGCATCAATACCTTGTTCGATGCACCTTGGAGCGTAGTATATATCGGCGTAATTTTTGCAATCCATCCTTATTTGGGATGGCTGACTATCGCTGGTGCTATCATCATAATTTCTTCTGCCTTTTTAAATGCCGCAGCAACTAATAGAACACTTGGCGAGGCTACTGACTACTCCATCAAAAGCATGAACCAAGCAGAGATTGCTACTCGTAATGCCGAGGTTGTGGAGGCAATGGGTATGATGAAAAATGTATCTGCTAACTGGCATAAATTTAACCAAGCAGCCCTTGCTAAGCAGTCACTTGCTAGCTATAGAAATGGCATCATTTCTAATATGTCGCGTTTTATACGAAATGTTTTGCAAATGGCGGTGACTGGTATTGGCGCATATGTAGTAGTAAGTACACGTGGTGCAGATATGACAACTGGTGGTATGATAGCTAGCTCTATATTGGTAGGCCGCGCCCTTGCTCCTTTCGATAACGCCATCGAGCTCTGGAAAAGTATTAGCTCTGCCATGAAGTCGTATAAAAATATTCAAGATGTTTTTAAAACCACATCACTTCGTGACGAGTCTATGCCTCTGAGCAACATACAGGGTCATTTAACATTTGATAATGTGTATTACGCTTTCCCATCGAATCAAAGAGCGGCTCAAGAATCAGAAACAAAATACGTACTGAAAGGAGTATCGTTCGCGGTAGAGCCAGGCCAACTTGTAGCTATCATAGGTCCTAGTGCTACAGGAAAATCTACGCTTGCTAAAATAATGACGGGTGTATGGAAAGCCACATCTGGCTCAGTAAGACTAGATGGCGGCGAGATATATAGATGGAATAGAGAAGATTTTGGCAAGCACGTGGGTTACTTGCCTCAGGGTATCGAGCTCTTCAGTGGATCGATTAAGCAAAACATCGCAAGAATGGCCGCGGATGCAGACATCCTTCCAGAAAAAGTAATTGCTGCAGCCAAAATGGCTGGTGCTCATGAAATGATTTTGAAATTCCCAGATGAATACGATTCTGATATCGGAGTTGCGGGCTCTAATCTCTCGGGTGGGCAAAAACAAAGAATAGGGCTTGCTAGAGCTTTTTATGGCGATCCTAAAATGGTGATACTAGATGAGCCCAATGCTAACCTCGATGAAGCTGGCGAAATTGCATTGTCACAAGCTCTCTTGCAAGCAAAGTCAAAAGGCATTGCTGTGGTTGTAATATCTCACCGGCCCTCCATATTATCTGTAGTAGATAAAGTGATGGTTATACAGGATGGTTCGGTTGTTGCTTACGGTTCCAAAGAAGAAGTAAGTGGAAGAGTACAAATGCTTAAAAGCGGAATGATACATATTAACGATAAATAAGCATGTCGTTTTTATAACAAACTCTTAAAAGCTCAACTATAAATTAGTAGTAAAAATATGTTGGATAATCCTAATAACGCGCCGAAGCAATTAAATCCAGAGATCATGAAACTTCTGGCTGAAATGCACGCCAAACAACAAGGTCAGCAACAAAAGATTATGACCAAGAAACAAGCGATCATGACTATGATTGCTCAAAAAATAGGCGCGAGCTTACAAGGCGGAATTAAAAACGTAGATAGATTTATTAATTTCGTAGTAAAACCAAATGACCCTCATAGAAATGAGGTTGTACAAACTGCACGTACGCCAATTTTATTTGGAGTATATGTTATTATCTTCTTCTTTGGATTCGGAGGAATATGGAGCATGCTCGCACCGCTTAACAGCGCAGCTGTTGCTATGGGCACTTTGATCTCTAGCAGCCAAAGGCAAGTTTTAAACCATCCTTCTGGTGGAATTATTAGAAAGATATATGTAAAACAAGGTGATACGGTAAAAATAGGCGACCCAATTATTGCCTTAGATGAAATAAGATTCAAAACTGAACATGATATTCATCTAAATAATTATCTTACTTCGCTAGCTGCAGAATGCCGCCTTGTTGCTGAACGCGATGATACCCCAGAAATTCAATTTTCTGAAGTGTTACTAAAGGACGCAAACAAGCCAGAAATACAAAAGATACTAAGTACTCAACAAAGCCTTTTTTTCTCTAGAAAGGAGGTTTATGACCATACATTGAGGTCCCGAGATCAGCAAATAGAACAAGCGCGCAAACAAATTGAAGGCCTTACAGCTAAAAAAACGTCCGCGCTCAAAACCTATACTATGTATACTGAGCGCGTTAAAGCTTCAAAAGAACTTTTGACGAAAGGCTATATGCATAAGGCAGCGGTAATGGAGCTTGAAAGTAGACAAGAACAAGCTAAAAGCGAGATTGCTAGCACAGAAGCTGAGATCGCTCGAAATGAACAAGAAATTACAAAGATCAAAATTGATATTATTAATTTCAAAAACCAAGACATGGAAAGCGTCCTTAAAGAACTAAGAGAAGTACATAACCAGCTATCTCAATCTAAAGAGCAATACGCCTACTCCAAAGACTCTCTTGAGCGTTCAATTCTTACATCGCCTGTGGACGGTACTGTGAACGACCTAAAGTATCATACTGTTGGCAGCGTTGTACCTCCGGGGCAGACTATTGCGGAAATTTCTCCGACAAACGATGTGCTAGTAGTCGAAGCAAAGGTATCTACCAAGAATATTGATTCCGTCCAAATAGGCCTTAATTGTAATCTCAGGTTCAGTGCTTTTAAATCCAGAACATCTCCTGTGTTTAAGGGGAAAGTAGTAGCTCTTTCATCTGATGTTGTGCCTTCTGATCAAATAGGACTGCAAAGAGGTCAAGAACCTTACATGTACTCAGCTCGCATAGAGATTGATATGGATGATTTTAATAAAGCTGCCAAAAATCGTAACCTCGTCCTTCATCCTGGGATGGATGTTGAAGTACAAATTATCACCGGAGAGCGTACATTATTTAGATATCTCCTAGATCCAATAACAGACACTATGTTTAGAGCATTTAAAGAGAAGTAGAGTATAGAAGTAGAACATAGATTGCCATCTTCCCGCGCAGGGATGGCAATAAAACGCGAAAGGAAACTGGATTAATTTACTTTTTTAGGATCAGAGACATCTTAAGCCCAAGTAAGGCCCCTCTGCTTTGATCAAAACACTCCTCTTCCCTGATAAATTCCTCAAGGGTATAAATTGCGCTCTAAGTATTTCTGGTATGGGACTTTCAATGATTACGATACTCAAGAAACTGAAGTAGGAAAATATTAGATTTAAGGATAGTGATGTTTACTTACAACAAAATACCAAGCTCTGTTTAAAAACAACATGAGTTCTGATTAATTTTTTGTTTTATTAAAAATCATATAGTACATTTTATCCAATCAACTTGGAGTAAGTTATGTCTGAAGATCAAAAAATATACTCTCTTGATGAGGTCGTAAAACCTCTTGAGACTGCCGTAGATCAGTTAACTGAATTATATGATACATTGTTTAAAGAATTGCATAAAAATCAGAATAATACTAAGGATTCTCCGGGAGTTACTAGTGCTAAAAAAAACATTACCAAGAAATATAAATCCATTGAAGACCATCTGAATACGAGATACAAAAACAACAAAGCTAATCCATTAGATAAAAGAGCTGAAGATGCCTTTATAGCTCAGCAGCAATTAGAAAAAATTTCAAGACCATGGTTACCGGAAGATCTTAAAATTCCTAAATCTCCCTACGAAGAACGTAAAGAAGATATGGCGCTTTCAACTTATGCTTTAATAAAATCAGGGATAGCAAAAAATCCTGACTTCTCTAAAAACACAAATAATATTGTATTCCTTGCAAAATCTGTAGCAGAAAAAATAACAACTCCTGGAGAATTAGATGAGGGTAAAGAGAATAGAAGTAATGCTGAAATGATATATAAAGAAGCTATACTACTTGTTAAAAAATTTGCAAAAAAAGAAGAAAAGGGATTTGGAAAAGTCCACGATGTAGTCGATTTCCTCGAAGGATTAAAATTAAAAATTAAAAAAGCTATTGGCTTTGCAAAGGAAAATAAGCATATAAGCGCTACTCTTTCAAGTGTAGGAGATATTATGAAAAGACAACAAAAAAAGGTTTCTTCTGTTACGCCTCTCCCCCATGCACAGGGGAAAGGAAGCGAGGTGCGTGGAAGATAGAGTCTTTGTTTTTTTATAGACAAAGACTTTTACATTGCGCCAGTCACAGCCTGATCTTGACACAGGCACAAAGTTTATAATAGATCAGACTTTACTTCTCACGCACTCTACTAAATATTCTACATTCTCAATAGGGGTCCTTGGCAAAATACCATGCCCCAGATTAAATATAAATTTTCCATTGCGGCCCACCTTGTCCAAGATATCTTCGGCCTTTTTTTTGATAGTTTCTTTGTCGCTAAGTAACACCACTGGATCTAAATTCCCTTGAACTACAATTTTTTCTTGGAACTTTGCCATTGTACTAATAGGAACATTTTGATCTAGGCCAACGGCATCTACTCCAGTATTTGAAATGTATTTCTCGTACAAATAACCCGAACCTCTAGGAAACCCTATAATAGGCGTATTTGGATATTGCTTCTTGATTTCTTTTACTATCTGAATAGTTGGCTTTATAACAAATTCCTCATACTCCGCCTCTCCTAAAACTCCGGCCCAAGAGTCAAATATTTGAACAATGTCTGCTCCAGCTTTAATCTGAGACAGTAAATGATGTATTGTCTGCTCAGTTAATTTTTCTATTAAGGCCGCTACAAATTTTGGATTTGAGTAGGCGACTTCTCTGCTATAAGAAAAATCATGCTTGCCTCTTCCTTCTAAAACATACGTCGCAACAGTCCAGGGAGCTCCAACAAACCCTATAAGAGCTTTATCTCTCCTCAGTGTAGCTCGAGTTAAAGATATAGCTTCATAGACCCTCTGAAGCTTTTCATTATCTTTGTCTATTTTTAATTTTTTCAAGTCAGATTCCTGTAAAATTCTCTCAACTACAGGGCCTTCTCCTTCCTCAAAATGAACATTCAAGCCCATGCTATGAGGTAAGATCAAGATATCCGAAAATATTATAGCAGCATCAAGATCGAACCTCTTGATGGGTTGCAAAGTAACTTCTGCTGCTTTCTCTGGATTGTAGCAAAGATCCAAGAAACCCCCTAAAGACTCCCTGATCTTTCTGTATTCAGGTAAATATCTTCCTGCCTGCCTCATTATCCATATCGGAGGAGGAGTGAGAGTAATTTTTTTATCAAAAACGCTGAGTAATTTTTTTTTCAACATAAATATATAAAGATATTATTTTCTTAAAAGAGGTAGTAGTAGGGCGCGTTATTATGTGTATTCTAAATGGTCCACATAATTACACACAATATTAAGCAAAGAGATTACGATAGCTGATGGGTGATGATAGTAAAGAAAAATCACAAAGGCTAAGCAAGATATGAGTATTATCAACATATATCATATATGACATACCCACATGTGCATAAAGATGATATATTCGTGAGGGTTTAGGTGGGTAACTAAGGTCTAAATACAGAGAAGGCGTTTTATACACAAAATTATACATAGATATAAACAGCTTTATGCACAATATCATAACCAATAGGAATAATAACGGAAAATTAGTGGGAATCACGGGTTCTGTTGCTTCTGGTAAAAGCTCTGTCTTGAGCTACTTAAAAGAACTAGGATACGAAGTATTCAGCGCGGACGAAGTTGTAAAGGAAATGTACAAGAGCGAAGCTGTTCAACAAAAAGTCTTAGAAATTCTTCCAGAGATTGAGGCTTTTAGCAAAGCTAGAATCGCTTCAGTGATCTATTCCGATCAAGCCAAAAGAATTAAACTAGAAAACTTTATCCATCCAATTATAAGGCAAAGGCTCAAAGTATTTAGAGGGGGTTTAGGCGGAAACCTAGGATTTGCCGAGATCCCGCTGTTATTCGAAAAAGCCTTAGAAAAGGAATTTGACTATGTAATAGTCATTTCCTGCTCTGGATTAATTAGAAAAAAAAGGGCAATAGAACGCGGAATGCTTCCGGACGTATTCGACATGATATGTAAAATACAGATGCCTGACGAAGAAAAGCAAAAAAGAGCTGACTTCGTTATTAAAACAGATGTTGACCTAATTTCTTGGAAAAAGAATCTGGGAGAAATAATAAAAAATCTAGAACAAGCCTAAAATAATTATAGCCAAAGAATCGGAGGAGTGTAAAATCAATTTACTGCAGAACAAGAGTTGATATGAGAGAAGTATTACTAGATACTGAGACTACGGGCCTTGATCCGAAAGCGGGTCATCGGATCGTAGAAATCGGCATGCTAGAAATGAACAATAAAGTTCTTACCGGCAATAAGTTTCACTTTTATTTGAATCCAGATCGCGACATGCCAATAGAGGCCTATAGAATACATGGCATATCTACAGAATTTCTTCAAGACAAGCCACGGTTCAGCGAAGTCGCGGAAGACTTTTTGAAGTTTATCGAAGGTTCTAGGCTTGTCATACATAATGCTTCATTTGATATGAAGTTTATAAATCATGAATTATCTTTATTAAATAAACCATCCATAGACATGTCTTCTGTCGTAGACACCCTTGCTATGGCACGAAAAATGTTTCCCGGCGCCCGCGCAAATCTCGATGCACTTTGTAAAAAATTTAAAATTGACAACTCCTCAAGGCAATTCCACGGAGCATTACTAGATGCCGAATTGTTATATGAAGTATATGTAGAGCTTACGGGAGGAAGACAAACTACCTTTGTTCTTAAAAAGAAAGAGCAGAAACAGGACTTTTCTTTGAAGATAAAGACGGTGGAGCGTCAAAGATTAGGAATTGTCGTTATAAAGCCGAGCGAAGAAGAATACAGACAACACCAACTTCTACTTCAAAAAATACCGAATAATATATGGGGTTAAACGATAGACGCTAGTTGTTGTAGATATGACACAGTGTTTTAATTTTTGTTTAATAATTTTATATAAGGTTTATATAAGATGTTGTCTCGTATATAGGCCTACTGTAGGATCCCCACATGAGTAGAAATTGCGCTTACAAAGAATTTTTTGGAGATTTAAATATGAAAAAAATGAAAAAGATATTTTTATTAGCTGCTTTAGTTGGAGCTTCTTCTTCCGTTATGGCAGAAGGAATTACAACAAAATTAGATGGAATTTTCCTTTTTGAAACGGCTTTCAGAAATCAAAGTAAAGTACCAACAGCCAGTCAAAATCTTTCGGCCGACAAAAAAAATGTTGCCATGAGTTCCGAAGGGCACGTAGCTCTTACCGCATCTGGCGAGACTGATGAGATGAAATACGGCGCGAGAATTGACGTTCAAACAACAACTCAATCAAACGGCTGGACGAGCTTCGGCGGTTCTCATATTTTCACAGAATCTGATTATGGCAAATGGCAGTTCGGTTCCGCGTATGACGCAGGATCGCAGATGCGCGTTAGCGGACTTGACTTAGCTAGCGGCACAGGAGATAATTGGACTAGTTATGCATGGTTTGATAATCAAACCATGACTTGGGTTAATACCCCGGGTGCTTCTGTCTTAACTTCAAACTACAAAACATCCCCCGAGACCTCAAGAAAGATTACATATTTTACGCCTAAATTCGCGGACAAAGTGCAGTTTGGTGTATCCTATATTCCGGATGCTAGAAATTTAGGCACAAGTGCTTTTTCAGTAGGAAAGGATTCAATTCGCAGCGTAGAGAACGTTGGAGGCATAACATATACTGAAAACCCAGGGGTTAAAGACGCATTCAGTCTTGGTGCAACATTTGAACAAGATTTATCAGACTGCATGAGCCTTAAAGTCGCCCTTACGGGAGAAGTAGGTAAGTCCTCTAGAAAAGGTACTGCGGTAAATGCAGCCCAAGCGACAAGAGAATACAAAATCGATGGCATGAAAACTTACAACATCGGCGCTATTTTAAATTGCGGAGTAATGTCATTTGCTGGTTCTTATGCTGATCTTGGTAAAAGCTTAACATCTAGAGAGCTTGACGGCGCTAGTAAGCGCAAAACACGTTTCTACACAGCAGGTACTGCATACAACCAAGGTCCTGTAGGGCTTAGCTTAACTTACGTTCGTGGTGAGCGCGTAAAAAATAAAGTAGATGCTTATACAATAGGAACTGATTATAAATTAGCAGCTGGGTTTACTCCATATGTCGAAGTAACGTACTTCAAAGGAAAGGGAAGAAAACTAGCTGTGTATAATGATCCTACTCAAATCACCACAAAAGGTACCGTTGCTTTAATAGGTGCAACATTAAAATTCTAGTTCTTTGAACGCGAATTTGATAAATGAAAATAGGCTAAATAAAAAAACCGGGATCAACCCCGGTTTTTTTATTTATACCAACTTATCTTTCTCGATTCTAGCGAAGAAGAGTGGCGTTAATCCTTCCAAAGCTCTTCTATTTTATATCTCTCCCGCGCATCGGTTTGAAAGAGATGAAGTATAATATCGCCAGCATCTAAAAGTACCCATTCAGAAGCGCCAGAGCCCTCTATAGTCGTTTTGAAAGAAGAATGATGCTTGAGTTCCATGCTGATATAATCTGCAATAGCTGAGATATTCTTGGTGGAGCGGCCGGTGGCAAAAATCATATATTTTGCAAATGAAGTTTTATTTTCAAGATCTATTACTACAATATTTTCGGCTTTTTTTTCGTCCAAAGCTTTAAGAATAAAGTCTTTGAGGTCTTCTGAGGAGTTTAGCATTTGTTCGCGGCTCTTATTGAGGTTGAGGAAATATCAATCTGTTCATTGTTACAAAATACTACATGATGTTTACGTTTTTTCAACAACTCCTTTCCTGCTATCGTTTTTTTAGGATCTTCAGAATTTGAGCGGTTGAATATCGCTATATCTACTATATCAGTAAATTTGTCAAAATTTTCCCATAGATGAAAATTAAAAAGACAATCCGCGCCCATAAGCCATGTAAAATCTAATTTTGGAAAATTTTGTATAAAAAATAGGAGAGTGTCGTAAGTGCATTTGCTTTTTATTTCGCTCTCCATAATAGACACGAGGATACGATTATGCTCTGCTAACTTACTAGCGAAGGCAGCACGACTTTGCAAATCATGCTCATATGGAGGTTTTAAGGGGTTTTGCTCGGCAACTAGCCATATCGCATAATCCATACCCAGCTCATCTATAGCATATTTGCTAATTTCTAAATGCCCTATATGAGCTGGGTTAAAAGATCCACCAAATAGCCCGATTTTTTTGATCTCATTTGCGGCCCCGGGGTTATTGAGAAGGACTCTCTTCAAATCTTGCAAGAGGTAGATTTTGGGTATAGAGTACATAAAAATAATGAGTAATTTATGGCGATTTCTTCCAGCGAACTTGAAGCTATTATAAGACAAAACTTCCCAAGAGCTAATATAAAAATTACCGATCTTGCGGAGGATGAGGACCATTACGCCCTTGAAATCACTGACGAGTCTTTCAAGGGACAGAGCCTGATAAATCAGCATAAAATGGTAAAAAATGCGCTAAAAGGTGTTTTACAAGAGAAGTTGCATGCTATCACGATAAAAACGAAAACCGAGTAGGGGTAAATATAATACCAAGTTTTATTTTTAGCAGCCCTCATAAAAACGGAATTTAGTATTAATCGCCGTCGCTTGGTAGCTTTCTATAAATGTATATATGTATAGCTAGAAATATAAATCCAACAAAAAGCCATGAAAGGCAAGAGAGCATTCCCATTACGGCTCCAGTTTTGTAGAGGAAAATCTGATTCTCTTTTTCAGAAAGCCTTAAGCTCTCGATATTCTTCTTGTCTGCAAGATTTATTTTCTCTTTCTTGGTATATTCCAGATACCTAGCGTCGCTGGAATAATGATTTAGCTGATCTGCATATTTATATTCTGGCAATGAAAAAGCTATGATCTCTAGTAGTAACACAGCAAACGAAATCATGATAACTACAGAAGAAATCAGCATTACGCAAATTCCATAAAACTTTGCTAAGTTTTTAAACATAAGACAGCCCACAACTAATTATAGCAGTATATATAGTATTTTTTATCCCGCAAATGACAAATCCGCGCATTAAGAGGGGTTTTCAAAACTTATGCATGCCTTATGCATCATCGGAGCAGTCACCAAGAGCGCTATATCTGTATCTCGCCACTTCTTCGTGACTCATACTCTCTGTAAAATAGAGTAGCATTTCTCCATCTTCGTTCACATGTACGCCCTCTGCTATCAATCTTATATCACCAAGCGCTTTAGTTTTTAACTCTGCAATGCCGTGCTTTAAAAACTTAATGCCATTAAGCCCAGTGCTACTTTGTGGTAAAACTTTTAAATGCTCGAGGCCAGTAGTTACAAGTTCGTGTAAACCCTCTGCTATTTTGATAAAGAGTGAGTGCGCCATAGAGCTAGCAACCTTGATAACACCTTTATCTGATGGAGTTACTATTTCTCTTTCTCCTATATCCCAACCTTTGCAAGGGGCTTTGGTTTCTGTGCTGCACCCCTGTATTTGCTTATATACTATATCCTTTCTTGCTTGAAAATACTCATGTAGAGATCGTTTATCTTGCAATAAAACATGCACATATTCAATCACGTTTGGATGGTCTAAATATCTACTATTTAGTGTAGAGATAATTTTTAACGAAGTTTCTGAAGAAGCTTCGCATAGTTCTGTTATTTTTGCTTCAATTTGACTTCTCTGGGCATCATCTTCGGTGGTAAAGTATCTTAGAAGCAAAACATCTATATCGTCCTTTATCTCACCCCTTGGCTCTACTACTCCCTCGCCGATGTCTTCTTGAGGAGTTGGCTCAGATCTTGATAAAAACTCTTGCCTTTCGGCGCTAATTACTCTGCAAGCTTCTTTAAATTCATCTGCATCGTTTTTATCAAAAGCTTCCGCTGCTTTCGTGTAGAAAGATTGCTCTTTTAGTAATTCGCATATTTTTTCTATTAAGCTTGTCATGTTACTCAACATATCGCCGCTAGTCCCCATTCCGACCATAAGCCCAGTAAAGGGGCATCCAGCCTTGATCAACATTTCCACAATTTTTATATGATAAGATGCGCAAGATACTGCATTTACTTCATATTCTTTACCAAGTTTGTTTCTAGCGGAGCATGGTGCGTTAATATAAGGAATCAAGGTTCCGATGGTGTCTATATTACCAAGTTCGGCGGAGAGCGTAAGAGGCCTTGCTTCCAACAGAGCGTGATACGTCAACATAAGGAATCAAGGCCCTGACGGCGTCTATATTACCAAATTCGGCAGAGAGCATAAGCGGCGTTGCTTCTGCTAGTGATGGGTGAGAGTAGATTTTGATTGGACTACTCAAATCTATTTCGCGAGCGGCCATGACATTCACTAGGTCTGGTGTCAGCTTTTTTGCAATTTGTTCTAGTACTGTAACGCGAGTACCATTATGACGATCTACATCTATATCTGAAAGGGAGAAATCAGGGCGCTCAACTAGCTTTTGCGCAACCAAGAAAAGGTCTTTGTTTACGGCCAATACAATGGCTGGAGTAGCAAGTGGGTCGCTATTATCAGTAAACTTAGCGTTTGGAGTTTTGATCATCATCTGAAGCGCCACGGCTTCCGCTTTTATTATTAAGAGAGTCTTGAATAAAGTAGTTTTAATATGATGCAAGACGACTTTCTGCTTCGCTCCATTCTGGAAAATATATGCAGGCCTATGTGTTGCGCCGCATTCATGAAGAGCGCGGCCCTCCACCTCAGGAGGATTTTTGTTTAGGTTTCCTTCTAATAATTGGTAAGATCCGCTCCCATCTTCGCTTTCTATATATGTTAATATCACTAATTGCTAGAATACTCCGCTACTTCTCTTGGGGAATATCCAGATATAAGGGACATTGCTTCATCAAAATTTTCCCCCTTTATCCCATCGTTCAAAGCTTGAATTAATGATTGCGCCCTGACCCAAAGGGGGGCAGAGGGAGTCTGTGTAGTAAGGGTTTGTTCCTCATATTCCCTAAGAGCTCTTAGCTCTGCGTTTGTGAACCCATTTTTTGATTCGTTCGCTCTCTTTTTTGACATGTAATTTATGTTTTAAAATGAATGAGTATATTATATTAAATTATATTAAATAATCAATATATTTCATTATATTTAAATTTCTTAAACTATTGTGTATCTTTTTGCATCACCTTGTTTTAATAACAAATATACCAAAATACTAAATAGGGATTTTACTTATATAGCAAGAAGCGTATAATAATGCCTTATACCTAAAGCAACTGGAGAGAGTATGGGATTTAAATGTGGCATCGTAGGACTTCCAAATGTAGGAAAGTCTACGTTATTTAATGCTCTGACATCAAGCGAAGCGGCAGAGGCTGCAAATTACCCATTTTGCACGATCGAACCGAATTCTGGGATAGTGCATGTACCAGATCCGAGACTTCAGACTCTTGCGAATATTGCGAGCTCCGCCAAGATTATTCCAGCTTGCATTGAGTTTGTGGATATTGCAGGGCTTGTTAAGGGTGCTAGCAAAGGCGATGGTCTTGGGAATAAGTTTTTAGCTCATATCAGAGAAGTAGATGCGATCATCCACGTAGTGCGTTGTTTTGAAGACGCAGATATAACCCATGTTCATGACAAAGTAGACCCTGTATATGACGCAGAAACTATAGAAACTGAGCTTATTTTAGCGGATTTGGAATCCATTGAAAAAAGACTCCCGGCAGCTGAAAAGAAGCTAAAAACTGGCGACAAAATACTGCAGCAATCTGTGGAGCTTATGCGCAAAGTTTATCCCGTTCTCGCAGAAGGCCTTCCTGCTAGAACTCTGATTAAAAGCAAGGAAGATGCTTTGGAGCTCCAAAGTCTTCAGCTGCTTACGACAAAGCCAGTTTTATATGTATGCAATGTTCTGGAGCACGAGGCTGAGGGAGGTAATCCATTTTCAAATAGTATGATGGAAAAAGCCGCAAAGGAAGGCGCGAGATGCGTGATTATTTCGTCCAAAATAGAGGCAGAAATATCTACTTTAAGTAGCCTCGAAGAGAAGCAAGAATTTCTTGAAAGCGTAGGGCTTAGCGAAACTGGGCTTAGCAAAATAATAAGAGCGGGCTATGATCTTCTTGGTCTTAAAAGCTATTTTACCATCGGACCCAAAGAGGCGCGCGCATGGACCTTTCTTAGCGGCACTTTGGCGCCAGCGGCAGCAGGTATTATACATACAGATTTTGAACGTGGATTTATCCGTGCTGAAGTAATATCATACGCAGATTATATAGAATATAAGGGCGAAGTGAAAGCCAAAGAAGTGGGCAAAATGCGCTTAGAGGGTAAAGAATATATTGTGCAAGACGGAGATGTAGTGCATTTTAGATTTAATACCTAAATTTAGAGTTCAACAAAAAAGAAATAACGAGCATATAAGCAGTACAAAACATATGGCAGGCAAATAGCCAAAAGCAAGGAACATGACAAACGTAATCTCTCGAATACCTATATGGCTATTGCTTTCGCTATTTGCTCTGTCGCATACTACGGAGCCAGTTTGTACTGCTGCCCTGCCCCTTATTGCCCATAACTTCGATGTCAGCAGTAACATCGCTCAGTTATCCTCGAGTATATATTTTGCAGGATTTTCTTTGGGGATACTCAGTCTCGGAAGAATCTCTGATGTTTTTGGAAGGAGGCCAGTAGCGCTTGCTGGACTTACTGTATATTTGATCTCTTCGGTAGCTTGCTCATTTGCTCAGGATATCAATACATTATTAGCTCTGAGGTTTACTCAGGCGTTTGGAGTGAGCGTTGGATCTGTAATAGCGCAGGCAATGGCTAGGGATTCATATCAAGGGAATGAGTTATCGAAAGTCTATGTGAGTATTTCTATTTGTCTATCTTTCGTACCTTCGCTTGGCTCCATTGCTGGTGGCTATATAGTGGAATATACAAGTTGGCAGTATAACTTTCGTTTTTTAAGCATGCTTGCGGCAATCTTACTTTTTACATGCGTATACAGATTACCAGAAACTAACCGCTATATGCTTATTGCACGAACGCATAGATATAGAGCGGTGCTGAAATCTATTTTATCCGACAGAGTGGTCCTTTTATACGCTTTAATCGTAGGTTCTTTCAATGGCATGATGTTTGGATTTTATGTAGAAGCTCCATTCATCTTTATAAAGCACTTTCATTTTACTCCATCTGATTATGGTAAATTAGGATTTTTATTAACCTTCGCCTATCTTGTGGGAGGATTAATTAATCGCTATTTGGTAAGTAGATATATAGATAATAAAAAAATTATTACTACCGGACTTTGCTTAAGTTTATTCAGTTGCACTATATTGTTTTTAGGGCTTTGGTTTACTCCTGAAGACTGCAAAGGCCTTACTATTGTACTAATTATTTTTGTTCCTATGATGGTTCATGTCATAGGGCATAATTTGACAATCCCATTCATTCTGCGCTATGCCCTTGAGGATTATAGTAAAGTTACGGGCACCGCGGGCTCTATTTTTGGGTGCCTCTATTATTCATTTGTTGCTATCATCAATTATACCATTTCATGTATACATGGTACTTCGGCCATTCCTTTTGCGGCACTTTTTTTAACTTTGAGCGGGGCGAGTTTTTTAGCATTTATGTTGATTCAAAAATATAGCAAGCGCACCTCAAATGACTCCCCTCCTCCTTATAAGTTACTAGAGATGTAAGTAAAGAATGTAGCTATTCTACGCCACATATTTTTTAAGTTTTCTCATTTAAAAAAAGCAATTTATTTCTTTTAGATTTATCCTGTAGTATCTTTGGATAAATTCAGGAGACGTGCATGCCTAATAACATTGAAGCTTTAAAGAGGGTTCAGAGCAAGTCCTATAAATACGCTGTATTTAGCGGGGGCGGAGCTAAAGGAGGGGTTTATCCTGGAGTGCATGAAGCTTTATGGGAAGCTGGGGTGGTAAGGTCATTGGAAGCGGTAGCGGGCGCCTCGGCTGGAGCTATCACAGCAACATTTATCGCCACCGGCATCAGCAAAAAAGATTGCAAAAGAATTTCCAAGAACACGGATTTTAGCAATCTTTTGGGCGAAGGTTTGATTCAGCATGATGGGGAGCCTATTTATGAATTACTCCATAGTACAATTACACATAATATCTCACAATATATAGGAGAGTTATATGAAGTAACAGATGTGAGATCTGTATGTTTAGACAGAATGGAGGAAATATCTGCTACTCTAGTGCACCTTGTGGGGCATGAGAATTATAGCTTGGACGCGCTTAAAATAAAAACAGAGCAATTGGAAGATGAAAGGCAAAAATTGCATCATCTTTATGAGAATGATGGGGCGGAGATAGGAGAGCTATATGAACGCGTAAGCCAAGGAGATAAAGTTTATTTTCGAGATCTAGCTTTGCTCAAATTATTAAATCCAAAAAAATTCAAATCCTTAATTATTACAACTACCGATAAAAAGACTGGTGAACTTGTTGTATTCAGCGACGTAACCACGCCCGATGCAGAGATTGCGCTTGTTTGCCGCGCTTCTACTTCCATTCCTCGGATACTGAAGCCCGTTACTATTGATGGGGTAGAATACGTTGATGGTGGTTATAGAGATAATATTCCGCAAAGGCATTTTACCGGAGGAATAACAGAGCCTAGCGCTCGAGGAGAGAATGAGAAAGACAGAATACTTGTTTTAGCTTTCGGACAAAACATTAACGATTCAGCGAATATATCAGTATACAGTACGAAAGCGAGAGTGTTATCCTATGGAGCAGTAATTGGATTCTTAATAGATGTAATTTGCAGAGTGGCTTCCGGCGTTGGTGGCAGCATTCGTTTTACAAAGTCAGAGGAGGCTACGTATAAAGATCTTAGAGAAAATGCGCTTAATGTAGTAGTGCTAGGTACGGGAGAGGTAGGTACGCTATCTTTTGCTACTGCACAGGGTATGGCAGATTATCTTCATGTCAAAGGAAGGATGCAGACTATGGAGCATCTTCGTAACCATGAGATGCTTGAACAAAATGACATTCATTTTGATCATAAAAACTTCATGCTTAGTGTGTATGAGCAAGCGCTTCTACATACTCCTAAATCTAAGCGCTCTAATGAAGTACTGAAGGAGCTATTACATTTTTGTGATAACCAGCATTGGGCAGAAGGGAAATCTACCTCCAAAGTGTTAACGGAATATATTCAAACAGCCGCGACAGACATTTCTGATTATAGATTAAAGTCTACGACTCCTACTATGGAAGCATTAATCTTGGGGCTTAATGATAAAGGCGCCCCAGATGCAATAAAGCAAAGTTTTATTGATGTATTAGGTATGGAAATAGGGCCAGTAGCGCAAGGTCATCTAAGTAAATTTAAGTTTAAATTAGAGGATTTTGACGAATTGCTCAACAGACATAAACAGGAAAAATTACTTGAAGCCTCGCGCGATATAACAAAGAACATAAAAGTTTCTCGTGCGAGAAATGATCTTACAGAAGGGCCGAAGAAAGAGGTTCTTAAAGGCGGTCAATCTAGAGGAATATAGGTTTGATCAGCATCAGAATAAGTAAAAATTTTACCTGATTCGATGTCTAAAAACCATAAATGAACTATCAGCGTTCCATCCGTGACTTTATCCTTGAGCCAAGGAAATGTTAGACAGTTTTGATATGATTGAGTAAGAGCCAGCTTTGCACAGTCATCAACGGTATGGTTGTTTGAGCTGGGAGCTTCTATCACAGAAACCCACTTCGTTACGAAATCATTTTGTGCAGTATCTTCTTTGTTAAGAAGAGCCTTAATCCCACCGCACTGACTATGCCCCAATATAATAAGATGCTTTACTTTTAAAAAACACACTCCGAATTCTAAAGCAGCGCTTGTGCCATGATGAGCGCCATCCTTTTCGTATGGAGGAATAATATTCGCAACATTGCGGGCTACGAATAAATCGCCTGGGTCGCATTGAAGTACTAAAGCTGGATCTACGCGTGAGTCACAGCAAGCTACCACCATGAGATCTGGCCTCTGTCCGTGTTGTGAGAGAGATTGCATAACAGATTTATCGCCAAGTGCATATTTTTCGCGAAAGCTCTGGTATCCTTTTAGTGCCTTTTTAAAGCTTTGTTCCATATCGCCTCAATTTGAAATAGATTTTTTTTGACTAGGTATAATCTTATCTATCATCTTAGCAAATGCGCCATTTCCAAGAACATTTGCCGAAGTAATGATTGGATCAAATAAAATATAAAGAGCGGTAATAAGAGATGCCATTTTACCGTCGAAACCCAAATGCTTTTCAAGAATCGGAAGCATTACTATAATGCCACCACCAGGCACCGCTGCAACGGAAAATTTTGCTACTACAAAATAGAAGGTAAAAATAAGGTAGTTCATCAGGCTGGGCTCAGCCATCCCAAAACTTTTAAGAACTGCATATGCAAATATCGGTATAGCTATGCAATCGCCTATGAGATGAATATTTATGGTCACGGGGACAACAGAGCGCGCTAATTCTTTATTTTGTACATTATTTTCCACGCCTATGATGGTGAGTGGCATGCTTGCAGCGCTAGACATAGTGCTAAAGCCACTTATTCCAGCGGGTATCATATTCTTTAAGCTGGATATAAAGCCCTTCCACTGAAAGCCACTCAGAACCAAATATGCAAAGGATATATAAATAATTTGAGCCAGGGCAACGAACATAAAAATTGCCGTATAGTCCTTTAAAATCATGCGTATAACATTGTCGTACTCAAGCTTTACTACAAACCCCGCAACGAATAGAGGTATACAACAAAGGAAGCCCCTTAGTAGCTTATCAACAAAACTACTCATTTGATTGGCGATTTTAGAGGAGAAAGTAGGAAATAATTTAGAGGCTATTAAACCAAGGACGATGCCTGCAAGCATAGCATGATTATTTGCAATCAGCTGAGGTAGAGTAAGAGTCCATAGGCCTTGCAATTCACTAGAGCTATTTGGCGCAATCATCGATAAATCAAAAGTATATATCCAAGCTCCCACATAATGACTAAGGAAGGTAGATAAAAAGTTCGATATACATACAAAGACTATGATTATACCGAGAATTTTAGTGGCGTTATGAGATAAAGTGACTACTGTTTTGAATAGAAGGCTAAAGATTATTATTGGTAGTAAAAAACTCAATAACTCTTTAATACTCAAACTTGTGGAATACAATACTTGTTTAAATACAAGAGGCGTCACTGGCGCCAGAAACACGACGGCAAATATTATGGCAACTAGTATAAACGGCATCTGACGAAACATACATCCTCCCCCGAGGATAATTTATTATTGATATATAAGGTAAATGAATAAAAGAAATATTTATTAACTTGCGTCAGTTGGAGTACTAGTCAAAAAAGATAACATAGATCTAATGGACTAACATTAATTGCAGTATTGTTATTTTAAGAAATTAGCAGAGAAAAAGGTATATTGCAATAGTTTTGTCCTTGTGATTTAGGAATGTATTGCCTACTTTACTCTGGTTTTGTATTCACCTCTTTTGTATCCATAATTTTCATCAAATGCTGAAACTGCTCCTGACTAGGCAAATATTTCCGAACATCTTCTGGCAACGTTCCTGCTTTATACTCAGATACTCCTATCGGCTTTCTGATGTCTCCAAGGCAGTAATCTACCATAAGCTTGTTTGCAGATTGGCAGAGCAATATCCCTATTGTTGGGTTGTCATTCTCGTCTTTGACTTCTTTGTCTATTGCGGTGAGATAAAAAGATAATTTGCCCGCATACTCTGGCTTGAATTTACCGGCTTTTAGCTCTAAAACTATATAAGATTTGAGTTTAACGTGATACATCAGCATATCAATCACAAACTCTTCGCCAGCTAAGGTTACTCTATATTGACTGCCAAGGAAAGAAAACCCCGTGCCAAGTTCAAGTAAGAACCTTCTGATGTTGTCTATTAGTCCTTTCTCTATTACCTTCTCATGTACATCACCGGCAAGGCCTAAAAACTCAAAGTTATATTCGCTTTTAATAAGGCTTTGCACTAAATCCGAATTTAGTTTTGGTAGTGTAGCTGCAAAGTTTGTCTGAGCTGCGCCTAGTTTAAGGTGGCTTTCTGCATCTATATGCATAGCGAGAATATTCCTAGACCAACCATTTTCTATGGTTTTACGAATGTACCAAAGACGCGTTTGGTGGTCTTTGATCTTTGTCATGAGATCTATATTATGTCCCCATGGAATTTCTCCAATAGGGTGTTGGAGAAATATTTCTGCTGTATATTCTGCGGCAAATTGACGCATATACCATAGATTTTGCTTTGAAAATCCAGTTATATTAGGGAATTCCATTTTTAGATCTTGGGAAAGTTGCTTAATCACTTTACTACCCCACCCTAAACTTTTTTGCCTTTTAAGTATTCCGCTTCCCACCCGGAAGTAAAGGAGGATGAGCTCCTTATTAACAGCAAGGTGAGCTCTTACTCTTGAAGTTTGTATATCGTTTTTAATATCATTCAAAAATGATATGTAATCTTTAGTATTGACGATCTCAGTTGACTGCGCGTTCATTATTATGACTTTGTTATATATTTTAGCTTTAGCATAGCCATAATTTTTTAAAAGTACTAGTCGCGTTGAGTTGCTTTCCTGTAAACATCATGTGCACTTTTATAACATAAGCGGAGTCTGGCTTTGATACAAATTTGTAACCTCGCGTGAAACATGCTATATTGCGCGCGAGCATTTTAATCAAGATAGCGAATCTATGATCACCATAACCAATCTCGCGATGCAATATGGCGCGAAACTACTATTCACTGATGTGAATCTTAACCTAAATGCTAGCTTTAGATATGGGCTTGTGGGCGCTAATGGAGCGGGCAAAACTACGTTTTTTAAAGTCCTGATCAGGGATGAAGAGGCTAGCTTCGGTACGGTTGTGACGCATAAATATGCAAGAATTGGCTGCCTAAAGCAAGATCACTTTCTCTACGAAAATACATCTATCGTTAACACGGTTATAGCAGGGAAAGCAGAGCTATGGTCTGCGATGCAAGAAAAGGAAGAGCTTCTTAAGCTAGAAGTTTTTGACGACGTGGCTGGCTATAGACTAGGAGAGCTTGAGCAAATAATTGCAGATAATGATGGTTACGTCGCAGACATTTTTGCAAGCGAGCTATTAGTAGGACTCGGCATTGGAGAAGAGTTTCATCACAGACCTCTCTCTGTCTTGTCCGGCGGATATAAACTTCGCGTATTGCTTGCACAAAGTTTATTTAACAATCCTGATATCCTGCTTCTTGATGAACCCACCAACCACCTTGATATAATGTCGATTTATTGGCTTGAGAATTATCTTAAAGAAACCTTTAAAGGCGCTCTTGTGTTCATCTCGCATGATATGATGTTCCTAAATAATGTCGCTACTCATATACTCGATATCGATTACGGCGAGATAAGAAGCTATACGGGTAATTACGATAAATTTATTCAGCAAAAGCAGCAGATTATTGAACAAAAACTTAGCGAGACAAAGTACCTCGAGAAAAAGATAGCTCATATGCAATCTTTTGTGGATAAGTTTCGGGCCTCCGCTGCAAGATCCGCCCAGGCTGCCTCTCGCGAGAAGCAAATTGAAAAGATAGAGCTCCCCGATATCCAAAAAAGCTCTCGCTTGCATCCATATTTTAATTTTAAGCAAAAGCGTCCCTCTGGCAAAACAGTTTTGGCAGTAAACCTCATTGCAAAAAGTTACGGGGAGAAGAAGATACTTAGCAAGGTGAATTTCTCTATCCAGCGCGGCGAAAAGGTAATTATTATAGGGCCAAATGGTATTGGTAAATCAACATTACTTAAAATTCTTTTAGGTAACGTGGATCAAGATAGCGGGACATATGAATGGAGCGAAGGGGTTCAAATTTCTTATTTCGCGCAGGATCACCACGATCAGCTAAATGAGGATATAAGCGTTGTAGATTGGCTGTCCTATCAAGCGGAAGCTGAGGCTAGTAGTAAAATACGTGCTATTCTAGGCCAAGTGCTATTCCGCCAGGATGACGCGAATAAGAACATATTGAATTTAAGCGGAGGAGAAGGTGCGCGCCTTTTGCTTGCTAAAATTATTTTGGAAGAAAGCAATGTTCTTATCATGGATGAACCTACTAACCATTTAGACTTAGAATCTAAAGACTCTCTAAAAAAGGCACTAATTAACTACCCAGGCGCCCTACTCCTAGTTACTCATGATAGAGATTTTGCAAGCTCCATAGCAACCCGAATTATTGCTATAACATCAAAAGGAGTGACGGACTTTAGAGGTAAATACGAAGAATATTTAGAAAAACATGGCGCAGATTATTTAAATAGCAATTGGGTGCTTGAGGGGGAGTAAGAATAAATATAACTAAATCTATAAATTCTATATTATTTTAGTCAATCACCTATGGTGCTATTCAAATGGAAGCAATGACATACTCGCAGGCAAGGCAAAATTTCACTGCAACTATGAATAAGGTATGTGATGATCACATGCCAGTAATACTTACGAGGCAAAAAGAAAGAGCTGTTGTTATGATGTCTCTTGAGGATTATAACTCAATTCAGGAGACTCTTTATCTTATGAAAAGCCCGAACAATCATATGCGTTTACTAAAGAGCATAGAGAATGCCAAACAAGGCAAAACTATTCAGTTTCTCTAAAGACGGACTGCGCAGATAATTCCTCAACTTGACCGAGTGAAATATAAGATATATACTTTTTTAAGTTTCATAAATCAATTTTTAGGTGGCAAGATGGTTAAAAATTATATTCTAGCTTTAAGTTTCTCAATTTTAGCGTTACTTACAGGCGCTTGCTCCGATAAGGAAAAAAAAGAAAACAGCCTCGTTGTGGCCGTATCCGCGGATAATCCACCTTATGAATTTATTCAGGATGGTAAAATAGTTGGCCTTGATATTGATGTCATAAATGCTGTTGGACGGGCGCTGGATACAAAAATTATAATCAAAAACCTAGATTTTCCTGGGCTATTCCCAGCGCTCAGTAGCAATAACGTTGATCTGGTAATTTCTGCCATTTCCGTCACCCCTGCAAGAGAAGAATATTTTAATTTTTCTGATGTATATGCAAAATCCTCAATAGGCCTTTTGTACAAAGACGATAATATAAAGTCTGTAGCTGACCTTGCAGGCAAAAAAATAGGAGCGCCTTTGGGTACCACTTGGGAGCAAGCAGCCAAAGAAATAGCCGCGAAAATGCCAGGTACAATGGTAAGATCTTTGTCTAATAATTTAGTCTTGGTCGAAGAATTAAAATCCGGTTCTATCGATGCCTTTATTACTGAATCAGCGCAAATTGAGAAATTCATTCATTATAATCCTGAGCTAAAAAGTCTGCCTTTGCCCGAATATACCTCTGAATTTGCAATAGTGCTTCCCAAGAATTCTGCTCTAACTGAGTCTATCAATAAGGCACTTGAGACGCTTCGTTCTGAAGGAGAGTTAGATGTTATTACAAAACACTGGCTTAAGTAAATAATGTGATATCACAAGAGGGTTTATGATTAAAATTGGCCTACATGGATCTAGCGGAAAAATGAGCAGAGAGGTTGCAGCTCTTATTCCAGATTATCCGGGTTGTGAATTGACCTATCAATATTCTCATATCATAGATTCCGCTCATTCAATCACGGCTCTACATAGTCATCATGGTAACTCTTTAGAAGAACTTTGCAAATCCTCGGAAGTAATTATTGATTTCTCAAATCCAGCTGGGTTAATTTCTTTGCTTGAAAGTTCGATGAATAATAATATTCCAGTGCTCATTGGCACGACGGGAATCTCCTCTGAGGTGCAAGAATATATACAAAAAGCTTCTAAACAAACACCAATCCTTCAAGCTCCTAACACTAGCCTTGGAGTAAATTTGCTCAGTAACTTAGTTGTCATAGCCGCGGCTTCTCTTGAGGATTTCGATTTAGAGATTATAGAGATGCATCATGCTAATAAGAAAGATGCTCCATCCGGGACGGCGCTGATGCTCGCCACGGAAGCTACGAATGTACGAGAGAATAAAATGGTTGGGTTTGCCCCAGTAAGAGGAGGCAATCTTCCGGGTGAGCATCAAGTGATGTTTATAGGGCAGAATGAGGTTGTAACCTTGGTGCATAGGGCGCTTAGTAGAAAATGCTATGCAGAAGGTGCAATTAAAGCGGCTAGATGGCTAAAAGATAAAGAGCCTGGTTTATATAATATGAAAGATGTTTTACAAGGCGTTGTGGGTGGTGCCGCTAGAAAGAATTGAACTTTCGGCCTCATCATTACCAATGATGCGCTCTACCACTGAGCTATAGCGGCTCTTAAATCTTCAGTACGAAGAAGACTATATGACATATAATATCTTTTTGGTCAAGTGCTAATGATAAAACTCTATTTATACAATACACTTACGCGCTCTAAAGAGCGCTTCCGCCCCATCTCAAAGGATAAGGTAAGCATGTATGTATGCGGTCCTACCGTATATGATAGCCCGCATATAGGCAATGTAAGATCTGTAGTGGTATACGATCTTCTCTATAGGCTCCTTTGTAAGGTTTATGGTCAAGGACATGTAAATTATGTGCGAAATATCACGGATGTGGACGATAAGATCAACGATAGAGCTAAAGAGCTCGGCGTAACAATTAAGGAGCTAACGTCGAAAACAACAGAGCTATTCCATAGCGACATGAATTATTTGCATTGTCTTTCCCCGAATATAGAACCAAGGGCAACGGAAAATATAGCCGAAATGATAAGCATCATTCAAAAACTTATTGATAAATCTCATGCTTATGTAGAAAACGGTCATGTATATTTCGATGTGACAAGTTTTGCAGATTACGGAGTTCTTTCTGGAAGAAAGTTAGAAGAAATGATAGCAGGAAGTAGGGTTGAGGTCGAAGAGGCGAAGCGCCATCCTGGAGATTTTGTTCTATGGAAGCCAGCGGACAAGGAAGATGACCCATCTTCAATATTCGAAAGCTCCTTTGGGCCTGGCCGTCCTGGTTGGCATATAGAATGCTCTGCTATGAGCCATCGATTCCTTGGAGAGAATTTTGATATTCACGGCGGCGGTGCGGATTTAATGTTTCCCCATCACACCAATGAAATCGCACAAAGTCGCTGCGCTTTTAGAGGATCAACATTTGCCCGGTATTGGGTGCATAATGGCTTCTTGACGGTGAATGGTGAGAAAATGAGTAAGTCTCTAGGTAATTTTACTACTGTTAAAGATTTATCTAGCAAAGGCATTAACGGTGAAATACTCCGGTATTTTTTCCTAAGCACTAACTACCGCAAGCCTTTGGATTTCAACGACAAAGCCATATATGATGCCACTGAATCTTTAAATTATTTATACAGGGCTATAGAGGGAATTCAGACTGCAAAATCCGATATTGATCCGGAGTTTATGGGGCATCTGCTAGATGATATGAATACCTCAGAAGCTTTGAGTTCTCTCCACACTAAAGCCAAAGAGCTTCACAAAACTTCTGATATGCAGACGAAAATCCAGATGGCTAGCGCTATCAAAGCAGCCGGAGAGTTCTTGGGATTTTTCAATCAAAGCCCAGGCGAATGGTTTGGAACAAATATTGATGATCCAAAGATTCGGCAATTGATAGAAGATAGAAAATCTGCCAAACAAAACCGAGAATGGGCAAAAGCGGACTCTATTAGAGAGGAGCTACTAGAGCTTGGAGTAGCTCTTGAAGACGGCCCAGATGGTAGCGTTGTTGTGAGGAGGATTTTAGCTTGATCTTGCTCAAAGTTCACCCATGACTTCTACGCTAAGGCCCGAAGAAGTATCGGAAGCGCTTAGAGCGTCAAATGAATCATTTATCAATTCTCGCGCAGCATCGATATTATGAGGTATGAGCATTCTTTCGGTCAAGCCCTGCTTTGATGGGTCTTGCGTAGGAGTCTCTTGCCATGCTGGGTCGTGATCTTCGTCTGGGACATCATCTAAGAGTGCAATATCAAGACCAAGATATTCAGATATTACTCTATTCATTTCAGGTGAAGCGTATTCACTAGCTTCATCTAAGATCTCTACAAGCTTGCTATGTGCTTCTTTATACTTTTCTCCCTCTTTATCTGAAAATTGTGTATTTTCAAAATAATGAATAAGAGCTTTTAATAGGGTGATGTTGTGTTTTGTACAAATTGAACGAATAATTCCACCATTGTCATACAAAGTATCTATATCGGAGAAGCTATTTAATGCCCATAGCGCTGATTCTTCATCATTCCACACGCAGTAATCATAAAATACTTTGCTATGCATAATCACCCTCCAACGCTGGATTATATGAATTACACTACGGTTAAGTTAAAACTTACCGTCTTTTGGAAATCCCATAGGCGGTATTTTACCAGAGCTACCTCGGCCGCCAGTCCATGGGGTAAGATTCGTCTCAAGCCTCACTCTACCTCCTTGTTGCCAAGATAACCCATCTGCTGCGTTTAAAATTTTGACCCAAGTCATTTTTGCGTCCTTAAAGCGCTGGAATATCACGCCTTGGCCTTTTTTCATTTCAGGTATATCTTGAATATCGAATATGAGTAGCTTACGATTTTCTCCTGTAGTAGCTACTTTGTCCCCTATAGCTGGAAGGCAGCATATAGCTTTATGGCCATTTGGCGCTACAAGCACTTGTCTGCCTAGCTTAGTTTGCGCTATAACGTCATCGCTTAAAACAATAAAGCCTTTGCCGTTACTTGCAGCCACAAGCAACCTAACACCACTGGTGAAGACAGAGATATTAACTATGTCATCTTCATTCGCCATATCGACCATCAGTCTTACGGACTCCCCATAACCCTTCGTCTTGGATATATTGTCAGCAAGCAGGGTATAGAATCTTCCAGATTCTGTAAAAATTAATACCTTGTCTGTAGTATAGGTATGAAGCCAAAACCTTTCTTCGTCTCCGTCTTTATATTTTATAGAACTAAAATCGGTAATATGCCCTTTACTGGACCTTATCCACCCCATTTTAGAACAAATAATAGTTATTGGCTCGCGCTCTATAAAAGCTGTGATGTCTATGACCTGTGAAGCGCTACTAGCTTCTATTAGCATAGTACGCCTTTCCCCAAGTGCGGTCCCAAATCCAAATTGTTTTTGGATGCTTTTAATCTCTTTCTTGATAAGGCTCCAGCGCGTTTTATCGCTGGAGAGAATTTGTTCTAACTCTGCTTTTTCCTTCTCGAGCTTCGTAAGCTCAACTAAAATTTCTTGCTCTTCTAGCTTCCGAAGGGAGCGAAGGCGCATATTGAGGATAGCCTCTGTCTGAATATCAGTTAAGCCAAAACGCTGCATCATGATGGGTTTAGGCTCATCTTCCTCGCGTATTATTTTAATGATTTCATCGAGATTGAGATAGGCGATTTTAAGTCCAGCTAAAATCTCTAAGCGGTGATTTATTTTCCCAAGCAAAAACTGCGAGCGCTTCAAAACCACCTGATTACGATGCTCTAAAAACTCAGCTAAAATTTCCTGTAAATTCATCACGACGGGGATAGATCTACTACTCAGCACGTTCATGTTTACTGAAATACGGGACTCTAAAGCTGTCTGTTTAAATAAAGACTCCATTAGAGCATCTGCGGGACAAGTCCTGGTTTTAGGCTCTAAAACTATGCGCATTTCTTCCGCGGATTCATCACGGATATTGCCAAGCATTGGTAGTTTTTTATCTCTAAAGAGATCTGCCACATGCTCTATAAGTTTAGATTTTTGAACTTGGTATGGTATCTCCGTGATAATTATCTGATATAGCCCATGGCTAAGCTGCTCCTTCTCCCATTTTGCGCGAACCCTTATGCTGCCCCTACCCGTTTCATAGCACTGAGCTATCACAGATTCGCTATCTATAATCACTCCGCCCGTGGGGAAATCTGGGCCTTTTACAAACTTGAGCAAATCTTGCGTCTTAGCATCTGGATGGTCTATCATATGCATTAATGCATCGCAGAGCTCGTGTAAGTTATGCGGAGGAATGCTTGTGGCCATGCCAACAGCGATACCTTCAGAGCCATTGGCAAGCAAGTTTGGGAAGCTTGCGGGCATAAGGCTAGGCTCTAATTCCGAGTCGTCATAGGTTAGGCGGAATGGCACAGTTTCTTTATCTATATCCCCCATAAGAGCTAGGGCGATAGGAGTCATACGAGATTCAGTATAACGCATTGCAGCCGCATTATCGCCATCTATAGAGCCAAAATTGCCTTGCCCATCGATCAGAGGGTAGCGGAGGGAAAAATTCTGCGCAAGTCTTACAAGTGTATCGTAAACTGCTACATCTCCATGCGGATGGTATTTACCTATAACGTCACCAACTACCCTTGCGCATTTTTTATATCCCGAATCAGGGTTCAGTTTTAATTGCAGCATTGCATATAAAAGCCTTCTATGCACAGGCTTCAGTCCATCCCTAACATCTGGGAGAGAGCGTGACATAATAGTAGAAAGCGCATAGGCCAAATAACGCTCACCTAAGGCCGAGGAAAAATCTACGGTTTCAATTTTTGCGTTTTCAGTATCTGTCATAACAAAGAGGTTTAATGGGGTTATCGGAGGCGGAAGTTCTCATGTAAAAGCTGCTAGTTTACATCTTTTTAAACAGAAGGAATCATAATCGAGTTTACAAAAAAAGGCAAGTTGTAGTGGGGCGATACTCTAGTGCTACCTGCAGAAGGTAGGAATCCAGAAAAAATAATGATACTTTATCACTGTTTATATAATATATTTAATGATACAAAATCTTACTTAAGCAAAACTATATGAAAGCTATCGAAGTTACTCCATATAATGATATTTGGCCAAAGCTATTCGAAGCGGAAGCTTTGCGTATTCAGTCAGCTCTTGGTGATAATTTGAAGCAAATCCATCACATAGGCTCAACGGCCGTGCCTGGCCTTCCTGCCAAACCAATTATAGATATTATCGCTACTGCGCAAGATGTAAGCGCTTGCATTAAAGACTTAGAAGAGATTGGATATACTTACAAAGGCGAATATAATATCCCATTTCGGTTTTACTTTAGCAGGCCAGGATTTCATCTGCATATTTATGAAGCAGAAAATCAGGAAGTAGAGAGCCCAGAGCTTGAGCTTAACATCATCTTTCGCGATTACTTACGCAAAACCCCTGAAGCGGCTCGGGAATATTCTGACTTAAAATCAGAGCTAATTAAGCGAAATGAGAAAATCCATCCCGTTTTTTCTTCCTACGCTCTGGGTAAAGACGCATTCATTCGGAAAATCCTAAAAGCTTCTGGATTTGACAAAGTCAGAATGATGCACTGCGCTCATGAAATGGAATGGGAGGCGGCTAAAAATTTTAGGCAGCGTTATCTCGAAGATCATGTATTCGTCTCTGATCCTTATCTCTGGACGTTTAACCATCCAGAGCACAAGCATTTCGTGCTTTATAAGGGGGTGGAGATTATTGGATATGCTCATCTACAACTACGGCCTGGCGAAAGAGCTACGATGCGTATCATTGTGATAGATAAAGCCGCGAGAAATCAAAGTCTGGGCGGAGTATTCTTAGCCCTTTGCGAAAGATGGTTGAAGATACAAGGATATGCGAGTCTTTACATAGAATCTTCTCCTAAAGCTTATGAGTTTTATAAGAAACATGGATATATAGAGATGGAGTTCAGAGACCCTGACGGCTATGAAAGAGACCCAAAAGATATTCAAATAGGGAAGATTTTATAGCTATCATTTTCGCAAGAAAATTTCATCTGCTAGCGGTGAAATTCATCTCGTTGCACATTCCCCCTCCATACTGATATATATAGTATAACCACTCAAGTGACACCCCGAAGGCACGACGTCTGTGGTGAAAAAACTTGTCGCATACTCCCTTGTCATGATAATTCATCAGCAGGATCCCGGTAGGATCTTGGTAATAAAGCAAAGTGATAATAGACTGGTCGTTTCTATGATCAATGAAGTCTTCGTATTCGCCTAAAGTACTCTTCGAGTCAGTCAGAATCTGTGGATCTTCACAGTATTTTAAAAACGCATCGATAAAAGCCTCGCTTCGCTTTGATTTACGAAGAATAATAAAAGTAGCGCCAATCTGCGGATAATCTCGATATTTTTCATCCATCCCCATTAAACTATAGGTATCCCTTTTCGTATACCTCTCATTTTTATGATAACTCTTAAATAGAAGAACAGAAGCCTCAGCCTTATCCATTTGATTTATAAAAAAATCGGTATTAGTGAGGAGGGTTGCTCCGGTGTCTACATAGAATAAGACGTCACCCTCCGCCATCAAGCTCATGGTCTTTTTGATGAGATATGGCTTCCAGAGCCAATAGCCCGCACCGCGTTTTTGGGATAGAATGTCTTTGTGTTGCTCGTAGTACTTTTGGTCTATGTCCTTAGGACCGTAGGTAATAATGTTATCAAAGCCTTTATTAATTGATGAAGCATTCAGGAAATTCTGGTTTGATTCATGTGCCAAGCCTTCAGCAAATGAGATTAACCAGTTTCTGTTTTTGTTATTAGAGCGAAAAACTGGCTCTAATGAAATGTCGTAAAGGCGCGTGATGCAGTAAATGGTAGCAAAGATGGTAATGAGTATTAAGGATATTGCGTTTATTGTAGGTTTTATCATTATGATGATACTATTTCATATTGCTTATATAGCTCTATAATACAAATCTTATTTATTTCTAGATGCTGCATATCGCATAAGAGATATTAAATGCTTTTTGTATGGATCTTTACCTTGTATTTGAGCTAAAGAAGATAAGCCGTCTGAGACGAGGCTCTCCATATATTCTGCGATCTGTTCCTGGATTTTGTACTTTTTCATCAATAGAACTACCTCTTTAAATGCAGAGTGGTCTACACTTTCTGTAAATAACGCCTCTTCAAGAAATTTTTTCTCTTCCGAGGAGCTCTGCTCGCAAGCTAAAATAACTGGCAAAGTTACTTTTCCTTCAAAAAAATCATCTCCTGTATTTTTCCCAGTGGAAGTTTTATCGCCAAAATAGTCAAGCAAATCATCCATGACTTGAAATACCGCTCCAAGCTTGAGGCCAAATTGCTTTAAATGCATGTTTATGTCCTTGCTTTGACCAGAAATTATACCCCCCACCTCACAAGAGGCTCCGAATAATTCGGCGGTTTTAGCATTAATTATTTGATCATATTCTACCAAAGTCAGCATGCGTTTTTTATTCAAAGCAACGAGTTGCATTACCTCACCTTCTGCGATAATGGCAGAAGCATTTGCAAGACTTCTAAGGGCCTCCATGGAGCCAGCGCTAACCATGAGCTTGAAAGACTGAGAAAATAAAAAATCCCCAACTAAGATGCTAGTTTTGTTACCCCAAATAGTATTTGCTGTAGGTTTAAACCTTCGTACCACGCTATCATCAATTACATCATCATGGAGTAAGGTAGCTGTATGTATGAATTCCACTGCCGATGCAAGATCAATATGAGCATTGCCCTGGTAATCAAATAACTTGCTACATAGTATGGTAAGCATAGGACGAAGTCTTTTGCTTGAAGCGCTCATTAAGTAATCTCCGACCACTCCAACTAACTCTTCTTCGGACTTGAGGTGTGCCAATATGATGTCATTGACTTTCACCATATCACCATCTATCGCCTTATAGATTACTTCCATAATCTACTTCGCCAAAGGCTGTATAATGGCTTCGTTGCTTTGCTTGCGCAACGCCTCAATAAGCTCCTTTGGAGCTTCTGGTAATAACTCTTGAAGTTTATGCATAGGGTCTGGAGATTTTTGCGCGATAATAATCGCATTACGGTATAGAGATTTATAATATACCTCGAGGATTTGAGGCATAGTATATTTTCCTATTTTGCCCTCGCCTTTAGAACTAAATTCATAATCAAAAGCAATATTTTTGCCTTTTGACTCTGGGTGATCGGACGTTATCTTAAAAAGATCTTCTGCAGTTTCTTTCAGCATGCCTATTGCTTCTGGAGTTCGTGGTGTAGTTTGTATAGCATTACCGTAACCCAGCAAAAAACTTATTATATTCTGATAATTACTAAGCATAAGCTGACCCTTCACTTGCCATCCGAGATTATCATTTATATGGAAATCTCCTTTAGAGATATAGCCCGTAGTATCATCGACTATCATACTTGCATCTTTTACGCTCAAATCAAAGGCATTATCTTTGCCCGCTAGGTCAAATACTATTTTATGTTGCATTTGGGAGATCTTGGAAAAATCAGGAATATATTTATCTATATTCTTTAGTAAATGCTCTATCGTTGGCCTTAGTATTGGAGCGTAAGGAGATCGCAGAAGTTCCGAGGCTACCATCTCTACTTGCTCTGCTCTACGCCTTGTGAAGCCGTCTTTCACTTGAATTTTGCTGGAGTAGTCTACTGACATGTTAAAATTGCTACCCTCTGACAGGCTCTTGTACAATAGAGTGCCAACTATATCTTCTGTTTGATTTGTATATCGTAAGGGGTTTATTTTAAGATCCATATTTTTGACAATTGATGTAAAATCAAATGTCTTAGCGCTAGTTGTTAGATCTAAGTCGATGCTAGATACAAAATCGCTCATAGGAAAAGCGCCGTATATTAGGCTTATTGGAGCAATTTTTCTTCCCTCGGTTGATTTATCGACATAAATAACTGATACTAAATGATAATGCGAGGGGATATTACTACGCAGTTCTTCTATATTGTGGTAGTAAGGGCGACCTGGAGCCTCTAAATTAAACATTAATTGCTTTGCGTCAAATGTCATAGATTTATCCATAAGATCATGAACCTTGATATTTTGTGCCGCAAAATTTATAGACTTTATGTAATTAACTAGCTCAAATTTTCTCTCAGAATTTGCAAGAATTTTGAGCCATTGTAGACGCAAAGGGCATGGCAAATAATAATGATACCTTCCACTAATTTGACTGCCGAAACCACTAGCAAGTGGCTTTGCTTTGGCCGTAGAAATCCCATTATATTCGGCATAAAATCGTTGTTTTATAAGATCATATCCTACATATAAAGGATCTTCGTGAGTAATTACACTATCTTCGCTTTCTTCAACGATATTTGTAAGTTCTATGCTAATTTTAAATGGAAAGCCGTGAAGCGAGGCTTTATCAAAAGACAGGCTGTAGCTTTCGTCGTTCCACCAGCTTATTTGATGCTGCTTTCTAGCAAAAAAAGAGTTTATAGTATAGCTAAGACTAGCTGTGATCACTCCCCATAGTGCCGCGTATAACATTATTACGCTTATAGTCAAAAGGCCGAGCCTTTTGCACCAGGTTAGGTATCGCCTAGGTCCGCTTTTTGAATGCGAGCTTGGCTCTTGAATTTGGATATCATCTGAAATAGACTCCTTCATTCGCTCCTCGGTATAATCTCGGTATATTCTTTGTTCAATTTATGAACATCTGCAATCCACAAAGCTATCACTATAATAAATATTACCATGAGTAGTGGCGCTATAGAATCGAAAGTGGCAAGAGGAACAAAGGTAAAAATCGATGACTGGACTAACGCGCCTAAAGATTTTCCAATTTTAGCCCCTATCACTTCTGCGGCCGCCTTGCCTTTGGTGCGAAGCTCTATGGATAACGGGATATATGTCATTTCTTTAGTAGAGTCAAATAGTGAATATTTTGTAGATTTACTAAGAATATTTTGGGCTGCGCCGACCAGAACAGCGGCATATAACGGATCAAATGCTATATTTTGTAGAGACGATGCGAAATACTCAGGAAAGACAACAAAAGTAAAAAACATTCCTCCGGTAATGCCTATGATAGAAGGAGTAATTAAGGCTGATGTAAGCCAGCTAAATTTTCTAAGCGCATTACTTCCGAGGAGCATAAAGAATACACTGCAAGATCCCATCCATATGTTAAAATTCCCCATGAATGTAATATACTCAATGGTAGTAGGATAAAGCTCTCGCAGCTTTGCTTTCCAAGGGCCTTCAAGAATATTAATGATAAGACCATAGCAAATAATCATAAGTACTATATAGCCTATATACCTCGAGCTCATGACGAGTTTAATACTTTCTTTTAGAGAGAGTTTAGTTTGAGTGTCATGAATATTATGCCCACTTAAAAGCTTAACATCTTTGTCATGAAGTGCTATTTTGTTTATATAGCGGAAAATTAGCATAGCTATTATGCCAGATACTGTGATTGATGCTACCATTAGCTTCAGTGTTATATGGGCTCCTACTGCGGAAGGTCCGCCAAAAGACTCTGGGAGTAATTCGTCTGTAAAAGAAACTCCGGCAAAATAAACTATTACATTTCCGGCAAGTATTATTCCGGTATTACCTACCAGTCCAAACATTGGGTAAAACCTGCGAGCCTGAGAAGTTTCTACCATATGATTGGCAAATTGCCAAAACATTAGGTTAATTACCGCGACGCTCCATAATTCACCAAAAATATAGATTACGGCATAACTCCATTTGCTAAATAATTTAATGAACCACTGGAGATAAGGGTGGCTTTGTAGCAACAAATCAATTGTAGAGGCTGAAGGGTGATAATAACCTTGAGATGGGTATATTACGTAAGCGAAAAGTATAAAAACTAGAAGAAATGTAGAGATCAAAATATAAAAAATCTGATCTATCTTTAGGATGTTGCTAAGCTTTACATAAATGACTGTAAAAAGAATGGCAGAAGGAAGAACTAACCAAAGCTTCAGAAAGCTTATGGCTTCTGCTCCTATAGAAGGTACTACAAGGCTATCTTTAATAGACCTTAGTACGCTAAAATTAAATAATATACATAGCATTAGTAAGGCCATGGGTACAAAAAGCTTTAGCTCTTCACGCTCTATAGGCCAAAATATCAGACGAATTTTACTAAATGAAGTGCCACCAGGCTGGATAGACATTGCAGTCCAATTATTGAGGAATAGATACTATAT
>JAZKAD010000002.1:7932-26205 GCA_040389305.1 Pseudomonadota bacterium | reverse complement strand
AAGCGACTCTGGAAGCTACGAGGGCAAAAAAGGCTGGTCAAGCCAGCCTTTTTTGCTATCGCATAGTCAAAGTTTATTAGTCGCGAACTACAGTTACATCACGACGATTCAAAGCGTAGTCAGCATCAGTGTTACCGATAACAGCTGGTCTTTCTTTACCATAAGAAATGGTTTCCAATCTGCTTTCTTCAACGCCATATGTTACCAATAGCTTTTTAGCGGCATTAGCTCTGCGCTCACCAAGAGCAAGGTTATACTCTCTTGTTCCTCTTTCGTCACAATGGCCTTCAATTGTAGCTTTTAGAGAAGGATGCGCTTTAAGCCATTCAGCTTGTTTGCACAGTACAGCTTTAGAGTCTGCTGTAATTTCTGAGCTATTAAATGGGAAGAATACTCTGTCACCAGCTTCTCTGGTAAATCTTTCATTCAACACTAATTCTGTGGTGCTTGACATTCCCTTCTTTGTACTTCCGCAACCTGACAAAAGCATCAAGGCACAGAAAGCAATCGCTATATTTTTAATCATAATACACTAGTCTCCTTTAAGTGGTTTAAATAAACTGTAGTTTTAGTATAACGTAGTTTTAGCATAATTCAATCGTATAAGCCTTGCAATGCTAAAAAACCTTGTACTTACTGAGTCTTTTTACACCATGTGAGGCGAAATTTACATTTCATTAAGTGTATAGCTAGTAACGCTTATCTAATGCTGTGATAAAAATAACACTTTTAGTTAAAGTATTTAGCTAAATCTGCACGTACACTCTCTCATTTTTTAACAAATTCCGGATACGTAACTACCAGGAGCAGGTTCTATTGACCTCAATTTCTGATAATAATCAGATTCTACCATCTCCCCACTGTATTTCTTTTGCCATTCGAGCAAGCAAGGCCACCAAGATCCCATAGTCTCTTTACTATTTGCTAGCCACTCGTCTGGGTTTTCTAAGATTTCCCTCTCCGAAGTCCAATATGAATATTTAGTTTGCGATGGAGGGTTGATAACTCCCGCCACATGCCCTGAAGTGGACAGGCAAAACTTTTTCTCCCCGCCAAGTAAATGTATACTAGAATACACACTACGCCAGGGAGCGATATGGTCGTCCTTTGCTCCCATAAAAAAGCTTGGTATATCTACGTTCGATAGATCAATTTTAACGCCTAAAATTTCTACCCTTCCAGCCTTGGTCAAACCGTTTTGCAAATACATATTACGAAGGTAAAAACTGTGCATGGCTGCGGGCAGATTTGCAGGATCAGAGTTCCAGTATAATAGATCAAAGGGCAATGGCCTACGTCCTAGCAAATAATTGTTTACAAAAAATGACCAGATCAGATCATTAGCCCTCAGTATACTAAAACTATTTGCAAGATATCTACCATCGAAATACCCCACCCTTTCCATCTCAGCTTCTATAACTGGGACTGTATCTTCATTGATGAACATCCCAACCTCGCCAGGGTCAGAAAAATCAAGAAGCGTTGTAAAGTACGTGGCGGAAGTAATGTGCTTGATATTTTTAGCCTTCATATAAGCTAAAGCAGTGGCTAGTAAAGTGCCACCAATACAATATCCGATAGCATTAACGTTTTTAAATTTTAAGTCCTCGCATATATAAGAACAAGCATCCACGATTCCTTCTTTAGCGTAATCTTCGAAATTTTTATGTGATAAAGATTTGCCCGGATTGACCCATGAAATAAGAAATACTTGAAAATTCTGTTCTACTAAATATTTGACAAAAGAATTCTCAGGAGAGAGGTCGAGTATATAATATTTATTGACCCAAGGAGGAGAAATCAAAATTGGTGTTGCATGAACCTTTCCTTTGGGCTTATAGCAAATGAGCTGCATCAAGTCATTTTGCATTACTACTTTGCCATCGGTTGATGCAATATTTTTACCAAGCTTGAAGGCCATCTTATCTGTGGTATTAATGCTAAGAAGCCCCTCGGAGCTACTAAGGTCCTGAAGCAAGTTATCAAGTCCTTGAACAATATTTTCCCATTTCGTAGAAAGAGATTCTTTCACAACTTCAGGATTGCAGAGAGGGAAATTTGATGGACAAAAAGCATCGATGAATTGTTTAGTGTAAAACTCAAGATACTGTTGAGATCTTGGCTCCAAAGCAAGTTCTTTGGCTTGCTTTTGCATCCATTCGGAAGACATTAAGTAGAATTGTTTGATAAAATCAAAATATGCATTTTCTTGCCAAGCTGGGTCTTTAAATCTCCTGTCCCGTTTATCGGGATTATACAAAGCAACAGTTTCCTCGCCTGCAAAGCGGGTTACGGTATTGGTCACTAGGGCAGTAAATTTAGTTGCATACTCTAAATTCACATTCATAAATTTAGTAGGGTCAGACATCATACGATCCATAGCCTGAGTCGCTATTTCTTGCACCTTCTCAGAACTTAGCATTTGAAATGGATTAGAAGCTTTATGCTGCAGCATCTGCATAAGAACTTCCTGATACTTTTCCCCTATTTTTGTAATATTACTTATAAGCTTATCAGCTTCTTTTGTGTCGTTCATTTGCGCATGCATTAAAGGATGAGATTTTGCAGCTTACAAAAAAATTCTCTCATGAGAAAGAAAAATGCCATAAAAATACTGGTCAAAGCTATATGGGCTGAGATAAAAATGTCTGAAATGGCACAATAAGAATACTCGGTCGCAGAAAAACAGGCGTAATTTATATATCCCGTATCCCTGAGGTGTTCTTTATAGTAATGGAGTGATGAGGAAACTGGTTGCTGGATAGTATTGCTACATCATGAATTAGAACTAGCGTCAAGCCATCCTTGTAATTCTTCGAGCGCTCTATTTGCATAAAACTCATACTTCTCTTCTTTTTTGCGCATTCTTTTGCTTGGGGGTTCGAATAGACCAAAATTGATATTCATGGGCTGAAAAGTATCGGGATTAGCGCTTCCTGTGATATGAGTAAGCAAGGCTCCAAGGGCGGTATTTGATGGTGGTACTTGTGGCTCTAAGCCCATTATTTCTTCCGAGACAAATCTTCCAGCTAGAAGCCCCATAGCTGCGCTCTCTACATACCCTTCGACACCAGTAATTTGCCCCGCAAATCTAACATTGTGCATATTCTTCAGCTGCAGACTTCTTGTAAGTAATTTTGGACTTTGTATGAAGGTGTTTCTATGAAGCCCACCAAGTCTTGCGAATTCTGCATTCTCTAACCCAGGAATCATACGAAGTACACTTTGCTGTCCTGCGTATTTAAGTTTCGTCTGAAATCCTACAATATTATATAGAGTTGCGAGTTTATTATCTTGTCGTAATTGTACTACTGCATATGGTTTTATGTCATTTCTAGGATCCTTAAGGCCCACTGGCTTCATTGGCCCAAAGCGCAACGTATCCTTTCCGCGCTCCGCCATTACCTCGATAGGTAGGCAACCATTAAAATAAGGCGTATCTTTTTCCCATTCTTTAAATTCAGTTTTTTCACCCGCAATTAAAGCGTCAACAAATGCATAATATTCTTCCTCGCTCATGGGGCAATTAATATAGTCTTTTCCATCTCCTTCGGGACCTACTTTGTCGTAACGAGATTGATACCAGCATTTAGAAAAATCAATAGAATGCGTATGTACAATAGGAGCTATGGCATCGAAAAAAGCAAGCTGCTCTTCGCCGGTAAGAGAGAGAATATCTTTTGTAAGAGCATCAGATGTTAATGGTCCAGTTGCTATAATCACCGAACCTTCTTTGGGAATTGATGTAAGCTCTTCTCGGATTATTTCGATATTCGGATGAGATTCTAGAGTTTTCTGTACTTCACTTGCAAAAGAGTCTCTATCCATAGCAAGAGCACCGCCCGCTGGCACTTTATGCATATCTGCGCATCTCATGATCAAAGAATCAGCGCGACGCATTTCTTCATGCAGTAACCCGATAGCGCTTGTGACTAGATCGTTACGGAATGAATTAGAGCATACAAGCTCTGCGCATGTAGAAGTTTGATGAGCGTCTGTAAAGCGTTTACCGTCACGCATTTCGTATAGCTTGACTTTGACTCCGCGGTTTGCGGCTTGAAATGCTGCTTCGCTACCCGCAAGGCCAGCTCCTATAATTGTTATAGCGTTCATTATACCCAATATTATATATTAATTATTATATACAAGACTATGTATATCAGATATTTTGGATAAATATATGATATTTTCGTTACTAAATAATGCTAGAGAGATAAAAATGGGTTATACCTTAGATCCAAGATTAGATGCGGATTCTGAGTTCATTTGCCACCTTAATTTATCTGAGGTGAGACTCCATAAAAACTCTGCTTTTCCTTGGATAATGCTTATTCCAAAAAGAGAAAATATAGTAGAGTTGATTGATTTATCCCCTCAAGATCAGGCTCTTTTATTTCAAGAAATACTCCTAGCATCTCACGTGGTAAAAGAGCATTTTCTTCCCGATAAACTAAATGTAGCAAATTTAGGAAATATAGTGTCGCAACTACATGTTCATATTATAGCGAGGTTTCGTGAAGACCTAGCCTGGCCAAATCCAGTATGGAATAGCGGAATAAAATCCGATTACGATGCCAAAGAAAAACAGAGGATAATTTCTCAGTTAAAGAATAAATTTGAGATTTGATGAGTTTATGAGGTTAGAGTCGTTTCTTGGGCATTCTTCCATTCTTCTTCAGTCATGATTTTTATTCCAAGCTCACCGGCTTTTTTAAGTTTGCTACCAGAACTGCTACCCGCAACCAGTATATCGGTAGAAGCAGAAATTTGACTTGCTACCTTCGCCCCAAGTCTTTCGGCTTGAGTTTTTGCCTCGGCCCTTGACATAGATTCTAGAGTCCCAGTAAAAACTACTGTCATACCAGATATAGGAGACTGCACTCTAGTTTCTTTATAGTCCTGAATATTGAGAATACCCACGAGCTCGGATAAAATCTTTATATTCTCCTCTATATCGCAAAAGCCCGCCACGGCTTCAGAGGTTTTAATGCCCATCCCATCTATACTTCCGAGCAAATTATCTATCTCAATTTCTCGAGAGCTGCGGCTCTTCATGATCTTCACAAAATTCTCTGCATTGCCAAAAGTTCTTGCCAGCAATTTAGCATTTGTCTCACCTATATGCCTTATCCCAAGAGCGTAAATAAATTTATCCAAAGCAACAGTCTTTGCTTTCTCGATATTTTCTTTTAAATTTTGCATAGATTTTTCGCCCCAGCCAGGCATCGTAGCTAACGGAGTTAAATCTGCTGTAAAGATATCTATTGCCTCGGAGATAAAATGATTGTCCAAAAGGAATGCGATTTGTTTTTTGCCAAGCCCGTCTATATTCATTCCGGATAGGGAAACGAAATGAGCTAAGCGCTCATATTTCTGAGCCGGGCATTTCATAATATTATCGCAGCGCAATATTGCCTCTTCAAGATCTATATGAAGATGAGAGGAGCAAGATGGGCAGTTACTCGGAAATACGAAAGGCTTGGCGTCATTCGATCTTGCACTTAAATCAACCGATGTAATTTGCGGAATCACATCTCCAGCTCTTTGAATATAGACATAATCCCCTATACAAATATCTTTCCTTGCTATCTCCATATGGTTATGAAGGCTAGCGCGGGATACGGTAACTCCTCCAACTTCTACGGACCCTAGTTCAGCTACTGGAGTAAGAGCTCCAGTCCTTCCGACTTGAATAGTGATGGCATGAAGCTTTGTTCTTGCAATTTCTGCAGCGAATTTATGTGCAAGAGCAAAGCGCGGAGATCTTGCGACATACCCAAGGCGTTCTTGCAAGGAAAAATCATTGATTTTATACACAACTCCATCAACTTCATAAGGCAAGGAATCTCGCATCATTTGCATTTTTTTATAATACTCAAGGCACTCCTCAGAATTTCTAGCATTTTTATTCAGAGAATTAACTGAGAATCCTAAGGCAGTAAGTTTAAATAGTAGTTCCTCTTGGGACGTCGCAAACTCTTCGCTCACCTCTCCAATAGCATAAACGAAGTACTTAAGGGGGCGAGTTGCGGTGATAGAAGGATCTAATTGCCTGAGTGATCCAGCTGCTGCATTTCTGGGGTTTGCAAATATTTTGAGCCCAGATGCTTCCTGCCTACTATTAAGGTCTAAGAAGTCATCTTTTTCTATATATATCTCGCCCCGAACTTCTAAAATTTTAGGAGCATTTACAAGACTCTTTGGAAGGGAAGATATCGTCTTAATATTCTCTGTAATATCCTCGCCAATATACCCATCCCCTCTAGTCGACGCGACTATAAGCTCTCCATTTTCATATCTTGCGCTAAAGGATAATCCATCTATTTTAAGTTCACAAAAAATTTCTGGAATATCCGGTATACGCAAGAAGTTTTTGTTGCGATCTAGG
Organism: Pseudomonadota bacterium; assembly: GCA_040389305.1. Taxonomy (GTDB): domain Bacteria; phylum Pseudomonadota; class Alphaproteobacteria; order Rickettsiales; family Rickettsiaceae; genus JAZKAD01. The sequence goes on along the minus strand of JAZKAD010000002.1, from coordinate 19,817 downwards.
AAGTCATTAAATTCCTCCTCGCTAAAGGCATTTGCAAGCGAGAGCATGGGCTTTGAATGAGTAACCTTAGCAAATTTTGAAGCGCCCCTGCTGCCCACCATTTTAGAGGGAGAATCTTTTGGCGCAAGATGAGGGTGTTGCCCCTCAAGTTTTGTATATTCTTTAAATAAAGCATCATACTCGCTATCGGATATAGCAGGATTATCAAGAGCATAATATGCGTGATTATGGCGACGTATTTCATCGGCCAATTCTGCAAGATTTTTAGATATTTCTTCTAGATTTGACATATTTCTTAGCTTCGTCTTTTTTATTTTCCGATACAAAAATTTGAGAATATCTCTCCCAAAATTTCATCCACTTCTAACTTGCCAGTTATTGCCTCGAAAGCTCTAACCGCTATACGTATATCTTCTGTGGCTAAAACTAAATCCTCATGCAAATTACAACATTGAAGGGCGCTTAGGCCTTGTTCTATATGAGTGCGCTGGCGAAGGCGTGTAATACTTGGAGCCTCAGAAGGCGGAGAGATTGACTCTGCTTTTTGTTCAATGGCCTTGAGGAGAGCATCTAGTCCTTTGCCGAGTTTAAGAGAGATCGGGATTACTCCAACATTGGATGTTTCTGGATATAGATCAATTTTATTCATCACCAAAATAGTCTCGAAGTCAATTAATTCTTCTATCTCTGGACTCCTAGAATCAGCCTCAAACATCACGAGTTTGATGTCTGAATGCGAGGCCTCTTTTAGCGCGCGTTTAATGCCCTCTTTTTCAATAAGGTCTTCGGTATCTTTTCTGATTCCAGCGGTGTCGGTCAGAATAATAGGATATCCACCAATATCGAGATGCGTCTCTATCACGTCTCTTGTGGTGCCTGCTATATCAGAGACGATTGCAATTTCTCTTTGTGCTAAGAAGTTAAGTAAACTAGATTTACCCACATTTGGAGCTCCTAGGATAGTCAATTTTAGACCATTTCTTAGACGCTCACCTCTTCTATTGTCAGACAAATGTTTTTGCAATGTAAGCGTTAGATTGTGGATTTTATCTTCAGCATTTTGTAGGACTGAATCCGGTATATCTTCATCAGGGAAATCAATATAGGCTTCAAGAAAGCTTATGATACCAAGAAGTTCTTTACGCCAGCCGCCATATAGCTTCTCAAGCTCACCGCTCATTTGGCGCATAGCTTGTCTATGCTGCATTATGGTTTCAGCTTCTATTAAATCGGCCAAACCTTCGGCACTAGTTAAATCCAGCTTGCCATTTAAAAATGCTCTTTTGGCAAATTCGCCAGGCTCTGCAAGTCTCAAAAGTCCAGCGCTCAAAAGGCTTTCTGTAAGCAATTGAGCAATTGCGATACTGCCATGCGTATGGATTTCTACAACATCTTCTCCAGTGAAGCTATTTGGTGCTTTAAAATATACGACCATGGCATTATCAATAACCACTTTATTCTCATTGCTACGAGAGGAGGTTAGAGTTTTTAAATGCAGCATTCTTGGCGTGATATTTTGGATATCAGTTAATGTTTCCATTGCCGCCAAAGAATTTGGCCCAGAAATTCTAAAAATCGCAACTCCAGCTTTGCCACGCGCAGAACTTTGAGCAAAAATCGTATCCATCATCATTACTCACCATCGCTCGCAGTATGAGAGTCACCAAGTAAGTTTATTTCAGGAAATTTTGCATGAAAGCCATCAACTATCGCAAAAGCTGCATCTTCCGCATCATTTTGATTTCTACAAGCTTTATTCGTAGGAGTTACTACCGACTTATCGCCCTCTGTCTCGGCAAATTTCGATAAATAGCCTAGACCAAAAGCCATTTCTAGCAACTTCCTATGCTCAGCATTCATAGAGTCTGGAGCAAAAGCAATGATATGCTGCGGGTCAAGGTAAGAGGTTACTTGACTAAGTAAAGAAACAGATTCTGCTGGCAGAATACAATAATTACCAGTCAATGTGCTTAGGTATAAAAGTTGGTTAGCTACAGAATGAGGAATTTTTTTTGAGCCATCGACTTCAAAAGTGAAATTGTAAAATTTATATGGCACATCATGCGACTTTAGCCATTCTATAAATTGTTCACTGATCTTATCAAGACTAGGGCTCTCACCTTTTTTGTATTCATGATTGCAAACTACCTTCTTTGTATCGTCTATATCATATTTGCCAGTTCTCGGACCATTTTGTACAAGAACTTCGTAATCTGCATGCTTCTTCCAAAAAGCGTAGACTTTATCGAATAAATCCTTATTAGACTCTGGGGTATATACATTTATTTTACCGTCTATATCAGGAGCATCACCTGGTAGCATGACGATAATGTATTTTTTTGAAAGTTCAGGCTTATCTGCAGCCTTCCAAGAGTCGTATGAATCCTTTAATTCTTCTTTTGATAAATTTTTTGTCGGCACCCCGAAGGTGGCTGTAAGGCGTACATCTTCTAATGAGACTTTTTTGCTCTCAGTCATAGCGAATTCAGGTAGCGCAATATGATCTATATGTAAGCTTTTTACGTCGAGAGAATCAAAGAATTGATGTCCGCTCCAATATACATAAGCTTTATCTAGAGCATCTCCTTGCGCGGCTTTTAATGCCTTAAGTCCATTATCTCCAATAGCTATAATTATTTTAGGATCCGAAGATTTACTATTTTTTAATTCTCTAGCAATTACCTCTGCGTCTTTACTAGCATCGATCGTTATGATCTCAAGAGGTGCATGTATTTTTTGTTCCAAATAATGCAAGGTTTCTTGTGCATTTCCTACATCCCCCATATTAACTGCGCTAACTAAAAGTACTATTTTAAGCATATAACTCCATACAAATAAAATATTGGATAGTTTTTCCTACGTAAGTCCATCTGTGTCTAACGAGATCCTCTCTTGCTCTAAATCATAGCCGAAGGCACTAACTATTAGACATATTAGAATATTTCAATTACAAATCATACCATTATGTGAACCTCTTCAAAGGCACTCTATGGCAAAGGTTATTTCTATTGCTCAACAAAAGGGCGGGGCTGGCAAAAGCACAATAGCAGCCCATTTGGCCGTAGCTCTTTTTCAGCAAGGCAAGCGAGTGACCTTAGTTGATATAGACCCCCAAGGTAGCCTTACCATGTGGCATTCCTTAAGGGAAAAGCAATATGGGAAGGGATATACTGGTATTAATTTTATTAGTAGCAGTGGCTGGCGTGTAGGCAATGCTATATCGCAGTATAAATCCCATTCTGATTTTATTATCATAGATTCGCCTCCTCATACTGAAACAGAAGCAAAGGGAGCTATTAGGGAAGCAGACTTAGTGATTATTCCTATGCAGCCGAGTCCTACGGATTTATGGGCGACAAAAGCAACTCTGGATTTTGCTAAATCGGAGAAAAAGCTAGTTAAAATATTACTGAATAGATATAATCCAACTTCTAAAATAGCTCGTGACGTCGCCTCCCGCATAAGCGATGCATTGATATGCAGCATAGGAAATCGCGTTTTATTTTCTTCCTGCTTTATGCAAGGTCGCTGCGTTACTGAAAGCGATCCTCAATCGCAAGCAGCAAATGAAATTAAAGCTCTGACAGAAGAAGTTCTAGGGTTAATGGGAGAGGGAGTCGCGACTCCTCTAAAAGAAAAAGAATTGGCAAAGGCCTAATCAAAATATGTTACAAATCCTCGAGAAATTTACAAAATATAGCGACCTTGCTCTAGCCGCAGGCATTATCGGCATTCTGATGGTATTGCTATTTCCGGTACCCACCGGACTGCTTGATGTATTGCTCGCTTTTTCTATTGCCGTATCTATCCTGATACTAATGACTACTTTGTTCATCACCACCCCTTTAGACCTTAGTGTATTTCCGACGATCCTCCTTGTCACTACTATGCTCCGTCTATCGCTCAATATTGCCTCAACAAGACTTATTCTTGCAAATGGTCATACTGGCACGGATGCCGCAGGTCACGTGATTGAGGCTTTTGGCTTCTTTGTGATGCAGGGGAATGTTGTCATTGGGCTTATTGTATTTTTAATTCTTACCTTAATTAACTTCATCGTGATCACCAAAGGTTCTGGTCGTATTGCTGAAGTTGCTGCGCGGTTTAGCTTGGATGCTATGCCAGGAAAACAAATGGCAATTGATGCTGACGTATCTGCTGGAACTATCACTGAGGAAGTGGCAAAAGTTAGGCGCAAAAACTTAGAAGACGAAAGTACTTTTTATGGCTCCATGGACGGTGCTAATAAATTCGTACGAGGCGATGCTATTGCAGGGATTATCATTACTTTTATCAATTTAATTGGTGGCATTATCATTGGAATGATGCAACGCGGGTTGAGTTTTGATGATGCTGTTCAAACCTATACGATACTTAGTATCGGAGACGGCTTGGTCTCTCAAATTCCAGCTCTTGTTATTTCTCTTGCCGCTGGTTTATTGGTGACCAGAGCTGGAGCCGTAGGCTCTGCGGACAAAGCACTTTTTGGGCAGCTTAGTAAATATCCTCAAGCTCTTATAGTATCCTCCGTTGTGACAGGCCTCATGGCATTATTACCCGGCCTGCCTTTTGGGCCGTTTTTTATGCTTTCCCTTATGTCCGGAATAACTGGGTATACTTTGCATAGCACGAGCGCAAAAAAGCTCAAAGAAGAGAAATCTGCCGCCGCAAATCAATCCGCTATCAAACAAGATGCTAATGCCAAAGATTCTAACCCCTCAGAGGCCATGCATCTTGAGTACGTCACTCTTGAACTAGGCTACGGTTTAATACCCCTTGTGAACCAAGTGAAAGGCCATAGGCTTACAGAGCAAATCAAGGCCCTTAGAAAGCAAATCATACGTGACCTTGGGTTTGTTATGCCCTCTGTAAGGATTCAAGATAATATGCAGCTTACGAGTAATGCATATATTGTTAAAATCAAAGAACTCGAATGCGGGAGGGGGGAAGTATTTTTAGAGAAAGTAATGATTATGGATCCCAAGGGGGAATCGATAGGTATTCCTGGTCTCGATACTAAGGAGCCTACATTTGGACTGCCTGCAAAATGGGTTAATGAGAGCTTTAGAGAAGAGGCTCTATTTAATAATTATACCGTTGTAGATCCCTCCACGGTTATAACCACTCATCTTACAGAAATAGTCAAAGAAAATATTACAGAACTTTTGTCCTATAGCGAGACGCAAAAGTTACTTGATGAACTTAGCGATGATCACAAAAAAATGGTCAAAGATATCGTGCCTGATATCGTAAGTATTAGCGTCCTTCAGAAAGTCTTGCAAAATCTTCTTGCGGAATCAGTGTCTATCAGAGATTTGCCTACGATTCTTGAAGCTTCTGCCGATGCTTCGCGTTCTCTCAAAAGTGTCCGAGGTATTACTGAATTTGTAAGGATGCGATTATCTAGGCAGATTTGTTATGGGAATGTGAATAGAGAGGGTTTTATTCCTGTAGTTGCTATTTCAAATGAATGGGAGGGTTTATTTAATCAGTCTATAACAGGAGAGGGAGAGGATAAACAACTCTCGATGCAGCCATCGAAGCTTCAAGAATTTGTCGCGCGCGTGAAAAATGTTTATGATGAACAGGCCGCTAAGGGCTATGCTCCAGTGCTACTTACTAGTGCAAATATTAGGCCCTACGTCAGGTCTATTGTAGAACGCTTCCGCTCTTCGACTCCAGTTATGTCTCAAAACGAGATACATTTTAAGGCAAAAATTAAAACCCTTGGAATGATTTAACTTCCTTACTTACAACAAAAAAATATCTTTATTATTTGATGTGCTTTGATTTTGCATGCACTTTTTTAGTTTAAATGCGCTGATCAGGATATTATTTATCGAACCCTGCAATATTTCCACCTCCTGACTATCCAAGGTAATCTTATCACTGTATTGTACGAATAAAATCAACGTATTTAAGTCCGAAGATAACTGCATAATATATAAAATAGATTTGAATTTCCCATTATTAAAAGCTTTGATAGCGATCTTTTCTAACTTCAGGGTCTGTTGGATGGATTCTTGATTATTTGCAATATATTCCATAATTTTGCTCCTAGAGTACGCTCCAGGAGTTGGCTCCAAGTTTCTATCATCTGGAAAAGCGCAAATTAAAGCATCGTCCATTTGAAAATATTCCTTTACATTATCCATAAGTTTTTTTAAGTATATCTGTATCATTCTTAGGATTTGCTAAGATTTCTAGCAACTTAGAAATTAGTTTCTTATCTAGATATGATTTTATCAACTGTATATTTTGCTTGTATAACTTATCCTTGAAGTTCATCATAGAGCTGATAATATATGCACCACAAATTAATAAGATGATGACTAATCCTAAAAAAGGAAGATTTAATTGGTTGTATACTTCTCTCATATAAGTTCTTGTATTTAATAACTTTAAGTTGGATAGAGTTATATTGTATGAACTTTAAGTTCATACAATACATTTTCTGCTATTATGTAGAATTTATGAGAAACTTATAATATACTTCTGAAAAAATATGGCCAAATAGTCCTATAGGGCCAAATAACCCTACATTTACTTTAGTCAATTGGTGAGAATATGATAACAAGAGATCAGCTAGAAGGATATATAACAAAACTAGAAAGGCTTGAAGAAGACAAGTCTGCGATTAGCGAAGACATTAAAGAAGTTACTGCAGACGCAAGAAATAACGGATTTGACGTCAAAACGATCAAGCAAATCCTAAAAATTAGAAAAACTAGCAAAGATGACCTGGCTCAGCAAGAAGCTTTGCTTGACCTCTATCGTAGCGTGCTTGGGGTATAAAAGAGGAGGGCCTATCTTTTTTCCCTTCTTAACATCCTTTCCGCGGCCATTTTTTCGGCCGTCTTTATAGACCTACCCTCCCCATATTCAGGCTGGAGATTGCCTATACTGACTTTCACCTGAAATAGCGGAGAATGAGCGCCCCCGGTCTTAGAAATTACTTCGTATTTAGGTATTTCCATAGATTTACCTTGAGACCATTCTTGGAGAGCGGATTTATAATCAGTAGTCATAGTCATTAATTCTTGCGACAAAATATTACGCCATAAGTATAAGATCACTTTTCTCGCTTCTTCAATTCCTCCATCCAAATAAATCGCGGCGATAATCGCTTCCATAGCATTTTCTGCGTTATTCGGATTATCTCGCCCTCCCGACAATTCCTCTCCTTTGGTCATAAGAAGGCAAGAGCCCAGTGACAAAGGTTTTGCAGCAATACATATGGTATCTTTGCATACAAGGTATGATCTGACTGGGGCAAGTGATCCTTCGTCATGAGATTGGAAGCGCCTAAAAATATCCTCAGTCAATATAAAGCTTAGTATTGTATCTCCCAAAAACTCTAAACGCTCATAATCTTTGGATGATTTATTATTATGCTGTTTAAGCGATGGATGACACAAAGCTTCCATGAGCAAATTTTCATTTTTAAAAAAATACCCAAGTCTTTCTTGTAATATATAAAGAGAGTCATTTTGGTTCATAAAACTTACTATGTATAAGCATTAAAATACTTTATCTACGGTACATGACTTTTTCTGCCGCTTCAACAATTTCTTCCACAGACGGCAAAGCTAGTTTTTCCAAATTAGCGGCGTAAGGCAGTGGCACATCCTTGGCGTTGATTATCTCGACTGGAGCATCTAGATAATCAAAAGCATCGCGCATTATAATTGACGCTATACTTGCGCCAACGCCTCCAAAAAACCACCCTTCATCCACTACCACAACTCTATTTGTTTTACGTACTGATTCCAAGATTGTTTCGGTATCTAAAGGCCTAATTGTCCTTAGGTCTATCACCTCTGCATATATCCCTTTGTCCTTTAAAATCTCTGCAGCTTCCATGGCTAATTTAACTTGCAATGAAAATGTTATAATCGTTACATCTGTACCTTTTTGTACTATGCGAGCCTTTCCGATCTCTATAGGCTCTGCAGTTTCAGGGAGCTCAAAACTGTGACCGTATAGAAGCTCATGCTCTAAGAACACAACTGGATTAGGATCGCGGATAGCGCTGATAAGTAAGCCTCTTGCATCCTCTGCTGAATATGGCGCTATAACTTTTAGTCCCGGGATATGACCATACATGGCAGCATAATTCTGGCTATGCTGCGCTCCTACCCTTGCAGCCGCGCCATTAGGCCCCCTAAATACTATGGGACACTGAATGGTCCCGCCTGACATATAACAAGTTTTTGCAGCAGAATTAACAATGTGATCGAGCGCCTGCATCGCAAAATTAAATGTCATAAATTCTACGATGGGTTTTAGACCTCCAAAGGCCGCGCCAACTCCAAGGCCTGCAAATCCATATTCTGTGATAGGGGTGTCTATGACGCGCTTTGGTCCAAATTCATCAAAGAGGCCCTGCGTTACTTTATAGGCGCCGTTATATTCCGCAACTTCTTCACCCATGATGAATACGCTATCATCCTTCTTCATTTCCTCGCGCATCGCATCCCTTAGTGCTTCCCTTACTGTCATTGTGATCATAGACCTTCCTCTTGTTCGGTATTTTTCTTTAAGTGCATTTTCATTCCTACATGCGTAGCTTCAAATCCAATTCTCTCATAAAATTTTCTCGCTCTATGCCTCTTAAGATTTGTTGTAAGTTGTAATATAGACGCTCCCTTAGATTTACCCCATTCTATAGCTCTTTGCATCATCCATTCACCTATGCCTTGGTTACGGTATTTTTCTCCCACTCGAACGGCCTCTATCTGCATTCTTGTTGACCCCATAAAAGTCAGTGAATGCATAATTGTAAGATGACAGATAGCTGCTATATTCAGGTCGGCCTCAACTATCATTAAATATTGATTTGAATCGATATTTATTTTATGAAAAGCATCTACGTAACAATTGTCTAATACTTGCGACATACGTTCTCTCGTCTGCCCCAGCTCATCTTCTAAAAGTAGACTAACAATGAGCTCAAGATCAACAATAGTAGCTTTACGATGAGTAAGATTTCCGTGCATATGACGACTACTTATTTCTTATATCACAAACGTACCATGCATTCTCTGGGTTTGAACGCTTCATAGATTTTTCTCTTATTGGATATTTTTATCTTGGTATATTTTATCTAGATCCGCATCTCTTACATCGCAAATAGTCCACTTACCCAGAGGATCATCTGGCGCCTTGAATAGAAAAAGCTGGCAATTAGCCGCCCTCAAGTCCGGATTAGCAGCGCAATGCCTAGCTAGCGCTACAAAAACTCCCCCATGCGATACGATAAGTGGGGTGGATTTAGATTCAGATAAGATCTTCTGCATAGCCCTTAATACTCGCTCGTCAACTTCTTCAATGCTCTCAGCGCCTTCTGGCAACTCGCTACTCTTAAGCAGAAGTGATGACGGATTATGAGGCCCACCTTCATACTTTCCAAAACCCCTCTCCATTAGATCATCATCAGTCACCAGAGAGCTTTTGAGGTGTTCATTTAGGATCTCTACAGTTTGATATGCACGCTTCAAAGGACTTGCGTAAATCCTATCAAAAGTCAAATCCTTGAAAAATTTCTGCGCGCTATATGCTTGAAGAATACCATTTTGATTAAGCGGAATATCAGTATGCCCCATAATTATTCGATCTTTATTCCAATCGGTTTCCCCATGGCGTATAAAGTAAAATGTTTTATGGGGAATCATGATTCTTTTCTCGCTCTACGTCTCTTAAGATTTGTTGTAAGTCGCAATATAGACTCTATTAGATTTACCTTATTCTATAGCTCTTTGCAACATTCATTCGCCTACGCCTTGGTTGCGGTACTTTCCTTTAAGTGCATTTTTATTACCTCTTAGCTGCTTAGATCGTGGCTTACTTTTTTCTGAAATAAGCATAAGGTCATATCAACTGTTACCGTCATTTCAGGCAAGGATTCCAAAATTTTTTGCTGCTGCGGATCGGATTTCCAGTAATAGGGCGTCATTTTTAAAAGGTTAATTATATCGCATTTTTCTATATGTATTTTATAGCAAATAGGTAGAAATTTAAGCAAAGAAAATTCCTTCTCCAATTTATCTTCTATCTTGTGGCTATCAATCTCTTTGATTTGATCGAATAATTGTCTTCTACATTCGATTAAATGATTAGCAGCCGGAGTTACCGTTAACAAGAACCCGCTCTTTTTTAGAATTCTATTTATTTCTGGCGCTTGCAAGGGGGCAAAAACAGATAATACGCAGTCTATTGATTCATTTGAGAAAGGCAGGGCTTTCATGCTACTTACAAACCAATGAGCAGAATTTGAATAAGCGCTAGCCGCTTTCTTGATCGCCTCTTTTGAGATGTCGATCCCCCATAAATCGAGTATCTCTGGGTAATTTTGCCTAATAAAATCAAGATAATATCCAACGCCACATCCACTATCAACCACAGTTAAAGGGGGAGACAAAGAATTCATTATAGGATCTTTTAGGCAATCGTTTATTGCCTCAGCAATAGGTTGGTAATAGCCTTTACTTAGAAAATCGAAACGGGCTTGTGTCATTTCTTTTGAATCACCCGGGCTGCTTGAACGCTTCTGATTGGCAAGTAAAAGATTCGTATATCCTTTTCTTGACTGATCGAAGTGATGATTATGCTCACAATAATACAATGTCGAAGATCTCATTAAAGAGTTCTTGCATACAGGGCATTGTAAAGGGTTAGATAATTTACTACTAAGCGTCATATTTTCGATTTTTTGTACTTGAAGTAAAAAGACTCGCGGGGAATCATAAGTCTTCGCTCTGAGTCTCTAAGGATTTAGCTTGCATAAACATCAGTATATAACTCGCTTTCATCAGGAATATCCGAGTTGGTTGCAAAATCTACTGCCTCCTGCACTATATCCTTAACGCGTTTCTCGATGCTTTTTAAATCATCTTCTGTACTATATTTATTCTCAAGGATTAAGTTTTTTGTACGCTCTATTGGATCGCGTTTTTCCTTGTAAGATTCTACCTCTTCTTTGCTTCTATATTTTGCAGGATCAGACATTGAATGGCCGCGATATCTATAAGTCTTCATCTCAAGTAGCATAGGCCCATTCCCGCTTCTGACATACTCACTGGCCTCTGATATAGCCTTGTAGCATGCATCTAAATCCATACCATCAACTTGCTTACCTGGCATTCCAAAGGACTCTCCGCGAACATATAAATCTTTCACAGAGCTACAGCGAGCTATAGAAGTACCCATAGAATATTCGTTATTTTCTATGATATATAAAACAGGAAGATTCCAAAGTTTTGCCATATTGAAGGCTTCATATACCTGCCCTTGATGAGCTGCCCCATCTCCGAAAAAAGTATAGCAAATATTGTTTGTGCCTTTGTATTTTTCAGCAAATGCAAGGCCGGTACCAAGAGGCACCTGAGCCCCTACTATCCCATGCCCTCCATAGAATTTACCGGGGATATTAAAAAGATGCATAGAGCCCCCCTTGCCTTTAGAGCAGCCGGTTGATTTGCCCATAAGCTCTGCGAGAACATATTTTGGATCCGTGCCAGACAAAATGATATGAGCGTGGCAACGGTAGCTTGTAATAATGCTATCTCCGGGGATTTTAGCAAGTGATGTTGCCATGGCAACGCCTTCTTGCCCAATATATAAATGGCAAAATCCAGATATCAAACTCATCCCGTAAAGCTGCCCACATTTTTCTTCGAACCTACGCATAAGTAGCATTTGCTCATAAGAATGGAGATATTGATCTTTAGACAGAAGAGTCGTGCTTTTCATATTGATTAATTTAAGTAGATTAGGCCTAGAAGATATAAGCAATCAGAGTGTATAGCAAAGAAAATGTTACGACATCGCATCTTCCTCATTTCAAAAATAGTGTATTATTAACACAATTTTAAATAAATAACGAA
>JAZKAD010000002.1:0-7922 GCA_040389305.1 Pseudomonadota bacterium | reverse complement strand
GTAAGTACTAATGGAATAGTAATGGAAAAGAGTGTAAAAATTAGCTGTTTTAAGTTTAATTTACCGGGGAAGTTTTGCTCCATGTCATACTTTAGAATTAGAAACACAAAAAAGGGCAAATATGAGACTCACCGATGATCTAAAGCGCGCTGCAGACGAAGCAACCAGGCCATTGAGGGATGCAGTCAAGCCTCCTTCAACCATAGAGATGGCACAAAGATCAATATCCGATGCTTGGTATAAAGAAGTCAAGCCTCTGCTCATGTCTCTGATAAAAAGTACGAAAAAAGAAGTGCAAGCAACAATGTCTCATGCTGGAAAAGAACTTGATGACTTTGCCAAGGATCCAAAAAAAGGCACAAAGCAATTTTTTGAGGATATTGCAGACGCGCTAAAAGATCTAGGATCTAGTTTTCCGATAATGACAAAGTTTGTAGGATTTATCAAGGCCGCTGGAAGCTTAGTAACTTCTATGGCAGGCAGTGACGGCGACAAAGTAAAAGCATGGACCGACTTCAATAAGTCTAAAACAGAACTATGTAGTGCTATTAAAAAATGGCTGGCTTAGAAAAGCCAGCCTCTAGAGGGCGCTAGAAGACTCAATAAGGGACTCCTCATCTCTGTCCCTCTCTCATCTTGCCTTCTTTAAATAGCAGATAGGATGTTTGATAATAACTAATGGCTTCTTTTATTAAGTCACTAGATTCAGCGACCAATTTGTTTAGCGTTCTTACTTCCGCACTTTGCTTCGGCGCTAAAATCGCGAGGCCATCACCTTTCATATATCCAAGCAGCTGATATGTGCTAATAAAAGCTCTATTCGCTGGAAAGTTAATTATATCACGTCCCATAAATTTAGAATCATAGTCAATATTCAGAAGACCCAATATTGTTGGAGGGACATCTATTTGACTAGCTAAGCTACTGACTACGGACGGCTTTAGTATCTTTGGCGCATATATCATTAGAGGGATATGATATTTCTCGATAGGTAGTTGCGTTTTGCCAGCACTGGATGCACAGTGATCTGCGGTAATAACAAAGATAGTATTGTCAAACCAGGGATGTTTTTTTGCATCTTCAATGAATTTTCCTATGGCATAATCCGTATATTTCACGGCAGCATATCTCCCTTCGCCTGATGGTCTATCAATACGCCCTTCTGGAAAGGTGTATGGTCTATGATTTGAAGTTGTCATAATTAACGAAAAAAACGGGCGATTTTTCACATAAGATTCATCGGATATTTTCAATGCTTTAGTCAGAATATCTTCATCCGCTACACCCCAAATATTTGCAAAACTAATCTCTTCTGGGTTTAAACTACTACGATCAATTACTCTATATCCGTTACCTCCGAAATAACTCTCTAAGTTGTCAAAATAACTAAAGCCACCATAAATAAAATTAAGGTCATAACCATGAGATCTAAGTACGCTGCCTATATTGAAGAGCCCATCATTGCCTTCTTGCCTTACAACTGAAGCGCCAGGTGTAGGCGGAATTCCGAGGGTTAAAGCCTCAAGGCCGCGTACCGTCCTTGTACCTGTTGCATAGAGTCTGTTAAAAAACGCACTATCATCTGCAAGTTTATCAAGATTTGGCGTGATACCCTCAGTATTTCCAAACTTTTTCATATATTCAGCGCTCATGCTCTCTATCACAATGAGCACAATATTGCGCTTTTGAGTCTCGCCCAATGCCTTCGTACGCCTCTCTATTCCTTCGGGATACAAAAATGTTTGATTTTCTTGCAGCACTTTAGAGCGCAATATATTTAAAGCCTCTTTTTGATCGATAGTTTTATAAAATTTTATGTAATTTAATGCGTTATTACGGAATGCTGAAAAAAATTCATAAGGACCGTTCTTGCTCATTTCCAGGGCATAAACATTCTCATTAAACTTAAATTTGTCAGAATCGTAATATTTGAATAAGAATAGTGCTATTAAGCAAAATAATCCCGTCCATAAGCATATTTGGCGCTTGCTGCTACTGTAATTTATTCTCCAGTTAGCCACAATGTATGTAGCGAATAAACTAAATATTCCGAGCCCCAAGATGATTTTGAAAATAGGCAATGATTCATACAGTGTTCCTATAATCTCTTGTGTGTAGATCAGGTAATCCACTGCAATGAAGTTATATTTTGTACCAAACTCATCCCAAAAGGAAAGTTCAGAGAGTAAATTCGCACTTAACGCAAATATCACCACATAATATCCAACGATTTTTGGAATTCTATGCCCAATGCAGCTCAAAGGAATTGCTAAAGGTAAGATATATATCAAAGATATCAGATCATTCATAGAACCCAGAATAAAAATACTCTTTGCATCCAATAGCTCTATCTGATGCGCAGATAGCGCATAGCAAAAAATCGCAAAGCGCGTAGCAATCTGCGAGAATAAATAGATCGCTATAAATTTTAGAGGAAGGGCGCGTAGATTCAGCGGATTCATGTAACCTTACTTATTTCTTAAGAAGCCAATCATATAGGAAACTAGCATAGGATCAATATTCAAATAATTCTTGCAAATTAGAGTAGTAACTTATATAAAAGTTAACCTCTTTAACATTAAGGAATTACACATGACCGAATACACTTTTTCTATTATTAAACCAGATGCAACAAGAAGAAATCTTATTGGTAAAATTAATTCTTATTTGGAAGCAGCAGGCCTTGAAATTGCGGCGCAAAAAATGGTTCATTTAACCAAAGAGCAAGCTGAATCTTTTTACGCTGAGCATAGCGCAAGACCTTTCTTTGCAAGCTTAGTAGCATATATGACATCAAGCCCTGTAGTACTTCAGGTGCTAAAAGGAATAAATGCAGTTGCTGTTAATCGCAAAGTTATGGGAGCTACTAACCCAGCAGATGCAGAAGCTGGAACTATCCGCAAAGATTTTGCGGAAAATATCGAAGCAAATAGCGTACATGGATCAGATAGCCTTGAAAGCGCCGCAAAGGAAATAGCTTTTTTCTTTGATAAATCAGAGATCGTTAGATAATGGACTTTGATGTTGTAGTGATAGGCGGTGGGCATGCTGGCTGCGAAGCTGCTGCAGCTTCTGCGCGTCTTGGTGCTAAAACCGTTCTTATCACTCCAAAAGCAGAGAACCTAGGCGAAATGTCCTGCAATCCTGCTATAGGTGGGATTGCAAAAGGCACATTAGTTAAAGAAGTAGATGCCTTAGACGGACTAATGGGTAGAGTTATAGACCTTGCTGGCATACATTATAAGATGCTAAATGAAAGCAAAGGACCAGCAGTCTGGGGTCCTAGAGCTCAAGCGGATAGAAAACTCTATCGCAAGGCGATGAGCGACATAATAACTAACTACCCCAATCTTACAGTAATATTTAATAGCGTAGAAGACATTGCTACTAAGGGTGGAATAGTGAGTGGTGTTATATTAAGCGATGGCAGTCAGATTTCATGTGAAAAAGTAATACTCACAACTGGAACATTCCTATCTGGACTGATTCATATCGGATCTAAAAAAATTGCCGCAGGTAGAGTGGATGAGGCTCCATCTTACGGCCTCTCCACTACTTTGAAAAAGTTTGGGCTTAATCTCGGAAGGCTTAAGACGGGCACCCCTCCGAGAATTGACGGTAGAACTATTGATTACTTAAAAACTATCGCTCAGCATGGAGACGAAACCCCGAGACCATTCTCAGAACTGACAGAAAAAGTTTTAGTCCCTCAAATACCATGTTATATCACTAAAACCACCGCACTTGGACATGAAGTCATCCGAAACAATATTCAAAAGTCAGCTATGTATTCTGGGCAAATAGAAGGCGTAGGTCCTAGATACTGCCCTTCTATTGAAGATAAAATAGTAAGATTTGCCGATAAGCTAAGTCATCAAATTTTCTTGGAGCCAGAGGGCTTAGATGATTACACTATATACCCCAATGGAATCTCAACTTCACTTCCTGAAGATGTGCAAATAGAATTTTTAAAAACAATACCCGGGCTAGAAAATGCTAAAATGATTCGCCCAGGATATGCGATAGAGTACGACTATGTAGACCCCAGGGAGCTCTATGGTAGCCTTGAGACAAAAAAAATCTCTGGGCTTTACCTAGCTGGGCAAATTAATGGAACGACAGGTTACGAAGAAGCCGCAGGACAGGGTATAGTTGCGGGCCTTAATGCCGCTCTTGCATTCAAAGGTCTTCCAGATTTTATACTTAGCCGCACAGAAAGTTATATCGGGGTAATGATAGACGACCTAATTACTCATGGCACTACAGAACCTTATCGTATGTTTACTTCTCGCTCAGAGTATCGCCTCACTATACGCGCAGATAATGCAGACCTTAGGTTAACACAAAAAGGTATTGAGATAGGATGTATCTCGAGTGCTCGTAAAGATACTTATCAAAATAAAGTTCATAATATAGATAGCGCAGTTGAAATTTTGCATAAACTTAAAATTTCTTCTAGTGCTCTAGAAAAATTGGGATATACAATATCCCAAGATGGGCAGTACCGTACAGCCTTTAACTTACTAGGTTTACACGAAGTAGATAAAGTTATAGAGATTTTTCCAGAGCTTGCAGCCATAGACAGACGAATTTTACATCATGCATACATCGAATCCAAATATTCTTTCTACTTGGAGCGCCAGGCGAAGGATATTGATAAATTTAAACACGAAGAATCAAGGTCGATCTCTAGAAATGTGGACTACTCAAAAATAGCCGGGCTATCTCTAGAAATGATAGAAAAATTATCTAGGCATAAACCTGATAATTTAGGTGCGGCAAAACGTATACCCGGCGTCACCCCCTCTGCTTTAACTGCTATTTTAGTGTATATAAGTAAATGAATGTTCCACATGAAACATTTTCAGGCTATATCGACCTTTTAAAAAAATGGTCTCAAAAAATTAATCTCGTAAGCGCAAAAGATCTAGATAATATATGGGAGCGTCATATAATTGACTCTGCGCAGTTAATGAATTATCTTTCTCCGAAAGATCATATAATAGACGTTGGATCTGGAGCTGGTCTTCCGGGAATTATTTTGTCTATTCTCGGTATAGAGCGAGTAACGCTTATTGAATCAGACCAGAGAAAAGCGGCTTTTTTACTACAAGCCTCCAAATTATCTGTGAATTATATTGATATATTAAGCGTGAGAGTGGAAAGTCTATCATTAGAATGCGATATTTTAACATCGAGAGGCTTTGCTTCTATCAAAAATACGCTAGATTTGTGCAAGGGCCTTAAAGTGAAAAAGAAGTTTTTGTTTCTCAAGGGAGAGCAAGTTATGAAAGAAATTGAGGAAGCGCAAAAATTCTGGAATTTTGAATATAGTATTACGCCAAGTGTTACTAGCGTAAATGGATGCGTTGTAGAGCTAGTGAGATTATGATAATTTCCGTTGTAAATCAAAAGGGTGGGGTAGGGAAAACCACTACCGCCATAAATCTAGCCACTGCCTTAGCCGCATGCACTGGTGGAGTTCTAGTCATTGATCTTGACCCCCAAGGAAATGCAAGCACGGGGCTTGGTATAGACTTGAGCAACCGTGATCGTAATATTTATGATATTTTTCACGGAAGCTCTGCGGAGGAAGTAATTATCAAAACCGCTATTCCTGGTCTTGATATAATACCCGCTAATATTGACTTAGTAGCAGCAGAAATAGAAATTATCCAAGTAGCTCAGAGGGAGAGTATATTAAAATCCGCTTTATCCTTAGCGCAAGCAAAGTACAAATGGATAATAATCGATTGCCCGCCCTCTCTTGGTTTACTCACTATTAATGCTCTTACAGCCTCTACAAAAGTTTTAATCCCTATGCAATGTGAGTTCTATTCACTGGAAGGGCTAAGTCATTTACTTAAAACTATTGAGCTTGTAACCAAAAAATTAAATCCATCGCTTGAAATATTGGGTATATTACTCACCATGTATGACAAGCGCAACAGACTTACTGAGCATATCGAACAAGACGTACGAAGCTGTATGAAGCATTTGGTTTTCAATACCGTAATCCCCCGCAACGTGCGTATTTCAGAGGCTCCTTCTCACGGTATGCCAGTGATGTTATATGATCACAAATGTTTGGGGTCTGTCTCTTATATGCATTTAGCAAAAGAAATATTAGGTAATATATGAAAAATCGTAGTCTTGGCAAAGGTCTTGCATCATTACTAGGAGAAGATTTTGGAACTAGTCGAAGCGATGCTGGATCGGTAAAAGAGATAAATCTTAGTTTACTGGAAGCTGGTGTATACCAACCCCGTAAAACATTTGATCCTGAGTCGCTAAGAGAGCTCAGTGATTCAATTAAGCGCAGCGGTGTGTTGCAGCCTATTATCGTCAGTCCATTACCAGATGGAAAATTTGCTATCGTCGCCGGGGAGAGGCGGTGGAGAGCTTCATTGCTTGCTCATTTAAATACAATACCGGCCATAGTCAAAGAATTGTCCTCTTCTCAGGTTCTTGAATATGCAATTGTTGAAAATATTCAGAGAGAAGACCTCGGAGTAATTGAAGAATCTGAGGGATATGCGCGTTTGATGGAGGAATTTAATTATACACAAGAGCAGATAAGTCAGATAGTAGGTAAAAGCCGAAGTCACGTGGCTAACTTACTTCGCCTTAGAACTTTGCCGGAGACAATAAAAGTGCATCTCGCAAGTAATTTACTCACCATGGGGCATGCGAGAAGCTTAGTTGGGCACGAAGCTGCTGAGGATATAGCGCGCATAATAATTGACCGTAGCTTAAATGTTAGGCAAACAGAAGTCTTGGTTAAAAACTGGTATAAGACAAAGACACCTTACGATAAGCCAAGCGTAGCTCTGGGCCATGCCCAGAATGATGATTTGCTTGCTTTGGTGGATGCTTTATCTGAAAATTTTGGGATGAAAATTACCATAGAAAATACCGTGCTTGGCGGGAAAATTATATTTCATTTTTCTTCTCTAGAGCAGCTGGATACTATCTTAACTAAATTGACTTAGATTTATCTAGCTCTACCATCATCGGATGATCTTTGTGGCGCTTTTTTTGCATGATGTTCTGGCCGAACAAAACCTTTAACTTCTGCGCTAATCTCATCAAGGGCTTTTTGTCGAGCGGAAACCTGCTCAAAAAATTTGCCGCATAACTGCTTTAGGCCTTCAGGTTTTCCCGCATACTCATTCACTCTTTTTTCTGTAAAAAATGTCTTAGCTTGGTCATGAGTAAGCTCAAAGTTTTTTTTGTCGTTTCCGGCTAAAATTTTTGCCGCGGCCTCTGCAATTACAGAACAATCTGGGCCTTTGGGATTTTGTAATTCATTAAATAGAGATTTATAAGCTTCAACAAATAGGTCTTTTTTATAAGGATTGACCACTTTTGTTGGAGGTTCATTGTTTTCTGCACGAATTTCGTTCATACTTTTTATAGCGATATCGAAATCCTGAGACGCGAGAACTCTTTTGCTAAACTCTGATTGACTATCAAAGTCTTTATCGAAAGTTTTTTGCATCGCCTCGTCTACAATCTTCCTTCTCTCTTCCGGAGGGCTTTGAAAGAACGCCATAGTTTCTTCATCGGATATTACTGCTCTGCCACGAGATGCGGCTACCAGAGAAATTTCTACTTGAAATCTTTGCATTTCACGAACGCTATCAAATTGTAGATCTATAGATTTGGAAATAGGAGGCATATAATCTCATTACATATAGGCAAAGATCTAGCCTATCATAACATCAATGCTTAATGCAAGCATCAAACCACTTAAAAAAATAATAATAAATTCTATAATAGATTAACCTACTATGTTACACTTCCCATCCCCCATGTCACTTTTGAAAAAGCCACTCCTTCAGCTTTCACAATTAATTTAGCGCTTGACGGTTAGTGCAGTATCATAGCCCAAATCTCATAATACCATTTCACAGATTAAA
>JAZKAD010000001.1:0-2422 GCA_040389305.1 Pseudomonadota bacterium | reverse complement strand
TTATCAACTAAAACTTGAGCATATTTTTTATATGAACTTAATCGTTCAGATTGGAGATATGGCGCATTTGGTCCGCCGATATCAAAACCTTCATCCCATTCTAGACCAACCCACTTTAATGATTCGATAATGTGATCAATAGATCCTTCTACTTCTCGAGCTTTATCAGTATCTTCAATGCGAAGAATAAAAGTACCGTTATGCTTGCGAGCATAAGCCCACGCAAAAGCTGCAGTCCGCACACCTCCAATATGCAAATATCCTGTAGGACTGGGTGCAAATCTAGTAACAACTTTTTTCTTATGTAGATCCATATTATGATTCATGAGACAATGCAATATCCAATGCTGCTTGAGCAATTTTTTCTGCTGCATCAGGTGAAGCGAAAGAAAGTGCGCTATTCTTCATTTGAGCAAGTCTATCCTTATTTGATATTAATTTGTCTATTTCAGCTATTAGTACATGTGGACTTAAATTGCTCTCTTCTATAACTTCACAAGCACCAGTACGAGCATAACTATAGGCATTCTTCCTCTGGTGGTCACCATTAGAATTTGTAATTGGAATAATAATAGATGGCGCTCCCCAGGATGCTATTTCAAATAGCGATGAACCAGCTCGTGAAATAACTAGTGTAGCTACACCAGCGGCCATGCGAGTTGCTAAATTATTTAAATATGGAGTTGGTACATAGTGTGCAATATTCGGATTATTTTCCAAAACTAATTTTGATCTAGATACAACATCGTTTAGATTATTCTGTCCTGTCTGATGAATTATTTGATATCGAGAAAGTAATTCTGGTAATACTTCTATAATTGCATTATTTATTTTCTCTGCGCCACTAGATCCTCCTACGACATATATTACAGGAAGCTCGGCCCCAATCTTAAAGAAGTCATAGGCACCTTCAGGGCTACCTTGAAGTATCGCCTTACGAATGGGCTGACCAGTAAGTGCAGTTTTTTCTTTCGGTAAATATTTAGCTGCCTCTGGCCACGAGATAGCTATACGCTTTGCGAACTTGGCAGTCCATAGATTAAGTCGTCCAGGGCTTGAATCTGATTCATGAACAATAACTGGGATACGTAATAATTTTGCAGCAAAGACTGCAGGAAAAGCAGCGTAGCCACCCTTTGAAACTACAACATCAGGATATATAAAAAACATAGAAAGTAACCCGAAGAATGCACCAATAGCTGTAGTGAACATATCAAAGAAATTCCTAATCGAAGAATATGTCCGCATTTTACCGGATGGAATCTGTACATACGTGATACTATTCTCGAAAAGCATACGCTTGTCGTATGGAGAATCTGACATGTAGTAAAGTTTAAGTCCAATTATTTTTTCTTTTGCAGCTAATTCGTTTAGCTTCTCAGCGATGGCAATAAGGGGGTAAAAATGACCACCTGTTCCACCTCCTGTAAGTAATATCTTCATAATCGTTATTGTAGCCTATTTTTTATTACTTTTCTAGCCTACCTGTTGTTGCACTAGGCTTTGCTTTTGCTTGTGATCGGGATATATTGAGCACAATACCCATTACACCAAGAGAAAGTAATAACGCAGTACCGCCATGACTTATAAAAACAAGAGGAACGCCTGTAAGCGGAAATACTCCTATAATAGAAGCAATATTCATGAATGACTGAGCGGTTATCATAGTAATACTACCTATAACAAATAACTTACCAAATGAATCTTGTGCATTATGAGCAATACGATAGCCACGTAATGCAAAAGCAATATATAAGCATATAAGGAGGATGGAACCAAAGAATCCGAGTTCTTCGCCTACGACAGCAAAAATAGAATCTCCTTGTGGTTCTGGTAAATAATTAAACTTCTGTATACTCTGTCCTAAACCTCTACCAAAGGATCCACCGGAACCTATTGCTATGAGCGATTGTTGGAGCTGATAAGAAGAACCACTACCATTTTGGCTCGGATGGATGAAAGTGTTTAGTCTCTCCATAAGGTAGGGCTTAAAGAATGCAAGTACTATAAATGCAACTATACTCACAGCCATTAATCCTAGAATATATTTCCACGGCATACCAGAAACAAAAAGCATAACTATGGCAGTAATAGTAATCAGTATCAAGCTTTTAGTGTCTGGTTGCTTTAGTAAAACGACTCCTATGACTCCGAGCATTATACACAGTGGAAGAATACTAAATCTGATGTCTCGTATACGTCCTTTCGCCCATGATAGCCATGCAGAAAAATATATAATGAATCCGATCTTTAAAAATTCGACAGGTTGAAATGATATGCCAAAAACTTCAATCCAACGTCTAGCACCTCCATGGCTAAAACCAATCTTTGGGGCAAATACAAGAGCTGTTAGGATAATTGATATTATAAATAATGGTAATGAATACGTTCGCCAAAATTTGTAAGGTATCCGTAGACCAAA